>CAYUIS010000053.1:0-30926 GCA_964444825.1 uncultured Anaerolineales bacterium | reverse complement strand
CCCGTCAGTTTCAGAAACTCTCTTCTGCTGAGTCTCATATCTCAGCTTACCTCCTATTGCTTAATCGTCCTCGTCTAGAATCTGATTCCAATCCACGTGTAGAAACATAGTCAGTCAGGAATAATAGCGCCACCTCCTCTCATCACTCCATCGATCCAGTCAACAAGTCCCAATATCACATGACTAGACTCCAACGGGATTATCCATTTTGTTCATTGACGAATAGAACTCAGGCTCCTCTGCCCAACCGGCGACAAATGGGTTAATCGGTAGCTGCCAGACTACAGAGACACGGCATACTGGGTATGACTCCAGAGTACGTGTGAAGCACATAGAGCCTGCTGTTTGGCTTTGTTGCACCCTCCAGGCCTGGGAGACGATCAACGACAGATCCCATAAGCCCTGGCTATGAGGGATTGAAAGAAACGACTATCAAACATAGATTATACTACGTGGCTCAGACGTGTCAAGCAGATATGCTTTTCGAGGAGCTACAGAAAACCGGGCAGGATAGTATTCCGATGGTTGTGCATTGAGGTTGATTCAGGTATAATGACGCTAACTTTGCAGTCCACATGCTACCTAGTGGGCCCAATCCCGGATGCACGAACTGTCGATCACCCAAAGCCTGCTGGACATCGCACTACGTCACGCAGAGCAAGCCAACGCCCAACGCATTGCCCGGCTGAATCTACTCATCGGGGAGCTATCCAGCGTCATGGATGAGTCGGTCCAGTTCTACTGGGATATTGTCAGTCAAGACACAATCGCCCAAGGATCTGAACTGCACTTCGAGCGGGTGCCGGGGAGTCTACGTTGCTTGGGCTGTGGCCACGTATTCCCCCTCAATGGACGTGATTATGCCTGCCCCATGTGCGCCTGCAAGCAAGTTATCGCCGCCGGGGGCGACGAATTTCGGCTTGAGAGCATTGAGATAGAGTAGACACTTATGACCATACGCGTGCCTGTCGTGGAACAGATTCTGAGCGCCAATGACCAACTGGCTGCTGCAAACCGCAAGCAACTGGACGCCGCGGGGATTTTCGCAATCAACATCATGGCCTCCCCAGGGGCTGGCAAGACCAGCCTCATCACACGCACGATCGAGGCGCTGAAGGAGGAGCTCCGTATCGGCGCTGTGGACGGTGACATCGCCACCACGCTGGATGCCGACCGTATCGCCGCACTGGGCGTCCCCGCCGTGCAGATCAACACCGGTGGGACCTGTCATCTCGACGCCCCGATGCTCCAGAGCGCGTTGCCGCAACTTCCGTTGACGGAATTGGATCTGCTGATCATTGAGAATGTGGGCAATCTGGTCTGCCCGGCCTCCTTCAAACTGGGGGCACATCGTAGCGTCCTCATCGCCAGCGTACCAGAGGGAGACGACAAGCCGTACAAGTACCCAGTGATGTACCGCGGGGTTGATGCACTGGTGCTGAACAAAATCGATGTGCTGGAAGCATTCGATTTTGATGTGGACTATTTTCGCCAGGGGGTGGAACCACTCAACCCAGGCTTGGCCTTTTTTCCTCTCTCCTGCAAGACTGGCCAGGGATTGGAACAGTGGCTGGCCTGGCTGAGAAACGAGCTAGAGAAACATACATTGTGACGGCAGCCAGGCAAGCCCATGAAACCGCGTATTGACGTTAATGTGACCCATCACAACCGAAACGGGACGAACGACATTGGCACCGGGACAACGATATGCTATACTATACTGATGATGGCAGACAGCCCGCAAGACCCGGGGAGGTAGAAGATGAAGCTTGGTAAAGTGCTAGAGATTATCGAAGGTAAGCTCATAACTGAGAATATAGACCTGGACCAAGACATCGAGATGGGATGTGGGGCCGACCTGATGAGTGACGTCTTGGCCTTTACCCATGAAGGGACCCTGCTGATGTCCGGGTTGACCAATCCCCAGGTGGTGCGCACGGCCGAGATGGCCGGCATAAAGGCCATCGTTTTTGTACGCGGCAAAATCCCCCCACCGGAGACTATCGCTCTGGCTGAAGGGAAAGGTATCCCACTACTGGCCTCCAAGTTCACGATGTTCGAGACCTGTGGCCGAATCTACCAGGCTGGACTCCCCGGTTGCGGTCTCTTTGAACTCACCCTGCGCCGGTGGCGTGATGCCTTCGAGGAAAGCTGATCGGCCCAGTGACGTGGACCAAGAGCTCGCTAGAGAGATCACTATACGTCAGGCTCTAGCCTACGAACTCAAGATTGCGCAGGCCATGTCCAGCGACGTCATCAGTGTGCCTCCTAGTCTCACCATGGCCGAATTCGGAGAGATATTGCGCACCAACGGTATCTCTGGAACACCGGTGGTCGAAGGAGACCGGATGGTTGGCATTATCAGCACTGAGGACCTGATCAAGGCCCTGAAGGCCGGCGAAATGGACGCCACGGTGGGTGAGAAAATGACGCCCGATCCGGAAACCCTCTACGCCGACGAGCCCTTGGTCCGCGCAATAGGCAAGTTCAGCAAGCTCAAATACGGACGCTTTCCTATTATCGGCCATAAGGGGGACATGGTTGGTATCATCACCCCCGGAGATATTGCCCAGGCGATGCTCAGGCAGCTTGAGACAGACTATCACGAGGAAGAGATGCATCGCTACCGCGCAAGTCACATCTTTGAGGACATTGTTGCCGACGATATTGCCCTCGTCTTTGGTTATCGTGTGGCTGCCGGAGACATCATCCGGGCTGGAGAAGCATCCAGTGAGTTACGCAAGACCCTGAGCCGACTGGGCATCCCTCCTCCCATAATACGCCGCGTGTCCGTCGCCACCTACGAAGCGGAGATGAACATTGTGATCTTTAGCGATGGTGGTGAGATTGTCGCTGAGGTACGGCCCGACCGCATCAGGGTCGAGGCCCTGGACAAAGGAGAGGGAATCCCGGATGTTGAGCAGGCTATGCAGCCGGGATACTCAACCGCTCCACCCTGGGTACAGGAAATGGGGTTCGGTGCAGGCATGGGGCTGCCCAACATCCATGCTTGTGCCGACGTGATGAGCTTAGAGTCCAAGGTGGGCATAGGCACCCACTTGGAGATTGTTATTTACATTCAGTAGACTGGTAGATTGGCAAACTGGTGCGTTAGCCGCGAATCCCGACGCGCCGGTTTCCCAATCTCCGATCCACCAACATACCAATGTGAGGAGACTGATATGAGCCTAATGATTCTGGACAAGGGAGCACTCTCCCCGCTGGTCAAAGCCCTGATGGCCGACTATCAGGTCATCGGGCCGCGGGCGAAAGGTCCCCAGTTTGCCTTTGGGCCGATCGCTGACCCGGCCCAATTGCGGCTTGACTACAATACAACCATCCTGCCGCCCAAGAAAGCACTGCAACCGCCTGAGGAGCGGTTGGCGACCTTCACGATGAAGGAGCCTCACATAGAGCCGGTCATTGAGGCCAAGCCGACGGTGCTCCTAGGGGTGCACACCTGTGATCTGCACGCTATCAATCTCTTGGACAGGGCATTCTCGGAGGATTATCCCGACGCTCACTACCTCGCGCGGCGACAACAGACCGTCATCGTCAGCCTGGAATGCCTGGAACCCTGCGATGAGCATTCATTTTGCAAGAGCATGGGGACTTTGGTCGCCGATACCGGGTACGATCTCCATTTGACCGATCTGGGAGCGGCCTACGCGGTGGATGTGGCGACCGAGGCTGGAGAGAATCTGCTCTCCAGCTACGGAACAGCCAGTGAGGCCACAGACGCTGATATACGTCGCTTGAACGAAGTGCTAGGCGCCAAGTGGCCCCGCTTCACCTATCGTCTCAATTTCGATGCAGCCGAACTGCCGGCCCTGTTGAGCACAGCGTACGACCATCCCCTGTGGGAGGAATTGGGTGAGCGCTGCTTGGCCTGCGGATCTTGCACCAACGTCTGCCCCACGTGCTACTGCTTTAACGTTTTCGATGAGGTGAATATGGCGCTCACCGAGGGGGAACGCCGCCGCCGCTGGGACTCGTGTCAATTGGACGAATTCGCCCGTGTGGCTGGCGGGGAGAACTTTCGCGAGGCCCGGGCAGGTCGCCAGCGCCACCGCTTTATGCGCAAGGGCAAGTATATCTATGAAAAGTTCGATGAGCTAGGCTGTGTGGGGTGTGGTCGTTGCATCCGTGCCTGCGTAGCGAACATCAGCATCGTGGATGGTTTTAATACCATCCACGCAGTGGCGTGTGTGTGAGGGAGAATGGAACAATGACGACATCAATCTATACGCCCGAGATGGCCCAACTGCTCAGCGTCGAGCAGATAGGTCCACAGGAGAAGCTGTTTACTGCCGAGTTACCGGACGGACGCAGCATGGGGCACGAGCCAGGGCAGTTTGCTATGGTTTCAGTGCTGGGTGTGGGCGAGGCACCCTTCGTTATCACGTCTTCGCCCAGCCGTTCCAATGGCACTTTTGAGCTGTGTGTGCGGCGGGTTGGGGACGTGACCGAGGCATTACACGCGCTAGAGTCGGGAGACAAAGTAGGCATCCGCGGCCCCTTTGGCCACGGATTCCCCATCGAAAAGATGCGTGGCAAGGACCTGCTTTTCGCCCCCGGTGGTATGGGGCTGCCTCCGCTCCGCTCGCTGATCAACCAGGTGCTGGACGAGCGTGGCTTATTTGGGCGGGTGATCATCCTGTATGGTTCCAGGCGACCCGACGAATTGCTTTTCCGGGACGAACTCGACGAATGGGTAGCCCGCGACGACGTAGAGTGCCGGGTCACGGTAGATCGCGGGGATGAGACCTGGGACGGTCATGTAGGTGTCATCACCACACTCTTCCCAGAGGTCAGTGTCAACCCGCGCAACACCGTCGCCGTGACCTGCGGTCCCCCCATTATGTATCGCTTCGTGCTGATGGAATTGTTGGGCAAGGGCATTCCCGAGACGCAGATATACCTGTCGTTGGAACGACGGATGAAGTGTGGCGTGGGGAAATGCGGTCACTGCCAGATCAACAACCTATACTGCTGCCAGGACGGCCCTGTGTTCACCTACGCCCAGATCAAGGGCATCGAGGAGGCATTGTAATGAGCAATACGACCAACAATGGAAAGCCAAAGGTCGCTTTCTTCGATTTTGCGTGTTGTGAGGGATGCCAGCTAACGGTGGTTGATTCTCTCCAGACGAGTTTGGATCTGCTCGACGCCGTCGAGATTGTCCAGTTCCGTGAAGCGATGACCGAGAAGGGAGAGGACTATCAAATCGCATTCATCGAAGGCTCCTGCACCCGCAAGTCCGATGAGAAACGCCTGGAAGAGATCCGTGCCCAGGCCGGCATTGTCGTCGCGCTGGGGGCTTGCGCCCATCTGGGAGGAGTCAACTCGCTCAAGAATCTACACCCGCTGGAGGACGTTCGACACTGGGTCTATGGGGACAAGGCAGATTGGTATGACACCTACGAGGCCCGCCCTATCAGTGCCGTGATTGAGGTGGACGCCGTAATCCCTGGCTGCCCTATCGATCGGGAGGAATTTGTGCGGGTGGTCAAGGCTGTGCTTCTGGGCAAGAAACCAGCCATCCCCGACTACCCGGTCTGTGTGGAGTGTAAACTGAAGGAAAACGTATGCATGTTCCACATCGGCAAGTTCTGCTTGGGGCCGGTTACCCGGGCTGGATGTGACGCCATCTGCCCAACCTACGGCGATGGCTGCGAGGGCTGCCGGGGATTCATCCCCCATCCCAACGAGAACGCGATGAAGGACGTGCTAGCCGAAGCTGGGTTAACTGTGGATGAAGTGATGTCTCGAATGACAATGTTCAACACGTATCAGGTGCAGGAGAAAATGGTTGAGGAGGGAAAATGAGCGCAGTTGATGTAAATGTCAACGTACACCACGTCACCCGTGTTGAGGGACACGGCGACATCGTCGTGGACGTAAAGAAAGGTGAGATAAAGCAATGTCGCTTCGAGGTTGTCGAGGCCCCTCGCTTCTTTGAGGCGTTCGTACGCGGACGGCCGTATTATGAACTCAGCCATATCACCTCTCGCATCTGCGGCATCTGCAGCGTTGGCCATGCCACGGCCAGCCTGCGTGCCACGGAAAACGCGCTGGGAGTCGAGCCTTCGGAGCAGACGGTATTGCTGCGCAAGCTCATCTTCCACGGTGAGATAATAGACAGTCACGTCCTGCATACCTATTATCTGGTCGCGCCGGATTTCCTCGGTGTCGGCTCAGTCATCCCACTGGTGGCGACCCATCGAGGGGTCGTGGAACGGGCGCTGAAAATCAAAAAGTTGTCCGGTGACCTGTGCGCGATGATCGGTGGCCGCCACACCCATCCCTGTGCGATGGCTGTGGGTGGGTTCACACACCTGCCGAGCGAGGCCGATCTGAAAGACATGAAGGATCGTCTCGAGGATGCCCGCGCCGATATGGACGAGACGATCGCGCTATTCGCCACTTTACCCTGGCCAGAATTCGAGCGGGAGACAGAGTACGTCTCCCTCAAGAAGGATGAAGAGTACGCTTTTATCGACGGCACCATTGTCACCACCGATGGCTTTTCCTATCCCATCGAAGACTATCGAAAGGTGACAAACGAATGGCTCGTGCCCTTCTCCACAGCCAAGTGGACGAAGCATAACCGCGATTCCTACATGGTCGGCGCGCTGGCGCGGTTCAACAACAACTTTGATCAACTCCACCCTCGTGCCAAAGAAGCAGCGGCCAAGCTGGGTATGAAGCCCATCGTCACCAATTCCTTCCTCAACAGTGCCGCTCAGGTAGTGGAGATGGTCCACTCTATGGAGGACAGCATCGAGATCATCGATAAACTGCTCACCCGGACCATTCAGCCCGAGGAGCCGCCGGTGGTAGACGTAAAGGCAGGTGAGGGAGTCGGCTCGTGCGACGTGCCGCGTGGTATTCTCTTCCACAACTATGTCTATGATGAAAACGGGATCTGCACGAAAGCCAACTGTATCATCCCCACCAACCAGAACTATGCCAACCTCAACGCCGATATGGAGGCCCTCTTGCCGCAGATTCTGGACAAGCCGCAGGACGAGATTCGGCTTATGATGGAGATGTTGGTGCGGGCTTATGATCCCTGCATTTCCTGCTCGACCCACTTTTTGACGGTCACGTTTGTGTGAGTGGGACGACGAACGGGCGGATCGGCGGAGGGCGCTATCCGTCGAGGGTCACCCTGGTACTCGGCCTGGGCAACTCCCTGCGGGGTGACGATGGCGTCGGACCCCGAGTGGTGGATGAGCTGACCCGGCGTCAGTTGCCAGAGACAGTTCAGATCGTTGACGGTGGAACGGCAGGCCTGGATCTTTTACATATGATGGAAGGGGCCGAGCAAGTAGTGATCGTGGATGCCGCTGACCTTGGACGGGAATCGGGCCAGTTCGTCCGTTTCACGCCGCACGAGGCCCAGTTCGTTCAGGCGACCAATGGGTTTTCTCTACACAATGCTAGCTTGAGCGAGGTCCTGGCACTGGCTGATGCGCTAGGTCGAACACTACCAGAGATGGTGATCTTTGGCGTCCAAATCGCGAATATCGGTTGGGGAGAGGGGCTTAGTCCGGCCATGGAGGCCGCTATCCCCGCCCTAGTGGACGCAGTCATTGAGGAAATAGAAAAAGGAGAAAACAATGCCCAAGATTCTGGCAATTGAAGATGATCCCGACATGCTGGCAGCGCTACGTATGCCGCTGGAGGCAAACGGGTATGAGGTGTTCGCCGCCCTTACGGCTGAAGAAGGGCTGCGAAAAGTCAAGGAAGTTGAGCCTGATTTGATCGTCCTCGACGTGATGCTAGAGACTACGACGGCCGGCTTCCAGGTCTCTCTCCAGCTTCGTAGCCCTGATGAGGATTCGGAGTATGCTGCCTACCGCCATATCCCGATCCTGATGCTGACGGCGATCCACACGACGACCTCCCTGCGCTTTGGTCCAGACGAAGCCTATCTGCCGGTGGATGACTTTGTGGACAAACCTATTGACCCCGACGTACTCTTGGAGAAAGTGCAAGCACTGATCGAGAAAACGCAGTAACTCTGACTTTCCCCAGCCCTGGGTGCATAAGGGGGTGGGGATGCGAAATCGGAGCGGATAGTGAAAACGGAGCAGGTTTGGGCCCGTTTGATGGACGGAGCCAGACAGCTATTGCAGGCGGACGCGGCAGCGGTCCGCCTGCTTCGTACAGGGCAGGGGGATGGCGCGAGACTGACAGCGGTGACAACGATTGACCCTGTCGCCGCCCTCGATCAGCCAGAACAGATTGAAATAGCGGACAGCCCTCTCGATCAACTAGCTCTCTCCGGCCAACCAGCGATCGTTTCCGATACCAAAACGGACCCTCGAGCTACAAACGTGCCCAGGGATTACCGCTCCGTCCTGTGTGTTCCCCTGATTCAGGAGGGCAAGCCGATCGGCACCCTCCACGTCTATGCAAGTGGCCCTGGACGCTTCTGCGAGCAAGACATTGCGCCACTGATGCCATTGGTCGATCTTGGAACAGCCGCCGCGGAGGCTAGCAACGCGGTGATGGCGCTACAGTCCCAGGAGACTCGGAAGGCTCATTTCATTCACGTCGCGACCCATGAACTGCGTTCTCCAGTTGCTGTCTCTCAATCGCTGGTGCGGGGCGTGCTGAAGGGGTACGCTGGTGAGATGACGGACCAACAAGCCGAGATATTCGGCCGGGTCAGTCGCCGTCTCGACTTTCTAGAAAGCTTGGTCAATGACCTCCTGGACCTGGCAGCAGGCAAAGCTGCCGACAAGGAGGAAGCGACAGCGGTCGTGCTCAACTCCTCGGTGGGTCGGACAGTGCTGCTGCTTCAGCCTCCGGCTGAGGAAAAGGGAGTGAACCTGGTGCACCGGGCCTGCTGTGAAGAACTGGTGGTTCGAGGGACTGAGGAAGGGCTGGACCGCATCTTTGTCAACCTGGTGGGGAACGCGATCAAATACACCCCTTCGGGAGGGAACGTGACCGTTGCCCTGCGCCGGGTGAAGGAAGATATCGAGGTACAGGTGATTGACGACGGTATTGGCATTCCAGAGCAGGCATTGTCCCACCTGTTTGAGGAGTTTTACCGTGCCCCCAACGCAAAGGCGTTGAACGAGGTTGGCACAGGACTGGGGCTGGCTATCGTCAAGGACTTGGCGGACCAATACGGTGCCAATATTGAGGTGGAGAGCGCCGTGGGACAGGGCACGACGTTTACGCTCACCTTCCCCGTGTTGCACCTCAATGGAGAGGAGACAACCTGCCGCCTGTCTGATCGCGCTGAGTCTTGACCAGTCTCCTTTCATCACCATCCGGCGAAACGAATATCCCTCCCACAGATCTGACAAGCGTCTGACCTCAGGCTTCCCTGCGTAATGTGTTAGGGCGATTGCATTTGGCTAACCACAGCTCTGAGCCCCGTCCTCGGGGCGCCCTGCGCGATGAGAATCTGCTGTTGTAGCCCGATTTCGTGAAGGCCGTCCTCGGGGACGAGGACCCTGTCCTTGACCGGACAGGACAAGGGCTGGGAGCGCCAAATGCGATAACCCTGCGTAATGTGTGACTTTGGCAGATTCCGCCAGATGAGTATAATAGGTTCTGTCAGTCAGCGAAGGGCTCTCGACTAGCTCCCTTGAATCTCCAGAGCCATGTTTGGAGCCCCTCGCCGTAGCCCACGGGCCGTTGTGGAGAGGAGATGGGGACATGCCAATCAACGAGCCGCTGACCCAGCAAGTGAGGGAGCAAGCCCGCCAGCTTCTGGCAAGCAACCAGGTGACGTGTGTCATTGGCTACGAGAAAAGTCCGCGCGGGGGCGCTCGTCCGGCCTTCATCTACGACGCCACAGAGGCCGACAGGCTGATCTGGGGCCCGGATTGTTTCCACAACCTGGTCACCTATCTCCACGACAAAAAGACCTCCCCCCGGCGTGGGGAAGAGCCCCCACATGTCGCCATCGTTGCCAAACCCTGCGACAGTCGTGCGATCAACGTCCTGCTGGCCGAGCAGCAGATCGAGCGTGAGCGGATATTCGTCATCGGAATGGTCTGTGAGGGCACGCAGGATCACACGGGGGAGGTATTTTCCCGCTGCGCCCGCTGTGCTGATCGCGTGCCAGTGGTCTACGACGTCCTCCTCGGTGAGTCACCCGAGGGCCCTTCTGTATCTGTAGATGATGTCTTCGCTGACCTCAGCGCCGTCGAGGAGATGCCGCCTTCCGAACGGCTGTCCTTCTGGCTTCGCGAGTTCGACCGCTGCATTCGCTGCTACGCCTGCCGCCAGGTCTGCCCTGGCTGCTATTGCACCACCTGTATGTTTGAGCGAGACGACGGCCTCTGGGTAGATATTGGCATCGAACTGCCACAGAAACACGTCTTTCACCTGGGCCGGGCGCTCCATCTGGCGGGGCGCTGCGTGGAGTGCGACGAATGTGAGCGGGTCTGTCCAATGGGGCTGCCCCTGAGTCTCCTGAACCGGCGCCTCGTGCGTGAGATGGAGACCCTCTACGACTATCGTGCTGGTCGGGAGGAGTCCCTCACTCCACTCCTCTTTGAGCTCGGCGAGGAGGGTTCCCCAATATGATGGTCGCAACGCTGAACGGGCTGCAAGACTGGCTACAAGACCTGGCCCAAAGATACGACTTGATCGCCCCCTGCAATGTGGACGGGCACGTTCTCTATCGCCCTGTGGCCTCTGGCGATGAGGTCCTGTTGGATTATGAACGACCCGAACTCTCTGCCAAGGACTATTTCTTGCCGGCCACAGAGATCCTTCTCCAGGTCGAACAGCAGGGAGGCCAAGTGATCCAGGAGGAGATTCTGCCGGATCGGAAGCAGGTCATCTTTGGCCTACGTCCCTGCGACGCCCACGGTCTGGCAGCGATTGACGCCTTGTTCCTGAAACAGGATCCAGTCGACCGGAACTATGCCCATCACAGGGC
Organism: uncultured Anaerolineales bacterium; assembly: GCA_964444825.1. Lineage (GTDB taxonomy): Bacteria > Chloroflexota > Anaerolineae > B4-G1 > B4-G1 > CAYUIS01. The sequence continues at coordinate 20,008 of CAYUIS010000053.1, read as the reverse complement.
ACGGACGGTATTGTTGGGACTGGCCTGCCCTCAGATGTGGGACGGTTGCTTTTGTACCTCTGTGGGGGGCGCACCCGACGATCCCACCCACCTGGACGTGTTGTTTCGTGAGGTCAATGGCGGCTACGGAGTGGAGGTGGTCACCGAAAAGGGTGAATCGGTATTGGAGGGATTGACCTTGAAGGAGCGAAAAGGCAAGCCCTCACCATCAGGTGCGGACGCGGAAAAGATACCCCTGGCCTCCTCCCAGGAATGGCGGTCGCTCTTTGGGAGAGATCAGATGTGGAGGCGGCACGGTGAGCGATGCCTGAGCTGCCGCATCTGCACCTACGTCTGCCCTACCTGCCGCTGTTTCGACGTCGCCGATCGGGTGGTAGCCGAGCAGGGTGGCGTCACCCACATCGAGCGCATCCGCGTGTGGGATGCCTGCACCAGCACCAACTATCGTCGGGCTGCCGGAGGCCACAACTCTCGCCCCACCAAGCCAGGTCGCATCCGCAATCGCTTCTTCTGCAAGTTCTGTTACTACCCGGAGGACTTTGGGGCCCTGGGCTGTGTCGGCTGCGGGCGGTGTATCGTCTCTTGCCCGGTGGACATCGACATCACTGAGGTGATGAGAGATGTGGCGGGAGCGGTATAGAGGCCATAAGTCTGAAACCATCAAAACCATTTCAAGTGGAAGCCGGAGGTGCAGCATTCATGCCCAGTAGTACTGACTTGACCGTCGAAGCGTTCATGATTCTCCGCGAGCACTTCTTTGACATAAAAGGGACGCCAAGACCGTTTCCACTGCGGGAAAAGCGGAACACGCAGGACAATCCACTGGATGAGCACATCTGCGATGCATTGAGCAATCGTCTACAGGACAGCGAATGTATAGCCTCCCCTGGCCCATTAATCAGCCCTGATCTGGTACTGCTTCGTCCAAGTCGGTGCAACAACGTCCCCAGAGCGGCTTTGCAGGATGACTTGACGAGGGCTGTTGGAATCGAAATCAAGAAGCTGGAACGTACAAAATCGGACTCGGTGGCAAGACGATCTGGTCTTGACTATAACACGACACCCCCTTGTGGGACGATTCGAGTGTACGACGCAAGTGACAACCCACTCGACATCCGCGGTTTCTATCTCTTCGTCTGCCAGGAGCAAGAGCCCGGCTCAGATAACATCTACAGGCTCAGCGCCTTAGCGCTCTGCGATGGCAACGTACTGAATGAAGACTTTGGTCTTTACCTCTCGGCTGTCGGTCGGCGGGAAAAAGAAATCGGGCTCGGAACGTATGGAAACGGGGTGGATAGGCACAGGCCAATGTTTATTTTTGCCAATCCGCTTGGCATACCTCAAGTGGACAACACAGTCACTCTTGTCCACCCAGATCCGACCCTGGAGGAGCGTGAGATCAGTTTGCGAAAAGCCCATCGACTGATCCGAACGTCCAAAGACAAAGAGCGGGTTTTCTATTGCTATCGCTCGGCCGCGGACATTGCACCAAGCCATTCTGTAACCGACTTGAAGAATCCATTTCCCACACCATCATCTCGCAGTACCCGCACACAAAGCAGAGGCCGGTTCAGGCTTCCGATTGAGCCCTTGTAAGAAGTCGAGCAGCGAGTATCTTGATGCAGAAAGTATCTGAGGTGCGTCCCGTTTACGCCGACGGCAATCCACCCAAACAGCGGAAGGCTATTGAGTGTTCCTTCCCATTCGTAGAAATCAGCGAGGTTGCCGAGCGCGAGTCGTGGCGCAAGGATGTATACCAACCCGTCTACTACATTCACAAATGGTGGGCCAGGCGACTCAGTTGTGTGTTTCGTGCTATGGTCTTGGGAGCCGTCGTCCCGACGGGAGGCGTTGCTGGTGACAGCGGGCTGGATGGCATCCTTGATCGGTTCTACAAACCTGTCCGCTTTCCAGACACACTCATCTACGACCCCTTTATGGGTAGTGGGACGACGGTTGGGGAGGCACACAAGCTTGGATGTCGCGTCATCGGGCGGGACATAAATCCAGTCTCCTACTTCATCGTCAAGAATGCGTTGAACACGCACGATGTCCTTGAAGTGGAGCAGACTTTCAAGACGATAGAGAGGAACGCAAGCGACAGAATCAAGACATACTACAAGGCCCGGACTAGGGACTATGGTCTTGTGGATGTACTCTATTACTTTTGGGTGAAGTCCACTCACTGTCCCTACTGTGGTGTGCCAGTCGATCTGTTCAACAGTCGCATCTTTGCCAAACATGCTTACCCAAGCAAGCATCCAGAGGCGAAATCTCTGTGCCCGGCTTGCCAGGCAGTCAACTCCATAACGATACATCAAACGGAAGTCCGGTGCAGCCGATGTAACACAGCCTACAATCCCCAGAAAGGCTCTGCGGGTCGGACAAGGGCAACCTGTCCCGGCTGCCGTTCCGAATTCTCAATTCTTAAAGCCGTGAGTAGTCTGGACCATCCACCTCAACACCGTATGTACGCCAAGATGATACTTATGCCCAATGGGACTAGAGAGTATCTCCCCATTGATGAATACGACCAGGCGCTCTACGAATCAGCTTGCGCGGAACTTGAAACCAGCAACTCTGCATATCCTCAGGTGGCGATTGCACCAGGCTACAACACAGATCAAGTGCTGAACTATAACTACACACACTGGCATCAGATGTTCAATGGACGCCAGTTGCTATGCCTGAGCATTCTGAGCGAGCAGGTGCGTAGCATCGAGAAGGATACGCTTCGTGACCTATTCGCCTGCTTGCTATCCGGGTGTCTTGAGTTCAACAGTATGTTCTGTTCCTTCAAGGGGGAGGGAACAGGAGCAGTACGTCACACCTTTTCTCATCATATCCTGAAACCTGAGCGCACCCCGCTGGAGGCAAACCTATGGGGCACCCCTGAATCTTCGGGGTCGTTCTCAACCCTATTCGAGCGACGTATTCTTCGAGCCATCGAGTACAAAGACAATCCATTTGAATTGCAGCTTTCTGATCGGGTGAATGGGAAGAGGCATAGCAGGAGAGTATTCAACATCAATCGAAGAATGGGGGGCGAGATCGCGTCCACCTATAGCCAGTTTCAAGCGAACGATTGGGATATATACTTGTCGTGTGGGAGTTCCAGCCGGACCGATATTGAGGATGGTGTAGTTGACGCTGTAATAACGGATCCGCCGTTCTTTGACAACGTGCATTATTCCCAGTTGGCTGATTTCTTCTATGTCTGGATACGAAAGATGATTGGCCGCAAAGGGGCTTTTCAAAGAGAAACCACCCGCTCAGATAGGGAAGTCCAACAAACGGACCCTCGACGTTTCACAGATAATCTGACTGCCGTGTTCAGGGATTGCCACCGCGTTCTGAAGAACAATGGGTTGCTCATCTTCACTTACCACCACTCGCGACCAGAAGGCTGGTCTGCCATACTAGAGGCCATTCACGAAGCAGGCTTTTACATCGAGGCCACTCATCCTGTGAAATCGGAAATGTCGGTAGCGATACCGAAACAACAAGCCAAAAGCCCGATAGACATCGATATCATCATCGTGGGGCGAAAACTTGCCGGAATAGAACCTTTCCTAGAGATCCCAGAAAAACTTTGCAGTGAATGTATTGAAGAAACCCATGATATCGTTGAATCATTCAACAAGTCGAACCGAAAGCTAAGTCGCAGCGATGTAACCGTCATCGTAATGGCGCGCTTGATAACAACCTTGTCCCGAATGCGTGACCTGGAAACGATTCTTAACTACTTAGATTCTGTGAAAGAGGAGGTGAATATAGCAGTAGAGAAGCTTTGGAGACGGCAGAATCCGAGAGACGTACTCTCAGAAGAGCGGCAGATGAGACTTTTCTAGAAGGAGGAAGGGTTCATGTTCCACAAATCCAGATTCGTGGTCGGCCTGTTGGCGATTAGCCCAACCTTGGTCGCTTTCACGAATCCACTTGATGTAGCCCAACCGGGGGAACCCATCCAATGGTGGGTATGGGTTATTATCATCCTGGTGCTGTTGATTCTACTGGTTTGGTGGTGGTCTCGCCGCGCCGAGGCTTCACAACCTGTCGCAAGGATAGAGCAGGCTATCCCTGCCGTGAGTGAGGTGGAGCAACTATCCCCTGATGACCTGAAACGCATTGAGGGAATCGGGCCCAAGATATCCGGACTCCTGCAGGCAGCCGGCATCGCGACCTTTGCAAAACTGGCATCAACTGACGTGGTCCACCTGCTGCAGATCGTCCGGGATGCTGGCATCACCATAGCCGACCCCACCACCTGGCCCGAACAGGCTGCCCTGGCGGCCGCGGGTGAGTGGGAAAAGCTTGAGGTCCTGCAAGAGGCGCTCAAGGGTGGTCGAAGACGATAAGGAGAGGATCATGCTCAAAGAATTCAAAGATTTCGCCCTACGTGGCAACGTGATAGATATGGCCGTAGGCATAATCATCGGCGCGGCCTTTTCCACCATCGTCACTTCCCTGGTAAACGATATCCTTATGCCCCCTATCGGCTTGGTTCTGGGTGGTGTAGATTTCGCCAGCTTTTTCGCCCTGCTAAAGGCAGGCTCCCCGCCTGGGCCGTATGCTTCGCTGGCTGACGCGCAGGCAGCAGGTGCAGTGACGATCAACTATGGCGTGTTCATCAACAACGTAGTGAGCTTCCTCATCGTCGCTTTTGTGATGTTTCTACTAATCCGTGGTATCAATCGGCTGCAGAAGGAAGAGGAAGCGCCCCCTGTTGAGCCGACGACGAAGGAATGCCCATACTGCCTATCCAGCGTTCCGATCAAGGCATCCCGCTGCGCTCACTGTACCTCTGAGCTGCCAGCAGGCTAGGAGGACAACAGCCCAGGGGGAAAAGGGGAAGTTATGTCGAGTTTCACTACGCGCCCAGTCGTGATGGGCAGACGAGGTGTCGTTACGTCGGGGCACTACCTCGCCACAGCGGCGGGATTTCGCATTATGGAGCAGGGTGGCAATGCGGTCGACGCTGCGGCAGCGATGTGCTTCTGTCTCAACTTGCTGGAGCCACAAGACAACGGCCTCGGCGGCGAAGTGCCGATATTGATCTATTCCGCGCAAGACAGAAAAGTCTTTGCTATCTGTGGGTTAGGTTGGTCGCCCCAGGCGTTCACCATCGAGTGGTGCAAGCAACACGGCATTGACCTCATCCCCGGCGATGGCTATCTACCAGCGTGCGTTCCGGCGATGGTCGACACGTGGGCGACGGCTATTGCCCGTTTCGGCACAATGAGCCTGTCACAGGTGCTCCAGCCAGCCATCGAACTGGCGCAGAACGGCTTTCCCGTCTACCCCGGGCTCCACCTCCACATCAGCGACAGTATGCAAAAGTACACCGAGTTATATCCGACCACCGGCGAGATCTATTGCCCTGATGGGCGTGTGCCTGCGGTTGGTGAGGTGCTCTGCAATCGAGACTTGGCCGACACTCTCAAACTGATGTGCCGCGCGGAGGCGGCAGCATCACATAGGGGACGCCTTGCGGGTATCGAGGCGGCGCGAGATGTCTTTTACAAGGGCGAAATCGCCGAGCATATCGTCGAATTCATCGCCAACAACCCAGTCGAGGACGCCAGTGGTTATGCCCACGCCGGGTTGCTCTCATATGAGGACATGTCGGACTGGCACGCCACGATCGAGGAGCCAGTGACCTTTAATTATCGAGGGCTGGACGTACACAAATGCTCCTCGTGGACGCAGGGGCCGGTCTTTTTGCAGCAACTGGCGATTTTGGCAGGCTTCGATCTCAAAGCACTCGGGCACAACTCGGCCGACTATATACACACGTGGATCGAGTGCGCCAAGCTGGCCTTTGCAGATCGCGAGGCATACTACGGGGATCCAATATTTGACAGAGTTCCATTCGACGTCCTGCTCTCGAAAGCCTACGTGGTCGAGCGGCGCAACTTGATTGGCGCTGAGGCATCACGGGAGATGCGGCCCGGCGACGTGGGACGAGGGATACTAGACTACGTTAGCTTTGACGTGGCTGAGGACAACCGACGCGCGTTGAACGCACCGCCGCCCCAGGTCCGCGATTTGGATCCGGACCACGCCCACACGGGCGATACGACCCAGCTCGAGGCCGTGGACTGGCAGGGCAACATGGTGGCCGCAACACCAAGCGGCGGCTGGATTCATGCATCTCCCGTTATCAAGGGATTGGGCTTTGCGCTAGGTACCCGGGGGCAGATGTTCTACCTCAACCACCAGCGCCCCAACGCCCTGGCTCCACACAAGCGTCCGCGGGCGACGCTGACGCCGTCGCTGGTGACCAAGGACGGCGATCCGTTTATGGTTTTCGGTACACCCGGAGGGGACTGCCAGGATCAGTGGACCCTGCAGTTCTTCCTCAACTACGTGGACTTTGATATGAACCTCCAGCAAGCCCTGGACGCGCCATCGGTCCATTCCGAGCATTTTCCCTCGTCGTTCTACCCCCGGGAGGCCTATCCCGCACGAATGGTGGTCGAGGATCGGATTCCTCAGGAGGTCATCTCGGAGCTCGAACGGCGCGGGCACGAGGTTATCGTCACGGACGGATGGGCCAATGGCAAAGCGATGGGCATCCGTTATGACGGAGAGCGTGGCGTCATTTCCGGTGCTGTGTCGCCCAGAGGGCAAATCGGTTACGCACTGGGATGGTGATAGGGTAGCAGCGAAATAAGTGGAGGAATGAAAGGTCAGTGGCGATTGAATTGGTATGCCCGAGCCCGTGGTCCCGGTGGCCTCCTCAGGGATTGGGTTTTCTCTGCTTGGTAGGTGTGATCCTCGTCGTCGGCGGCTGTCAGACAGGCTCCGCGCCGACGTCTGCACCACCCGCCGCACGCCAAGAAGGGAAAATAGGAGAGCAAGAGATGGCGTTCAAACTGACAAGTACCGCCTTTGTCCACGAAGCATCGATTCCCAGCAAGTACACCTGCGACGGCAAGGATGTCTCCCCGCCCCTGGAATGGAGTGGTCCACCAGCCGACGCCCAGACATTTGCCATCATTATGGACGATCCAGATGCGCCAGTAGGTACTTGGATTCACTGGGTGCTGTACGACTTGCCAGCCGAAACCCGTATGCTGCCGGAGGCCAGTTCTTCGGATGCGGAACTGCCCAATGGGAGTCGCCACGGCCAGAACAGTTGGCGACGAACCGACTATGGAGGACCCTGCCCGCCCAGCGGTGTTCATCGCTACTTTTTCAAGCTCTACGCCCTGGATGCGGCGCTCGACATGGACGCCGGAGCGACCAAAGAGGAGCTACTCCGGGCGATGGAAGGTCACGTGCTGGCCCAGACAGAGTTGATGGGAACGTATGCCAGAGAGTAGGAATGCGTAAGGGCCAAAGCCCATAAATGGGCAACGCCTCAACACAAGGGAGCGGATATGATGTCAGACAAATCGAGTACGGACAAGTGCGGGACGCGTTGGTGGGAGTGGATGCTGGCAGCCGTCGGAGTGCCGATGTTGGCGCTGCTGATCTGGTTGTGGCTGCGTCGACGAACCAAGGAGGAAGCACCGCAGATCACCCGAATGAGAATCGATATCACACCCCGCCTTCATCCCGCCAAGACGCCAGGCCCCACGGCGGAGGAACCGCCGCTAGCGCCCGATGACCTGAAGCACATTGGAGGGATCGGTCCCAGGATATCCAGTGTCCTCCAGGCAGCGGGTATCAGGACCTTTGCCCAATTAGCTGAAGCTGACATAGCTCAGCTCAAAGACGTCCTCAGGGATGCTGGCGTCAGGGCGAATCCTAGCACCTGGCCCGAGCAAGCCAGCCATGCGGCGGTTGGGTAGTGAGAGATGATATGAAGACTGCTGCGAATCCAATGTGCCCGTACCTGGGTCGGCTGGCGGGGATCAAGGACCTGGCTACCGGCATCAAGCTCTTCCACGTCGAACTGACGGAGCCAGAGGGGCAGGCGACCATGGCGGATTACAGACCAGGACAGTTTGCCTTTGTCTCGGCCTATGGCGCAGGCGAGGCTCCCTTCGGCATCGCCTCTATCCGGGGACCCTATCTCGAGTTTGCCGTCAATGCACTAGGACACGTCACACATACCCTCCACTCCTTAGAAGTAGGGGACCCGGTGGGCGTGCGCGGACCGCTGGGCAACTGGTTCCCGCTGGACAAGGTGAAGGGCCACCCTATCGTCATCTTGGGTGCTGGCATTGGCGGTGCGCCCTTACGTCCGATCATCCAGACCATCCTGGACGATCGCGCTAACTATGGCCCCGTGACCATCATATGGGCAGCCCGATCCCCCGACTTGCTGGTCTTTACCGATGAGTTCGACGAGTGGCAGGCGGCTCCCAACACCGATTTCCACGTGACCATAGACCGTGAGCATCCAGACTGGACCGGTAACGTTGGCCTGATCACGCAACTGCTGGAGCAGGTGGATCCCTCGCCAGACGACGCCATTGCCATCACCTGCGGCCCGCCTATCGCCATTCACTTTATCTTTCTGACGCTGACAAAACTGGGTTTCAGGCCAGACCAAGTGCTGACAACGCTGGAGGCCCGTATGCACTGCGGCATCGGCAAGTGTGGGCGGTGCAATATGGGGGAAAAGTTTATCTGTGTGGATGGTCCAGTCTTTTGGCAGAGCGAGATTTCAGAGTTTCTGGAAGGATTCCTATAGGTGTCTCTTGTCTCTCTCAATCACACCAATAAACGTGTGCTGATGTTCGGCGGCAAAGGGGGGGTAGGCAAGACCACCTCCTCGGCCGCAACGGCGCTTCACCACGCCCAGGCCGGGCGGAAGACGCTGATTATCTCCAGCGATCTCACGCCGTCCCTCTCGGATATCTTTGAGATGGAGATTGGCCCAACGGAAAAGCCCGTGGCGCGGGTGGAAAACCTCTATGCGCTCGAGATCGACCCCGACGAGGTCATGCGCCGATGGAAGAAAAAGTTCGGGCCTGAGGTGTACCAGGCGGCATCCGCGCTGGTAGATCTCCCTTACGACGAAGTTGTGGACTATGCGGCGATGGCTCCCGGTATCCAGGAGGAATTTATGCTGGACTATATCCTGGAGCACATACGAGACGGCCGATATGATCTGATCGTCTGGGACACCGCACCGGCCGGCGATACATTGCGCTTGCTCGGCCTGCCAGGTCGTTTTATCGAGCACCTGCGGGCGGCACCTCGAGTCTATCTGGAGGTCCAAGATAAGCTCAAACTGTCGGAAACACCATTTCGAAAGATCATCGAAAGCTGGACCGAATTGGCTGAGCAGACGACCCGTTTCTTCAGCGACCCGGCCAACGTCGAGTTCATCCTAGTGACCATCCCTGAGGCGCTGGGCGTTTATCAAAGCCGGCGAGTGATAAGAGATCTGAAGCAGTATGGACTGAGCGTTGACACCATCATCATCAACAACGTGGTCGAATCCCCTGCATGCGATTTCCTTCAGCGACGTTCGGAGATGCAGCTTCCCTATCTCGAGATGCTAGCCGATGAGTATGGCGATAGAATGACCTTGGTCAAATTGCCGCTTCTGCCCCACGAGGTGAAGGGGATTGAACGGCTACGAGAGGTGGAAAGGATCATTTTCGGGGGAGGTGGCCCGTGAGAATTGGTGTATACATCTGTCACTGCGGAAGCAACATCGCCGGAATGGTAGATTGTAAAGGTGTAGCCGAGTGGGCCCAGAAACTGAGGGGGGTCACCACTGGCCGCGATTATGAGTTTATGTGCTCAAGCCTGGGCCAGGAGATGATCAAGGATGACATCCAGGCCCAAGGGCTCGACCGGGTGGTGGTGGCCTGCTGTACTCCCCGCATGCATGAACCAACGTTCCAACGGGCGGTGGCCGAAGGCGGGCTCAACCCGTACTACTTTGAGCAGGCCAACATTCGGGAGCAGTGTTCCTGGGTCCACAAAGATCGCGGGGAAGCCACCGCAAAGGCCAAGGCCCTTGTCGCAGCGGCTGTCTCCCGGGTGCGCCATCATCAAGCGCTGAGCGTCAACAAGGTGTCCATCAATCCGGCCACGCTGGTTGTCGGCGCGGGCATCACGGGGCTCCAGGCTGCCTTGGAGCTAGCGAACGCCAACTATCCAGTCTATCTCGTGGAACGGGAGCCATCTATCGGCGGCCGTATGGCCCAATTGGACGAGACCTTTCCCACCCTTGACTGTAGTGCCTGAATTCTTGGCCCCAAGATGATGGATGCCGGTCGGCATCCCAACATCACCCTCCTGACCTACAGTGAGGTCGAGCAAGTCTCCGGATACGTGGGCAACTTTGACGTGCTCATCCGCAAGCGAGCGCGGTCGGTGGACGAAGAAAAGTGCACCGGCTGCGGAGCTTGCGAGGAAAAGTGTCCCAGGCGAGTCGTGGACGATGGATTCAACGTCGGGCTGGGGAAGCGAAAGGCCATCTACCGCCCCTTCGCCCAGGCTGTACCCCCTATTCCCGTCATTGACCGGGAGAATTGTCTGTTCTTTACCAGAGGGCGGTGCAAACTGTGCGAGCAGGAGTGCCCCACTGGAGCCATCGACTTCGACCAGGAGGACAAAATCCTAGAGGTCCAGGTGGGCAACATCATCGTGGCCACCGGCTACGACCCCTTCGATGCCCGGCGTATCTCTCAATACGGCTATGGTCTGTATCCCGACGTCTTTACCAGTTTGGAGGTCGAGCGTATGCTGGCTGGCTCCGGTCCCACCGGTGGCAAGATCGTTCTGCGCGATGGCAAGACAAAACCGGCATGTATCGCCATCGTCCACTGCGTGGGCAGCCGGGACGAGAACTATAATCCCTACTGCTCAAAAGTGTGCTGTATGTACTCGCTAAAGTTAGCCCACCTGGTCCACAGCAAGACCGACGCCCACATCTATGAATTCTACATCGACATGCGCACCGGGGGTAAATCCTACGAAGAGTTCTACAAACGGTTGCAACGAGAAGGGACCGTTTTCATCAACGGGCGCCCGTCAGAGATCCTACCGGAGAACGGCAAGCTGGCGGTCTATGTGGAGGACCGCGCCTTGGGCCGGCAGATACGCGTGCCAGTCGATATGGTCATCTTGAGCGTGGGTCTCGAACCCCGGCACGACGCCCGAGAGATGGCCCAGCTCTTTAACATCAGTTGCGACGCCGACGGCTGGTTCAAGGAAAAGCACCCCAAGCTGGATCCAGTGGCGACATTGACCGATGGCGTGTTCATCGCTGGGTGTGCCCAAGGACCAAGGGACATCCCCGAATCAGTCGCGCAAGGCGCCGCAGCGGCAGCGCGGGTGCTCTCTTTCATCCGCCAGGGCGAGGTTCAGGTCGAATCAGCCACCGCTCTGGTAGACGAAATGATGTGTGTGGGCTGTGGACAGTGTATTGAGACCTGCCCATACTCGGCCATCGAGTTTGTTGAGGATCGAGGACGCCAGGTGGCGCACGTCATGGAAGCGCTGTGCAAAGGATGTGGCACATGCGCTGGAACCTGCCCCTCAAAGGCGGTCACGCTGCGGCACTTTACCGATCGACAGTTAGTGGCCGAGATGCTGGGAGCCATGTACGTGATGCAGGAATTGGAACTCGAACCGGCGTGAGGTACGGCAATGACAAACGAAGCATACGAACCCAAAATCATCGGCTTCCTCTGCAACTGGTGCAGTTACGCTGGGGCAGACCTGGCAGGGGCGAGCCGGCTCAAGTACCCGCCTAATCTTAAGATCATCCGTGTCCCGTGTTCCGGGCGCATCTCGCCCGAACTGGTGATCCGCACATTCCGGGAGGGAGCGGATGGCGTGATGGTGCTGGGCTGCCACATTGGCGACTGTCACTACTCTACGGGCAATCACCGCACCGCCCGCCGCATGCCGGTCCTCAAAGCGCTCCTCGAGTTCACGGGCATCGAGCCGGAGCGGTTCCTGGCCAAGTGGGTCTCCGCCTCGGAGGGTGGACTATTCGTCGAGACAGTACAGGAGTTCACTGAGAAACTGCGCGAGCTTCCGCCCCTCCGGGAGGTAATGGAAAAGGCCGTCGAACTTTGACGTTCTGCGACAGAGCCCTTCAGCCAGGTCTCTCTAGCTCGGCAGGGGTCTCAATCTCTCAGCGCGGGGTATCGGCCTCGCGCTTCATTGACACAAGTGACCAGCAAGTCTATCAGTTTACAGAACTATGAGAATCTGAGCGGCATCGTTCTGGCGGGCGGGGCCAGCCAGCGGATGGGCCGCAACAAAGCCTTCTTGGAGCTGGACGGGCGGGCCTTGATCGAGATTGTCATCGAGCGGCTGGCCCGGGTGTGTGCTGAGGTGCTGGTCGTGGCAGGCGATGCACGAGACTACGCCGGCCTGGGGGTTCCGGTGGTGGAGGACCGCTTCCGCGGTGTGGGGGTGTTGGGTGGGCTCCACGCCGGGATCCAGGTAGCGACTCACGAACTGACAATAGCTGTAGGTTGTGATATGCCCTTTCTGAACCCTGACCTCCTGCGGGCTTTCGCAGGCTGGGCCACTGGTTTTGACGTGGTTGTATTACGTCAGGGAGAGAATGTGGAGCCTCTCCATGCGGCCTACCGGCGTGCCTGCATTCCTGCGATGGAGACAGCCATCCGCGCCAACCGGCGGCGCATCATCTCCTTTTTCCCCCATGTGCGGGTGTGTTACGTGACCCCGGAGGATGTGTTTTCTTTCGACCCTGACCTGCGATCCTTTCGCAACGTCAACACCCCCGCAGACTGGGAGGCGGTGGTGGAATTGGAACAGAGTAGGCTGGACAGCGAGCAGGGGCAATGGTAGAATTGCCACCCTTATGAAGGACCAACAGGCGGTTTCTGCCCGCTACATCCACATCACCGGCGTCGTCCAAGGGGTGGGGTTTCGTCCCTTCGTCTACAATCTAGCCACCGGATTAGGGCTCTCCGGCTGGGTGTTGAACAGTTCCTCCGGCGTGGAGATAGAGGTCGTTGGCCCTGCCAGCTCCATCGAGGAGTTTGTGCAGCGACTGAGGTCAGATGCCCCACCACTGGCCCGTATTGAGCACGTGACTAGCACCACCCTGGCACCATCCGAGGTTCAGGTGTCGGAGAGCGACCGATTTGTTATTCGTCACTCCCAAGCCCGCCCTGGTGAATTCCAGCCCATTTCCCCTGACATCGCCATCTGCGACGACTGTCTGCAAGAGCTTTTTGATCCGCATGACCGGCGCTATCGCTACCCGTTCATCAATTGCACCAACTGCGGCCCACGTTTTACCATCATTCAGGACATCCCCTACGACCGGCCCAAGACGACGATGGCCCCCTTTCAGATGTGTCCCGACTGCCAGGCCGAGTACGACGATCCGACGAACCGCCGCTTTCACGCGCAACCGAACGCTTGCCCGGTATGCGGTCCCACGGTCTGGTTTCAGGCCTCAAGCCTCAAACCCCAGATTCAACCTGAATCGACTTTGAGTGCGGCCATTCAAGCTGGACGAGGTCTCCTGCGCACTGGGAGTGTCTTGGCAGTCAAAGGCCTAGGAGGGTTCCACTTGGCGTGTGATGCCACGAACGACCAGACGGTGACTCTGTTGCGCGAACGCAAAGGACGGGTGGACAAGCCCTTTGCCGTCATGCTCTTCAATCTAGAAGCCGTGGAACAGTGTTGCGAGATAAACGAGGAGGAGCGTGCCCTCCTCACGTCTCATGAGCGACCCATCGTCCTGCTGCGCAGGCGTTCCGATTGTCCCATATCGCCAATCGTCGCTCCAGGCAACCGATACCTCGGTGTGATGCTTCCCTACACGCCTCTCCACTACGTACTGCTGGAGCCAGCAGGAGGCTTTCCCATTGGGCTGGTGATGACATCGGGCAACTACTCTGAGGAACCCATCGCCACCGACAACGGAGAGGCACTGGAGCGATTGGGCCACCTGGCGGACGCCTTTCTCCTCCACGATCGGGATATCCATGCCCGCTGCGACGACAGCGTCACGCGGATCTTTGGCAGGGCCGAGTTGCCCATCCGCCGCTCTCGAGGATACGCCCCCTATCCCGTGCACCTTCCTATCAAAGTGCGCCAGGTGCTGGCAGTGGGCGCGGAACTCAAGAACACCTTCTGTCTCACGCGCGACCGGTATGCATTTCTCAGTCAGCATATTGGCGACCTGGAGAACTATGAGACCCTGCGCTTTTTCGAGCAGATGGTCGAGCAACTGGCCCGGACGTTCAGAGTGGAGCCGGAGGTTGTCGCCCACGACATGCACCCAGGCTACCTCACGACAGGGTGGGCAAAATCTCGGGCCTCAAATCGTAGATCGCAGCTCCTTGCCGTTCAGCACCATCACGCCCACATCGCCGCCTGTATGGCCGAGAACGGACTCTCAGGCGAGCGTCCTGTCATCGGTGTGGCCTTTGACGGCACAGGATACGGCGCCGACGGTGCTATCTGGGGTGGAGAGTTCCTTTTCGCTGACTATGCCTCCTTCCGCCGGATGGCCTACCTCAAGTATATACCGCTGCCCGGTGGGGACGCCGCCATCCGTCGACCTTATCGCATCGCCCTGGCCCACCTGCGGGCAGCGGGTGTTCCCTGGGAAGAGGACCTGCCGCCCGTGGCGGCTGCACCTTCTGCCGAGCGAACGGTGCTAGCTCGGCAGCTAGAGCGGGGGTTGAATACGGTGCCCACCTCCAGCGTCGGCCGCCTGTTTGACGCTGTCTCTGCTCTGGCTGGGGTGCGGCAGGAGATCAACTACGAAGCCCAGGCCGCCATCGAGTTAGAGATGTTGGTGGAGGAAGAGACAGGGGAAGCATACCCGTTTGAGTTTAACAAGGGTGTGATCGATCCTGGTCCCTGCATACGCGACGTCGCAAGCGACGTGTTGGCGGGGATGCCGGCTGGCGTCATCGCGACCAGGTTCCACAACGGCCTGGCGCGGATGCTGTGCGACGTCTGCGTGCGGCTACGGCAAGAGACCGGGTTGAGCGAAATAGCTCTCTCTGGCGGCGTTTTTCAGAACGTGACGTTGCTGGGAAGAGCCACCCGACTGTTACGAGAGGCCGGCTTTACCATCTACACCCACCGCCTGGTGCCCCCCAACGACGCGTGTATTTCGCTGGGGCAGGCAGTGGTGGCAAGTATGATAACAGAGAGATAAGCCTCGTCCGAGCTACTCACTCGATCGTCGTCAGGAACTGCTGCGCCATTGCGCCCACGTCGATATCGGTAGGAATACCCGTCCAAAGGTCGCTCGGCTGCACCAGGTTGGCGACGACGATGTTGGCTCCGTTAAAGATGGCGCTGCGCGCCTCTCTCAGGTCCACGCCGCCAGCCGCCGAGATCAGCACGTCGAACTTGCTGCGCAGCCGGGTGACGTGCCGGTACTGGATCACCTTGCCCCGCGTGCCCTCCTCGTCCCTGCCACGATGTAGCACGACCACATCCGGCGGCTTTTTTAATCCCATCACCACCTTCAGTGGATCGGCCACGCTCAGCATGTCGATCATCGAGGCCATACCCAGGTCGGCGCAGCGAGCGATAAAGATATCGAGTGTCTCTGTCGACGAGTTTCCTAGAACAGTCGCCGCCGTAGCGCCCGCCGCCCGTGCCATATCCACCTCTTCCAGCGCTCCGTCCACCGTCTTCAGATCGGCGACGATGTGGCCACGCCAGATGCTGCGGATCGCCCGGACGCCAGCCATACCCTCCCGCTTGATATAGGGTGTGCCAGCCTCGATCAGAAGGCGCTCGCTGCCCTGAGGTAGGCCGCGGACACTCTGAACAATGTCTGGCAGGACGCGCCGCACGAGGCCTACGTCATAGTTGAAGGCAATCTGCAGATAGCGGGTTTTGCTATCCAGCATGGTGGTCGCTCAGTCCTTCTTCCCCTCGACCCGGGATCCGAGCACACCACCCAGGTCGGAAGGGACAAACAGAACGATCTTTTCCGAGGGGTCTGCGGCAATGTCACGGATCGTCTGCAGCGTGCGGAGATGAAGCGCCCCTCTGCTCTTTGCCAGGTTCTCCGCCGCTCGCTGCAGGTTCTCTGAAGCGGAGAGCTCACCCTGCGAGGCGATGATCATGGCGCGACGCTCGCGCTCTGCCTCCGCCTGTTTCGCCATGGCCCGCTTCATCTCGGCCGGCAGCTCAACCTCCTGAATCTTGATGGCCTCGACATCCACGCCCCAGCCACCAGTCTCGACGTCCACGATCTCCTTGATGCGCTCAGCAATATGTTCCCGCTCGGTGAGGACAGAATCCATCTCGCTGTTGCCGATCACGTCGCGCAACGCCGCTTGTGTGTACTGGCGCACCGCAAACACATAGTCCTCGATCTTGATGATCGCATCCTCAGGGTGGACGACCTTGAAATAGACGACCGCGTTGACCAGCATCGGGATGTTATCCTTGGTCATTACCTCCTGGCGGGGAATCTCGGCCGTCTTGATGCGCATATCCACCTTGCGCATCGACTGGAAAATGGGAATGACGAAACTCAGGCCAGGATCACGCGTGCCAGAGTACTTGCCCAGCGTAAAAACCACCCCCCTTTCATACTGGTACAGCAGTCTGACCGATCGCAGGGCCAGGAATCCAATCACTATCAAGACGCCGACAAAGAAACAACCTCCGGTAGCAAGCAACTCGTCCACAGTCCACCTCCTGTTTCCGCTTGGGGTTGAGAATGCACAAAAGCCAGCAACTTTATTATAGTATAGCCCGTACTGTTTAACAAGGCATCAACCACGCGTTAATCCTTCGTTAAGTGGAGCAACGGATCCGCTGCATCGATAAGGACGAGCAGTCTCCATTTTACACTGCCGGGCAGTGCGTGGGGATGGGTTGTCAGCTATTATCATTTCGGGTAGAATGCACGAGCGTCAACTGTTCCAAATGACGAGCTTTCGCCAACATCACCTCCTGTCTACTGGTGCCGACGCTGGCGGTTCAAGTGTGAGTAGCAGGACTGGGATCTTGGTGAGGGAGTATAGAGATGCGCAATCGCTTGTCCATCGTAATACTGTCCCTGACGTTATGTATACTGGCCTGCCACGCACCGCAAACCGCAACCCTCCGGCCCGTGTGTACACCCCCGCTCTGTCAAGAGAACGAGGTGTATTTTTGCCCAGGAGACTGCCCTGGCGGATGCGGCACAGAGTGCGCGACGCCCACAGGGATGCCCCCAACAGAGGCGCCACCCACCACGGTGGCGCCCACAGACACGCCAATCATCATGTGCACCCCTCCCCTCTGTGGCGAGGATGAGGTCTACTACTGCCCAGGAGGATGCCCAGGGGGATGCGGCACCGAGTGCGTCACTCCCACGCCCGCAGAGCCGACGAAACCGCCGCCGTCGCCGGTCCCTACCTACACGCCCACGCCGGCACCTCAGTCGGCGCCGACGATCATTTCTTTCTCCGCCGACCGAACGACCATCGTCGAGGGTGAGAGCGTGAACCTCTCGTGGTATGCTATGGGCGGAGCCGAGGCCCAGATTCAGTGGGTGACCCGTGAGGCAGTAATGGCCTATGCACCCGGCCCGCTGGACCCCAATGGTGGTGTGATAACCATCAACCCCAGTGGTGATGGCGATATTGTCCTAATCGTGACTAACAGCTTGGGCTCTGCCGAGGCTCACGTCCAGCTCACCATCGAGTGCCCCCATGCCTGGGCCCCAGCTCTGGATAGCCCTCCCGTCTTAGCCTCCGGCTGCCCAATGGAGGCTGTGTTCAGCGTTGCCGTGCAGCAGTCCTTTGAGAACGGATTCATGATCTGGCTGGAGGCCGAACGCTCAATATACGTGTTCTACGATGCACCGGTCGGTGGATATCCCACCTATGGTATCTTTATCGATAACTATGACGAGGGTGACCCTGAGAGTGATCCTACCATCGTCCCGCCGCCTGGCCTGTACCAACCCGTTCGAGGCTTTGGGCTGCTCTGGCGGCAAGATCAGTCGGTGCGCGACCGTCTCGGCTGGGCGACCGCCCCCGAAGCGGGATTCAAGACCTGGATGCAGGGCTATTCAGGGATAGGGATGCACAACCACTACACACTGATTGAAGAGATCGATGGCACCATCTACCAATTGCGTGCCATGGGTAGCTTGTGGGAGATCTACGCGCCCTGAGTGACAGATATAGAAACCCCGATGCAGCCCGCGCCGTGGCCGAGGCTATCCACGCCCGCTCCACACGCCCAGCCCGCCTGATGGAGTTCTGCGGGGGCCATACGCACGCCATCCTCCGCTTTGGCATCCCCGACCTCCTGCCGCCCACTGTCGAGCTCCGCTCTGGGCCAGGCTGCCCGGTCTGCGTTACCGCCGCCACCGACATTGACCGGGCCATCGCGCTGGCGCAGGTGCCAGACGTGATCCTGACGACGTTCGGTGACATGATCCGCGTACCTGGCAGCAGGGGAGCAGGAATCGCCGCCCCCACGACGCTGGCTCAGGCCAAAGCAGAGGGGGCCGATGTGCGCGTGGTCTATTCCCCTCTAGACGCCCTGCAGATCGCCCGCCTGAACGCTGCCCGCCCGGTGATCTTTTTGGGCGTAGGGTTCGAGACCACCGCGCCGATGATCGGTTCGGCGGTGTTGGCGGCGGCGGCGGAGGGCGTGGAGAATTTCTTTGTTTTCAGCATCCACAAGCTGACCCCACCCGCTACGCGCGCCATTCTGGATGCAGGTGAAGTCGCCCTGGATGGCGTCATTGGCCCGGGCCACGTCGCCACCGTCACCGGCGCCGATGCGTGGCGTTTCCTGCCCGACGACTATGGTATCCCGTTCACCGTCGCCGGATTTGAACCCCTGGACATCCTGCGGGCGGTGCTGACGCTGGTGGAGATGATCGAGCACGACGCGCCGGACGTGAACAACGCCTACGCACGCAGTGTGCGACCGGAGGGGAACCCCGCCGCCCAACAGGTGTTGGAGCAGGTCTTTGAGGTGGCCGACGTCGAGTGGCGCGGCTTTGGTATCGTCCCTAGCAGTGGCCTGCGGTTGGGGGAGGATTACGCCCGCTTCGATGCCGCCCGCGTTTTCCCGGTGGACGTCCCCCCTGCCCACGAGCCACCGGGCTGCCGCTGTGGGGAGGTACTGCGAGGCGTGCTCCTCCCTACCGAGTGTGCGCTCTTCGGCAAGGCCTGCACACCGCAGAGCCCGGTCGGTCCGTGTATGGTCAGTGCCGAGGGAGCCTGCGCGGCGTACTACAAGTACGCCGGGCGACTGGGCTAAAGGCTGGGCGCAACCCTGGAGGATGTACATACCAGCCACAGACAAATGATCCAATGGGAAAGAACCAGACAAGGCAGACCGAGAGCGACGAGACCCAGGATGTTTTCCTGGAGAAGAGGCTGGCCCGGTATGACCGATGGGTGCGAGAGAGAAAGGTACCATTCTCGTCCAAGGTAATCCCAGTCCGGGAATCGCTGGCGACTCAGCAGTGGGTGATCCCGACGGAACAGGCCATCGAGTTGCTGAGGAATGCACGCTCCTTCGTCGTCACCGATTGTGATTGTCGCAGCCACTATCAGCGCTGCGATAACCCTGTCGAGGTCTGCTTTCTGATCAACGACGCCGCCGACAAACACGCGGCCGAAGGCCTTGGACGCCACATCTCGCTTGAGGATGCCTCAGCCCGGTTGCGCCAGGCCGACGAGCGAGGATTGGTACATCTAACAATCTATGACCCAGCCCAGTACGTGTACGCGATATGCAGTTGCTGCTCCTGCTGTTGCCACGACCTTCAGTTTCTCAAACGGTACGGACGGACGGAACTGATCGCCTACTCGGAGTATGTGGCCCGAACCGATACGGATTTGTGCATTCATTGCGGGGATTGTATCGACCGCTGCGTTTTCGGAGCTCGCGTGTGGAAAGATGGACAGATGCAGTACGACGCGACTGTCTGCTACGGATGTGGTCTATGTGTAACCATTTGTCCTGCACATGCGACAACCATGGAGCGCAGGTGACCGGTGTATGGGTCAGCTTCTGCTCCGGTTGGCTCGATCCCGGTTTGGGCATCCGTTCATGAAATCCTCCGCCCGGAAACCCCGGCGCTTGCGCCGGGGAGGAAGGGAGG
>CAYUIS010000052.1:29811-31089 GCA_964444825.1 uncultured Anaerolineales bacterium | reverse complement strand
TTGTCCCAGCTTCCCGAGGCGAGCACGCGCCCATCCGGGCTAAAGGCCACGCTCTGCACCAAGTGCGTGTGTCCCTTCAGTTGCCCCACCTCCCGGCCCCTCTCGACATCCCATAGCACCACAGCGTCCAAACTCGCCGCGGCCAGGGTGCGTCCATCAGGGCTAAAGGCCACGCTATTCACCCCGCCTGCGTGTCTCTTTAGTCGGCGCACTTCCCGAACACTTGCTACGCCTGTGTTGAGTGCAGACGAAACGTCCCACAGCCGCACCGTCTTATCATAGCTCCCTGAGGCCAGCGTACGCCCGTCCGGGCTGAAGGCCACGCTCCAGACCGGTTTCTCGTGCCCCTTCAGCCGTTGCGCTTCTGTACCGCTCGCCACGCCTGTCTTGAGCAGGGTCGAAACATCCCACAGTCGCACTGCCCCATCTCCATCTGCCGAGGCCAACATGCCCCCACTGGGACTGAAAGCCACAGACTGCACCAGGCGTGTGTGCCCCTTGAGCCTTCGCTCCTCCCGGCCGCTTGCCGCGCCTGTGCTGGGCGCAGCCGGAACCTCCCACAGCACGACGGTGTCCGAGATCGCCAAGGCCAGGATATTCTCACCAGGGCTGAAGGCAACACTGTAAACGGGAGATGTTTCCTTGAACCGCTGTACCTTCTGTCCACCTGCCACACCCGTGCGGTGCGCGACTGAAACACGCCACAACTGCACCTCGCTGCTCTCACTCCCCCAGGCCAGGGTGCGCCCATCGGGACTAAAAGCCACGCTGCGCACGGGGGATTTGTTCTGTAGCCGCCGTACCTCCCGACCCCTCGCCATGCCTGTATTGAGAGCTGCGGCAACATCCCACAGCCGCACCGTCTCATCCTGGCTCGCTGAGGCCAAGGTGCGTCCATCGGGACTAAAGGCGACGCTGTGCACCCAGCCCGTGTGTCCTTCTAGCGTGCACAACAGGCGCTCGTCTGAAGCTGTCTGCGGCGTAGGGGTTTGGACGGGCAAACTTGGTGTGGGCACAGACCCACGCGGGAGTGTACCCCTTGCCCGTGGAGAAGAGCCCGAGAGAGGTTGCTGGATCACTCCCAAGGCCAGCGCCCACGAATCCACCGCCCATTGAGCGGCGTCCTCGGCCAAAGCCAGGTTGTCCTGCAGCCGCCGCGTGAGCTGTGCTAAGAGGACCTGGTACGGCACGCTGTCTCCTAGCGCCAGCAGGTCGGCTGCCACACCTTCCTTGAGCGCGCTCACCAGGGCAAAGATCTCTCGTTTGTGCTCGCCGCAG
>CAYUIS010000052.1:0-29711 GCA_964444825.1 uncultured Anaerolineales bacterium | reverse complement strand
GGGGACGTTGCGTCCCGGCTCCACGTCTTTGACCGTGCCGTCGGCGGTGGTGATAACCCACTTTTCGGCGGTGAGGTTCTTGAGACCCCAGACATCAGGCTTTGTCGGATGCTGTGTCACCTCGGCAACCGGTTGGGAAAAGTCGTACATCCGCTGACCATCCAGATGATGGGGATAGAGCTGGGTGTCGTGATTGAGCATGACAATGTCCTTCTCAATCCGCAAACGTGGCGGGAGGACAAGGGGCTCGTCGCACGCCCAGCACGTGCCCAGCACGCCACCTGTGGCCTGGAGCGCCTCCATATCGTAAAAGCTCTCCGCGCCACAGTTGGCGCAATAAAAGATAGAATCCTGCAATTTGGCCATCGCGGCGCGCCACTCGCTCTCCCGCACACGCTCCAGCGGGTCGTGCAGCCCCACCGTAAAGGTCTCGGTGAAGAGATCGCGCAGAAACTGGGGATAGAGTGGCCAGAAAGCAATGACGTTGTCGTGGTACCCCGCCACGGGCCGGTTGGAATCGTCGTCCGGGTCAAAGATAAAGAGCGGCTCGGTGCCGTAGAGCTTGTTCATCGCCGGCAGATCCAGGCACTTGATCGCCAGTTCTCTCTTGCCCTCCAGGGGATGGTGGACCATCAGCATGTAGAAAAGCAATACCGATAGGGAAAAAAGGTCCGTCTGTGTGCTGGGTTTCGCATCGCCGCGCACAATCTCCGGGGCCATGAAGCGGGGCGTGCCGAGCACACCGCCCCGCTCCTGTTTATCCACAGCGACGTTGTCGTTATCGCAGATCAGCGCCTCACCGGTATCGGGGTCGAAAAAGACGTTGCCGAAAGAGATGTCGCGGTAGCAAAAGCCCTGGGCGTGGAGCTCCAGGTAGCTATCGGCCAACTGCAACCCCGCCGTCGCCAGAGCGCGGAACGTTGGTTCGATGCGTCGCTTCATCAAGTCCACGATACCCTTGAAGCGCGGCTCCCGCAGCGGCATGATGTAGCCAAAGCCCGCCACGTCCGGCGACGCCATCAGTTCCAGCGGCCAAAGGAATTTGTCGTTGGGTGGTCCCTTCTTGACCAGCGTTTCGAGCGACGTGCGTTGTTGCGGTGTGGCCTGGGCGGGAAAATACCACTTGAGCGCAACGGCCTTGCCGTCCGCGTCAGCCTTGTACACCTCTCCCTGGCCTCCACCGCCCAAGAATCGCTCCACCTTGCAGGGGACGCCAGAGTCGGTCTGTACCGTCTGTCCAGGTTCAAGAATTTGGTTCATATCATTTCTCCTCTAAGACTTCGGAAGTTTCGGGAGACTTCCGAAGTCTGGTGTCGTCAATCAAACAACAGATCTGCAATCCTCTGCTGCTCCTGCGGCACATAAGATGCGACAAACTCCCCATAAGCCTCTATCGAAGGAAATTGCGACAGTACAATCTCGGTCTGCGGTAGTGTCCCATCTCGCAGACCAACGTACTCCAGGTAGCTGGAAAACTCCCACTCTTCCGGCTGTTTCACCAGGCCAGTCATCACGGGGTTCACGTGAATGTAGCGCGATAGATGCACCAGGTAGTCATTCTCGCCCACGTGTTTGGCCTGGAAAGCCCCTTGAAAGAGCGCGCCGACTCGGTCGTATCGTTTGTTCATCGCCTTGGTGTATGAAATGCCGAACAGTTGCATCTGATGGGACAGGTCGACTTCTCTCAACAGCACCAGCAGATGATAATGTGTGGGCATCAGGCAGTAGGCCACGACGTCGAGCAAGGGAAGGAGATATCTGCGCAGTCGGTGTAGGAAAAAGACATAATTCTCGCGCTCGAAAAAGATGCGCTGCCGGTTATGTCCTCGGTTGTAAAGGTGGTAGTATTCGCCTTCTCGGAATTTGACGTAGCGTTGTGGCATTGGTCCTCCAAGACTTCCGAAGTTTCAGAAAACTTCGGAAGTCTTCGGAAGTCTTTATTTGCGCGGCGCACGTTTCACGGTCACGGTCACGGTGAATTCGTCGTCTTCCGCTAGAGACATATCCGTCTGGGCAGCCTTCAACTCGCCGGTCTCTGCTTGGGATGAAGACGGAATATCGGCCCGACATAGAATTCCCAGCGTGATGTCGTCGCCACTTCCAGCCTCCGACGCTTCGGCGAGCCAGGCCGCCAGGTTCTCTTGCACCGTCTCCAGGCCCTCGGTGCGGATCAGCTCCAGGATATCGGTGCCCACCTGAAGGAATGCCGCTTCATTGACAAAAGAGTTGGCATAGCCGTCGGTAGCAAGGAGAATCAGCGCTGGCGGTGGGTCAACCAATGCCTGGAAGCGAACCTGGACATCACGCCAGGCGTCGGTGGAGCAAAGCGACGTGGTCTGGTTGGCAAAAAGTCGTGCGTCGCGCTCCAGCGGCCTGCTCACCCGGCCATCTTCAGCGACGACCAGAATGTCACCATCCCCCAGTTGTAGATACAGGACAAACGTCTCTGCAACCAAAACGGCCAGAATCGTCGCACCGTAGGCCAGCGATGGGTTATCGGCAACGGCCTGACGCGCCGCGACGGAATCCCGTCCTTCCAACATCCCCAATTCATCAGCCGTCAGCGGCGACTGCTTGAGGTGCTCCGCCACAGCTTGGTTCCACCGGCGCGTGATTTGCTGGGGCAGTCGATCCTCCGCCGTCCGTTTGATCGCGGAAAGATTGGCCGGATCGGGCTGGCCGTCTAGCAGATCCTGGATCATCCAGGCTGCCGTCTCCACGGCCTTCTCCGACCCGATGTG
This sequence comes from uncultured Anaerolineales bacterium, assembly GCA_964444825.1. Taxonomy (GTDB): domain Bacteria; phylum Chloroflexota; class Anaerolineae; order B4-G1; family B4-G1; genus CAYUIS01. The sequence continues at coordinate 26,970 of CAYUIS010000052.1, read as the reverse complement.
GCTGCGGAAATACTTGGCACTGCCGTGCCCATCGGAGATTGCCAGGATCAACGGTGGCCCTGCGCCAGAGGCCGGCAGCCAGCGGATCGCGTCCTGGTTAGGCAGACCCGTCCGCAAGTGGGCTGCCCCTCGAACCGACTGGCCGACAGCGCGCCATCCTATTCGCGGACGAGGCTGCTCCTTGCCCTTGCCCATACTGGGCCTCCTTTACCAGACGTCGGCCGCGCTAGTGGGCTCGTCGTCAGCCATAGGGGTCGGAACGGGCACGTTGACCGTGGAGGGGACATCTGCGTCGGCAGATTGGCTAGCCGGCGCGGAGGCCGATTTGAGCACGGCAGTGGAGACCCACTTGATGTACTTGACCAGGGCCTCGGGGTTGTTCGCCTGGAGCGGCTTGAGTTCCGAATGGCCAATGAACTTTTGAAGCACATCGTGGTCCGCATCTGTGCCGATAGCAATGGCAATGCGCACCGCTTTCTTCCCCCAGGGCTGCTCCATCAGATCCCGAAGACCCTTGTTAAAATCGTCCGTGGGTTGCCCATCGGAGACCAATACCAGCACCGGCGGCAGCGCACGGTCGGTCATTGGCGGGATCTTGAGCTGATCGGCGACCATTGAGAGCGCCTTGCCCATATCCGTCTCCCCCTGCGCGCTCAGGTCGCTCCACTTGAAATCATCCACCGGCGTCGGTTGGGAGATATGCCACTGGGCCCCGCTGGCGAACTGGATCGCCCGCACCAGGACCTGAGCATTCGGGTTCTCATCGGCGACTTTTTGCATATGGGGAATCGCCTCTCGGATCGCCGTGTTCAGGGCCTGGATCTTGCCGTCGGTGGCCATCGAGCCTGAGCTGTCGGCAACCCAGATGAAATGGAGCGGCCGTGTTGCCAACTCACCACCTGGTCTTTTCTTCATGTTCGGAACCTCCTTGTCTTTCGATCTGATTTCACTCTTCAATTATCGTCCAGTAACAACACAATACAAGCTAGCGAGAAACTCAGGGTTATCGCATTTGGCGCTCCCAGCCCTTGTCCTGTCCGGTCAAGGACAGGGTCCTCGTCCCCGAGGACGGGGCTCAGAGCTGTGGTTAGCCAAATGCAATCGCCCTAGCAAGAAACTCGCAGCCCTGGTGGAATGAAAAACCTGATTTGCTGCAGAATCACCACTCAACCTGCTGGAACTCTTCATCCACGACCTGGTAAATCCATATCTGCGGGTCAACCAGATTGCCATTGGGCTGATATCGAAGCTCGTTCAGAAGGGTCTTGAGGGGGTTCTGGCGCAGGGCGGCGGCGATGGAAGCCCCATCCAGGGAATCGGCCTTGTTTACTCCCTCGGCCAGGACCTGCATAGCCACGTAACCGTTGACAGAGTAGGTGTCAGGATTGCGGTACTCGACTGCCTGGTATGCCTCGACCCAACGCTCGTCCGCCACGTTGCGGGGACTGGGAGCAAAGGCGCTGACGTACATCCCTTCGGCCGTACCAGCCGCCTCGTCGATGGTGGCCCCCAGGAAGGCCCCATCGCTGGCCAGCATGGGCGCAGTCACGCCAGCCTCCACCAGGGCTGCCCGCAAGTAAGGGGCCTCGATCTCGTAACCGGCGTAAAAGACGGCGTCGGGATTGGCCGCCTGTATCCGGTCCAATTCGCTCTCGTAGCGGCTCTGTCCTTCCTCCACCTCCAACTGGACCACCGCCTCCGCCCCTCGCTGTTCCAGCTCTTGAACCAACAAGGCGGCCAACCCCTGCCCGTATTCGGTGTTGTTGAAGAGAACGGCCACCCGCCGAGCGCCCAATTTCTCCACCAAAAAGCGGGCGTCGACCGCTGCCTGCACACTGTCATTCGCATTGACCCGGAAAAAGTTCTCGTACCCCCGCTCGGTCAGGCTCTGCTCCGACGCGGTGGGTGTGATCACCACCAGGTCCATATCCTTATACAGTTCCATCGCGGCGAGGGTCTGGCCGCTGTTCAGGTGGCCGATGATGGCCAACACCCGGTCCCCCTGGCCCAACGCCTGCCGCACCTGTTCTACTTGAGCCACCGCCACGTCGCTGTCCGCCTCGTCGTCCAGAGGGCGGACGACGACCCGGTACCCCAGCAGGCCGCCATCACGGTTGATCTCTGCCACGGCCAAGCGCACGCCGCCCAGCACAGTCTGGCCACCGTTGGCCATAAAGCCGCTCAGGGGCACGGCCACAAAGACTAGCACGTCCCCCTTACTGGGCGCTTTATCGGGGCTACAACCAGTCAGAAGCAAGCTGGATGTGTTGGCAACAAATACCAGGGCTAGAACTAGAAGCACGTATTTCCTCATTTACTACTCCTTAGACTTCGGAAGTCTTGGAAGACTTCCGAAGTCTGGGGTTCATTTGCCCATTTCCTCAGATACTAAAGCTTCCCCCGGATGCCGCGTCAGAAATCGTCCGACGTTGCTGGGCGATGCTGCGGGTCAAACCGTCCAGGCGATCCACCTGTTTGCGGATGTCGGCCGCCAGGAGCTCGGCCCGGCCGCTTTTCACGTCTCCGCTGTCCACTGACTCCACCTGGCTGTGGATCGAGGCCAGGGCAGTCATGCTCTCCTGCAGGTCCAACGCGACTTGCTCCATACGGATGTCCAAATCGTGCATCGCCTGTAATTGTTTCCCCTTGACCTCCAGCGCTGCTTCCAGCTCTCGCCCGATCACCGGATCGTGCTCCAGCCTGCGCCGGGCCGCCAGTTCGTCGGTCTCCTGCAGCACCGTTTCCCGCTCGTGGATCAGGAGCTCGCCCCTCTGGTAGACATCCTGTCTTTGAGCCAATTCGTAAATGTTGGCGACCCAGTCACAGAGTTGGTTAGCGGTATCCTCCAGCCAATCCCGTAGCGCGCCAGAGCGCTGATCCCACGTCCGTTTCTCGATTTGTCGCTGATACGCCAGTGTAGCTTCTACCTCTCGACGCAGCGCCAGATCCTGTATCGCGTGCGGGTCGAACCGTTCCTGGTATAGCTCCAACAATACGACGCCGTTAGCCTCGGCATTGGTCAGGCTGGAGTAGAGCAGGACCACCAACCCAAACAGGCCCAAGAGTGGCCATCCCCATACCCGCCACCAGGAAAAGGGACGAGGCAGCAACACCGTCAGCACAATCGTGCCGGCTAGAACAATGGCGCTCTCCCAGCGGAAGAAGGCCTGCTGTAAAACCCCACTGCGGGCCTTTTTCTGAAGCTCAGATCGGGTAGAACTCACGTCTCACGTTCTAGAAATAAGTTGAAATGACCTTGTACAACTCTTCTATATCCGTCTCGTCGGCCCGGCGAAACTGACCGTTACCGATGTCGGCGATCTCTCGCAAAAGGCCGTCATCAGCATCGCTGCCAAAGGCGATGGCGAACACGACCACGGTCACAGCCTGTTCCTCTTCAAAGCGACCCCGCAGGTGATGGGTGCTATAGGTGCTGGCGTTCTCTCGACCGTCTGTCATGACCACGATGGCATTGATCGCTTCTGCGTTGCCTGTCTGCTGCAATTCGTCGTATGCTTCCAAGACAGCGTCAATCATGGCGGTTTCACCGTCCGCCTCCATCCTGTTGATGCGCTGGATTAGCTCCTGGCGGCTATCGTCATCCAAGACTTGCAGCGGCTCAAACAGCTTGACGTCGGTGCCGAATTCAATCAGCCCTACTTGATCCCGGTCGCCCTGGATCTGGCTCACGAACGCCTCGAGCGCCTCCCGGGTGCGTCCCAACTTGGCCCCCTGCATGCTGCCGCTCGTGTCCACCACCAGGTAGACGTTGGTGGGCCGTTTGGTGTACCACCAGACGTTCTGCACGACCTCCACGACCATCGCGGATGGGATCTGGAGCGTCGTCTGAGGCTGTCTCCAGTCCACGGCGTCGGTGCCGGCAAATGTGTTCCCCGCTTCGTCCAGGGAGATGGTCAAATCAGCCGGGCGGTATCCGGCGGCCAGCAGTTGGCGCTGAACGTCGGCGGTGGATAGGAATTGAGCGAACGCCTCAAAAGTGCGCCGCTGGTTGTCGGTCACGGGCGTCTCATCGGGGCCGCCCAACTCCAGCAAGGCGAGGGGATGGTCAGCCCAGAGGGTGCCCTCGGCCGGGTAGATGGCCACGAGCCCCTCGCCCGCGTTCTGCGCCTGGTGCTGGTTCCAGGCAATGACGACCTGCTCCTGGGTCACAAAGGCATCAAGAAAGTCGCGTCCCTCGGCGGCCAGCCGTTCGACGATCACCTCCTCGCCCTCGCCGTAGAAACGGACGGTGGCCTCCACGGCCCGCACGTATTCCAACGTCTGCGGGTCGGTGGCTGCTTCTGGGGTCAGCCCTCGGGTCAGGCCGGCGCCCGCATAGAACTCGGCCAGGGTAGCCAGCAAACCGCTGGCATTACCGGTGCTGGGGTGGTTCCACTTGAAATTGGGGTCGTCCGTGGCCTGCTGCTGAATTTGCTGCCAGCCTATTGGGCGCTCCGGCCAACCCAGGTCGCGAGCGACACTCTCCCAGGCAGCGATCACGATGGGGCTGGTGGCGTAGCGCACCGGGGCGCCAACTCGCCGATTCGCGATGGGGACCAGGAACTCTTCACTCGCCCCCGTATCAAGTTCGGCCCAACGCTGTTCCAACTGATTCAGCCATAGGCTGCTATCCGGCGCCAGGGCCTGGAAAGAGGGTGCACCCAGACTCTGTTCTACCATCTTCTCGGGGACCAACGCCAGCATTTGCACTTGCATGGCCTGATCATCCGGGGTGCGCTGCTGCAGGCGGTTGAATTGTTCGGCCAGTTCGCCAAGGGCGGGGGACATCCCCGGAGATACGGCGATCGTCAGTTCCGCGCTATCGGCGGGCCACGAGACGGATGCTGCACCCTCGTCTTGATCGGGCTGAACAAAAAAGTTGTCCCACAAGCTGTTCCCGGCCAGGAGGAGCAACACACCACACGTACAGGCGACAGCGAAGAGAACGACGGCAATCAGCAGGCAATTGCGCGTATTCAGGCTCTGCCCCGTTGCTTGCGGTGATCGCGACGTCTGCCAACCTTGTGGAGAGGAACTCATACCCACCACCTTACTCTGCTACGTTCAGATCAAACCAGCGCAGCAGCGCCAGGAGCACGTCCCGGTCAGGGCTGCGCATAGCGTCAGCGCGAGGCACGACAGGCTCGACACCCCGATCCTGCCACTTGACGAAGAGGCTGTCCGGGTTAGCGTCTACAGCGACGTTGGAGTTGGCCGGACGCAGACCATAGACCAGGGCGGCTTCCTGTTGCGCTTCGCTCAATAGAAAGCGTTGGAACGCCAACGCTGCGTTCTTCTCCAGCGCGCTGGTCTCTGGGCCTATCCAGACGGTGAAAGGAAAGTCGAACCAGGTAACATATCGAGGGTAGTAGAGCAACAGAGGGTCCTCCCACCGCGTGAGGATGCCCTGCATGTTTTGTAGCAGGTCGCTTTCCAGCAGTTGACCGCCGTCGCCTACACTGTACCCAAAGAGGGCAAAATCCTCGGCGGTGTAGGCGCTGGCGCTGCTGAAATCGGTCACAGAGCCCATCAACTCGCCCAACCAGGCCTGGAACTCGGGGGCGGTGATGTCCTCTACGCCGATGTCGGTGCGGTCATAGTACTCACCAGCGGCAGCGATCATGGCGGTCAGGCCGCCCACGTTTTTGTGGGGATTGGGGACCACCAGTTTAAAATACCCCCAGCCAGAGTCGCCGCCCAACTCGGGCCACCCCCCGCGCGCGACGGCGGCGTCGTGGATTGTGCCCCAAGTGACCGTGCCGAAATGATCCTCCAAGACCCTGGCCCGGCTCTCATAGATGCCCCAGGTGAAAAGACTGACGGCGATGGGACGAGCCCGATATTCGCCGTCGGTCAGAAAGACATCTCGGCCCAGCCGTTCTTTGTAAGAGGCGTTGGCCAGCTCCACCAGGTAGCGGTTGTCAGGAATCCAGGCTGTGGGAAAGTCATCCAGGGCGGCCAGTTCTGTCTCACTCAGGTCCTCACGTCGCGCGTCGGCCGGCAGAGCACCAAAGTCGTTACGATCCCAGCGCCCCAGGGCGGTTAGGCCATCCATCGCCACGATCTCCACCTGTACCGGCACGCCATCCACGGTGGAATCGGTCGCGTTGAAAGCGTCGGCTGCGCTCCGCACCCAGGGTCCCACCGGCAAAGCGCTAAGCACGCGCACGGTGACAGTGTCGGGTCGCTCGACGGTGAGACCCTCAGCGGGACTGCTCGTATCGCTCAGCCCTCGCCATAGCAGGGAGACACCGACGATCAGGAGGGCGACGATCACAATTCCTACAAATATCCAACGAGTGTTGTCCATTCTATCTCTCACTTGATCATTGCTAAAACCTGGTGGCAGGTTTATGGTAACGGAACCTTGTGTAAGGAATCTTTCAACCTAATCTTATAGCGCAAAGCTGGTGTTGTCAAGGACACACATCGGTTCGTGTGAGCGGGTTGTCGCACCAGTACCTGGTCAAGTTGATTTTGATAAGCCGTCATTCTGAGGAGCGTAGCGACACTGTCCTGTACGGACAGCCCTGTCCTTGGCAGACAGGACAAGGGTACAGGGCGAAGAATCTCGCCTCCGCAAAACAGACGATTTCTCGTTGGCAACAGTGAGATTCTTCGCTCCGCTCAGAATGACGGTCCATCATCTTTACCTTGAAGTACTAGTCGAGTAACCGCCTCTCTCTGATAATACGCATCAGCCTGGCAAAAGTTGCCAAGCTGTTCATCGTGCCAACGCCTCGTCATATCCGTGATCGGACTGGTAAAAAAAGAAGACCGCTGAGCTTTCAGCGGTCCCCAGCACCCCAAGCCCCCTAGAGACTAACGAGCGGCCTTTAGCAATCGCCCCACCAATTGGCTGCCCAGGATCGCCAGGCCATCCGTACACATGTAATGTGAGCTGGTATCCTCGAACAAGACGCGCGCCTGCGAGGGAAACTCATCGTCCCCCTCCCAATACACCAGCGCCATGTGCACACGAGGGAATACGGTGAAGATATAGCCTGCATCCCCGATCGCCAGTGGCTCCCCACCCAGCGCCTCGGCGGCCCGGCGGAAGGCTACCATGTCATCCTCTAGCTCACGCACCAGCCGTCCTCCCGTATAGCCTTGGAATGCCTGAACATAGAACATCCCATCCGGCAACTCGCGGAATCCGATCCAACGGCTGGAAGGGGTCGTGCCATCGGCTGTGATCAGATAAGTCAGGATCAGGCTCTGAGTGAAGGATGGCTGTTCCTTATCTGTATCAGCTCGACGGACGGCAAAACCATCAGCAGAGATGACATACTCCTGGCCGAAGAATGTGAGGCGGTAATCGCCGTTTCCGTCCTGCTCGCACCCGCTGCGCAGTTTCAGTTTACCTGGCTTGACGGCCCGTAAACCTGTGCGCGCCTCCTCAACCACAGATGCAAGCCGGTCGAACCATTCTTCTAGTTGGGGAGTAGTCTCACCCTTCTGCAGCAAGAGCTGCTTCCTTCATCAGCTCGACCATTTCCTCCCACTCCTCGCGAAAGAAATGCACCGTAACGGTTCCCAACTCGAGATGATACGTCGTCTCACCATCCGGCTCTTTTACCCGCCACAGGCTAAACGTCTCCGTCTCGGATAGGACTTCAATTCCGTCATCACTCATCCGTTACCTCCCATGATACGTCGTCTTCTTGAGACTCTCGGCCACCTTCGCGCCGCCTTCCCGCACCCCGACGCAACCGCCCAAGCAGTCCATCCAGCTCCGGTGGCAACGGCGCTTGGATCTCCATTTCTTGGCCGGACTCTGGATGGGTAAAACGGAGCCGAGCTGCGTGAAGGAAATGCCGATCTGTAAGCTGCCGCTGGCGACGGAGGCCATAAACCACATCCCCCACAATAGGATAGCCCATCCAGGATAGATGTACCCGGATTTGATGCGTGCGGCCTGTATGGGGCCGCACCTCCAGGAGCGTGTTGTTGGAAAAATACTCGACCACTCGATACATGGTCTGCGCCGGTCGTCCGCTCCGTACTACCGCCATCCGCTTGCGATGCCTCTTGTCACGCCCCACAGGCACTTCTATGATCCCCTCGCGGGGATGCACCAGTCCGTCTACCAATGCCACATAGGTCTTGGCGACTTGGCGGCGCTTGAACTGCCGCTGAAGCGCTGCTCGGGTCGTCTCGTCTTTGGCAATGAGGATCAATCCTGAGGTATCCTTGTCCAGCCGGTGTACGATTCCGGCCCGTTCCGGCCCACCCACCTCGGCGACCTGGGGACAGTGGGCCAGCACAGCGTTGACCAATGTGCCAGCCGGGTGCCCGAGAGCCGGGTGGACGACCATACCTGCCGGTTTGTTCACCACCAGCAGGTGGTCATCTTCATATCTGATATCAAGTGGGATGTTCTCAGGGAGAACGGGCTCAGGCAACTCGACGGGCACTTGCACCATGACCTCGTCACCTGCCTGAACCCGATAACCAGGCTTACTCGGTCGGCCATTGACCGTGACCTCGCCTGCCTTGATCAGGCGCTGGGTCACTGCTCGACTGAGGTCCTGTATGTAGTCTGGCACGACTCTGTCGAGACGTTCGCCGCCGTGCTCGACGATAAAGACCGAAGGCGAGGGCGCCTCAGCCATCCTCCACCACCCGCTGCTCCTCTCGCTCCCGCCGTTCTTCCCACAGCATCAGCAGCAGCAGCAGTCCCACACCCGTGACGATGGAAGCATCAGCCAGGTTAAAGATCGGCCATTGGCGCAGGGGCCAAAAACTGAGGTCGATAAAATCCACCACAGATCCGTACCGCAGCCGATCGGCTAGATTGCCGATGGCTCCTCCCAGAGGCAAGGCCAATGCCATCCTCATCAAGGCATGGTTAGGAGGAAGAGACCAGCCATATACCAGGATCGCCAAGGCGGCCACAGCATGGACAATGGCAAACAGGGTGCCTGCCCCAGGAAACAAGCCAAAAGCAACCCCTGTATTGGTCACGTGGGTAATACGAAAGATAGAGGCCAGCCCGGGCACAACGCCCCACGACTGGCCCACTTCCAGCCATGCAGTCACCAGGTGCTTGGTGATCTGGTCAAACAGCACAACCAATCCTGCCATCACTGGCAAGATCAGCACGTCTCGCTTGGATTGTCTCAATGAGAAACTACCTGCATACCCTTCCGTTCTGTACGGGATTGGCAGGTCAGGCAGCATTGCGCGTAGGGCAGGGCCTCCAAGCGAGCTCGATCGATCCTGGCACCGCACGCCTCGCAAAGACCATAGGTCCCATCGCCAAGCTTATTCAAAGCCTGCTCGACCTGTTCCAACGTGGTCTCGATCTTGCGTTGAAGTGCCACGCCCACGGCCTGCTCAAAGGCCTCGGTCCCATCGTCGGCAATGTGATTGCCGTATCCGATACTTTCGTACTCGACAGCCTCTAGTCGCGCCAACTGCTGGCGCAATTTGGCTTGCTCCTGCGTCAGTTCCTGTCTTGCTCTCTCATACGAGAAAGGCATCTGTTTTCCTCCAACCCGCCCCCCACTTGAGCGCGCCATATTCTACCCCACCCAGCCAGAATTGACAAGAGCGCGCCCACTACACCCTGCGAATGTTGAACTTTACCAGGTCTCCGTCTATCCGATCCTCACCAGCAAAGCCCCCCTCGTCCGGCAGACCATCCTCAAACTCAACACTCAGCGTCTCGGCAGCGATAAAGTCACGCCACGCCTCGATCGCGACGGCCAGTTCCCCTTCAGCTTGATAGCCTGTGACAATACGGTCATCCAGGTTAAAGCCAGCCTCCTTGCGCAGATTCTGGACCCGCCGCACCACCTCCCGCGCCATCCCCTCAGCAGCCAACTCGGCGGTGACGACAACGTCCACAGCAACCGTCACACCTCGCTCCGATGCCACCGCCAGTCCCTCGCGAGGGTTCTCTTGTACCAACACCTCCTCAGGAGACAGCTCGATCTCTTCTCCCTCAACCTCGAGCTGGAGAGGTAGCCCTGCCCGCAGTCGTTTCGCCGTATCCAACGGATCCAAATCCGACAGCGCCGCTCGGAGCGCCGGGAAGCGCTTCCCAAAACGCGGACCGAGGACTTTGTTATCCGGCAGAAGACGATAGACCACCAGGTCGCTCGGATCGTCCACGAACTGCACCTGTTTGACGTTCAGTTCGTCCTGGATCAAGGCCAAAAGCTCCTCGCCAAGTCCCATGGCTCCGGCCTCCCTATGGATCATGACCGCAGCTAGAGGCTGGCGGAGTTTGACGTTCCGACTGTTACGAGCCGAGTGGCCCAGCGCGACCACCTGTCGCGCCAGCTCCATGCTGGACAGCAACTCCTCGTCCACTGTCTCCAGACGCGCCTCCGGCCAGCTAGCGTGATGGACGCTTTCCAAAGCCTCAGGATCCATCGAACGGACCAGGTTCTGATACATCACCTCTGTCACAAAGGGCACGAACGGCGCCAGCAACCGGCACAGCGTCGTCAGAACCTGATAGAGCGTGCTGTAGGCAGCTCCCTTGTCCGCATCCTGCTCAGACTTCCAGAACCGCCTCCGGCTGCGACGCACATACCAGTTGGTTAAATCGTCGAGGAAAGGTTCGAGCACCCAGGTAGCTCCGTAGGCATCATAGTTTTCCAGGCGATCGGACACTCGGGCTATCACCTCGTCTAGACGGCCAAGTATCCACCTGTCCAGCATCGTCTGGTTCCCGGATTCCAGTTCAGAACCAGCGTCTTTGGATCCGAGCTGCCACTTGTCGATGCGAGCATAGGTCACAAAGAACGAGTACACATTCCAGAGCGGGATCAAGAATTGTCGTCGCACCTCGTCCGCCCTACCATAGCCGAAGAGCAAGTTGTTCTCAGGTTTCTGGCGGCAATAGAGCCAGCGCATCACGTCCACTCCCATCTGGTCAGCGGCTTCGTTGAACTCGATGGCGTTCCCCCACGACTTGTGCATCTCTTGGCCATCCTCGGCCAGCAGCGTGGCGTATCCAAAACAGGATAGGAAGGGCGGTCTGTTCTCCAGCACCGTTCCCATAGCGAGGAGGCTGTAGAACCAGTTGCGGAACTGACCTGGAAAGGACTCACTTATCCAGTCGGCTGGAAACCACCTCTGCCAGTAGTCTGGGTCGGTTCGATATTGGAGGGTGCTAAAGCTGACGATTCCAGCATCCAACCACGGGTTACCCACGTCGGCGATGCGGGACACCTCCGCGCCACACGCCGGACAGGCGATGCGTACCGCATCCACCCAGGGACGGTGGGGCGTGTGGCCCTCATACTCGTCCCAGCCGGCAACCGCTCTCTCTTTGAGCTCGCGCTCGTCACCAATGACCGTGAACTCGCCGCAGGCCTCACACTCCCATATGGGCAGCGCCAGTCCCCAATACCGCTTCTTGCTGATCATCCAATCGTGCATATTCCGCAGCCAGTCCAGCTCACGCTCCAGGCCGAAAGATGGAATCCACCGAATCTGGCGCGTTACGTCCATCATATCGTGCCGCAACTCGTCCATTGAGATGAACCATTCATCCACCAGCCGGAACACCAGTTCGGTACCGCAGCGCCAGCAGACCGGGTAGCGGTGCGTATAGTCCTCAACTTTGTACAGGATTCCCTTCTCTCTCAAGCTGTCAAACACTCGTTCGGGACTCTCGGACACGTGGGTCCCCGTGAACGCTCCAAATCCCTCGACAAACAACCCTTCGTCGTCCAAGGGCGCGATGGCCGGCAGCCCCTGCTCCTGACCGAGCACAAAATCCTCCGCCCCACAACCTGGCGCCATATGAACGATGCCAGTGCCCTCCGCTTCGCCCACTTCGTCCCACAGGATCACGCGATGGGCCTGAGGGCCGCCCGCGACCTGCTGCGCCTCCAGCTCATCGAAGGGACCGTCATAGGTCCAACCCTCCAGGGCCGCGCCCTGCATCTCCTCCAGAACCTCGTACTTGCCCTGGAGAATAGAGAGCGCCCCCTTGGACAGATAAAAGATCTCTTCACCCTGCCGGATCCTGACATAGGTCAGGTCTGGCCCAACCGCCGCTGCCACGTTACTGGTCAATGTCCAAGGTGTAGTGGTCCAGACCAATAGATTCTCCCCAGGTCGCTCGCGGATCGGGAAGCGCAACGTAACGCCAGGATGGGTCATCTCCCGATACCCTTCAGTGACGATTTCGTGCTGACTGATACCGGTAGCGCAGCGAGGACACCAGGGCATCACATCCCGACCTTTGTAGAGCCACCCTTTCTCCTGACAGGTCTTTAGAAAGGTCCAGATCATATAGTTGTTCTCAGTCGCGAAGGTAAAATAGGAACCACCCAACTCGGGCATACCAAGCCGAGCGACGACGTGCTCAACTGTATCCGTGACTGGCCCTTCCGACCCGTCAACCGTGATTTCCCCATTTGGGTCCTCGACGATCCGATCCGCCAGATCGCGCAGTGTATCGGGATCGTTCCAATCCATCCAATACCCCAAACGAATCGACTGCTCCGTCTGGATGGCAGCATAACGCAACACCCGCTCTTTGCACTTGCGCACAAAACTGCTGATGCCGTACGCTTCAATGTCCTGTTTGGAGTGAAAGCCCTTCTCCTTTTCCACCTCGACCTCAATCCAGAGACCCTGGCAGTCGAAGCCGTTCTGATAGCGCGCGCGATAACCCTTCATCGTCCAGAATCGATGGTACAGGTCCTTGTAAGTGCGCCCCCACCCGTGATGCACACCCATAGGATTGTTGGCGGTGATCGGTCCGTCAATGAAGGACCACCGCGGGCTATTCTTCCGCAACTCGACCAGCTTCTGGAAAGCGTCTGTCTCTTCCCAGAACGCGAGGATCTGATGCTCCTGTGCCACAAAGTCTACACTTGAGGATACCGGTTTGAACATTGCCACCTCCGTGGGTCTCGAGTGTCTGTTTTTCGGTTTTGACAATTTCGGCGCTCTCCTCTACAATCACCTGTGCACCATGAGAGCCACCTTAATCACCTTCGAAAGGAACGCTAATGCTACAACCATTTACCGATCAATCGCTTCACGTGCCCCAGGCGTCAGGCTGGGATGACGACCTCAGTTTCAGCTATCGCGAAATCGATGCCCTCTGGCTGTCCCGTTGGACCAAGTCTGGCTGGGAGCCGGGGCAGCTCTACGAACACCAGCGTGCCATCCTGGAACTATCTCCCGGCGCCAACGTGCTATACTACGGCCAGGCGGTCTTTGAGGGGCTGAAAGCCCGTCGCACCCGGTCGCAGAATATCGTCCTCTTCCGCCCCAGGGACAATGCCTGCCGCCTGCGCGCGTCCGCCGCTCGAGTGGCGATGCCTGCTCCCTCTGTGACAGCCTTTATGGACGCAATCGTGGCCGTGGTCCAGGCAAACGCCCGATGGGTTCCCGGATATGGCAAGGGCAGCCTCTACATCCGCCCAGTCCTCATCGGCTCAGGGCCCGTGCTCGGCGTAGCTCCCGCTGAAGAGTATCTCTTCTACGTCTTTGCCTGCCCCGTGGGTACGTACATGGGCGGAGACCGGGCGATTGTCCTGTCTCACGCCCACCGCGCCGCTCCCTACGGCACCGGCGCTGCCAAAGCCGCCGGCAACTATGCTGCGTCCCTTTGCGCCCACGCGGTCGCCCGGGAGTTGGGCTACACCGATGCCCTCTACCTCGATGCTCGCGAAGACAAATACGTCGAGGAATTGGGAGCTGCCAACTTTTTCGCCATCCTCAAGGACGGGACCCTGGTCACTCCTCAGCTCGGCTCTATCCTTGCCGGCTATACCCGTGACTCTGTGCTCACCATCGCCCGCGAACTCTTTGGTTGGATCGCCGTGGAACGACAGTTGTCCATCGACGAGGTCCTGGACGACGCCATTGAGGTTTTCTACACTGGCACGGCTGCAGTCTTGGCTCCCATCACTACCATCAACTACAGAGGCATCGATCATCCCATCGGCGATGGAAAACCGGGCCCCCGGGCGCAGATGCTGCTCCAGGCGCTGAAGGAAATCCAACTTCAGGAGCAACCCGATGAATGGGGCTGGGTGATGGACGTGTCAATCTAGCCTACAGGACGCCAGGGTCGGCTCTCACTTGCTAAGGTGCACTTGTTCGATTTCTACTCCTCTAACCCTACCACCAAACGCTTGTTGATCCGTCCCTTGCTCTTGTAATCCACAATTCGCAGAGGGCCGACCTCTGACGTGTTGGCCACGTGCGTGCCGCCGTCCGCCTGCAGGTCGAGCCCCTCGATCTCAACCACCCGCACCTCGGTGATGTGAGAGGGTAGGAGGTTGATCTTTGTGCGAATCAGGTCAGGGATCTGAAATGCCTCTTCCCGTGGCAGGATGCGCACGTGAATCGGGCGCCCAGCGGCCACCTCGACGTTGATTTTCTCCTCAATCTCGCTGACCAATTCCCGCTCCATGCGCTCGAATTCAAAATCCATCCGTCCACGTAGTGGCTCCATCTGCCCGCCCGTCACCGAGGCCCCATAGTCCCGCCAAATCACCCCGCATAACACGTGCATAGCGGTGTGGGTGCGCATCAGCATGTAGCGGCGGTCCCAATCGAGCACGCCCTGAACCTGCGTTCCCACCGGCGGCGGGTCACGGTCGAGCCGGTGCACGGTCTTGCCCTCGCTGCGGCCTACCTTTGCGACCGTCCACTCCTCACCATTCGACCTCAACTGTCCAGTGTCGCTAGGTTGTCCCCCCCCACCGGGATAGAAGGCAGTCTGGTCCAATACCACGCCATCGCCGACGACCCCGGTCACCCGAGCCTCAAACTCGCGCAGATAGCTGTCCGTCTGGTATAGCAGCTTGGTCATTCAACCTCCAGATCATACCATAGTGTGTCCAGGTAATCGGTGCATCCCACCCCACGCCAAAAAGCCTGGGACGCTGGGTTGTTGTGGGCCGCCTGCAGCTCCACGTGACACGCACCTCGCTCGCGCAACCACCCCTTCAGCGCGTCAAAAAGCGCGCTTCCCACGGCGCTGCGCCGCGCCGTCGGCTCCACGACAATGTCCGTCACGTATCCATACCGCTCAGACTCAAAGACCGGCGGGCGATCGTGCAATAGGGCCATTATCTGACCGATCAGTTGACCGTTGGCCTCAGCGACAAAGACGGCCCAGTCCTCGCTTTTCCAGAGGTTCGCGGATAGGTATGCCTCCCACGCCTGCTCTCCCTCTGGTGAGGGCGCAGGACGAAAACGAGGCTCCACCTGGGCGTGATAATCCATCATTTCACGCCACAGCCTGAGCATAGCCGGCATATCCTCCCTGGTGCCTGGTCGGACCAAGAAATCCATCATCCCCCCACAAAAAAAGCCCTCGTCCAAAGGGACGAGAGCTGGGCTCCCGCGGTACCACCCTTCTTGCCCCGTCAGCACGGGGCCTCTCTGTCGGCGACCATCATCACCGCGTCTGGGTAACGGAAGACGATTCCGGCTGAGCCTACTTGGAACGAAACCGACCAGATCCTTTCGGTCAGCGGCTCCGGAGGGATTTTCGACGCAATTCCCGTGCCGGGTTCACACCTTTTCCCAGCTCTCTGAACGGGGCTCTGCGCCTACTCGTCTCCATCATCGCCGTTGGTGCACGAGCGGTGGGCATTATGCCACAGGACCTGACGACTGTCAAGCCCCAACGCAGCACCCAGCCCGATAGCCCGGCTAGCCAGCCTGACGCTCGTACAGGGCCAGCAGGTTGGCTACGTGGATCTGCTGAACCATTCCATTAAGAGGTATACGCGACAGGCCGCACGATTCGATGCTGTTCCTTTGCAGAGCCTCCCAACCATCGCCCTTGCCCCCTCTCCTGTCCTTCTTGAGGGCCTGGGCCACCAGTTTCTCAATACTGTTCAGATAGGCCAGACCAATGTCCACCATGCCCTTGACCTCTCCGCGCAGTATAATCTCTCCGTGACCCTGCACCATGTTCTCGACTGGTAGAGTGGCGACCTTTTGCAGGGATTCCCTCAGCATATCTATGTCACCGTCCACAATGGAAGGCACGGGCATCATCGTATCGGCAGCAAACAGCACACGTTCATCCTCTACGTACACCATCACCGAATCTTCTGTGTGACCCGGCGCGTGGATCAGACGCACCAACCTTCCACCCAAGCTGAGCGCAATCTCCCCTTCCTCGAACGTGATGTCGGGCAGACGGACGAACACCTCCTCTAGCATAGGGACCTCTGCCTTCGCGTCGTCCAGGGCAGAAAGGCCAACGGTGTTCAACAAGTGCCGGCAGCGCGCGTGCGCCACCACATCGGCCTGGGGGAACAGAAAAGCACCGTAGGTATGATCGGCGTGATAGTGGGTCAGGATCACGTACCGCACACCAGGGTGGCACACCCAAGCAACAAAAGCCTGCATCTCGTGCGCCTCTTCGGGAAAAGGCAGGCTGTCAACAAGGATCGCCCCTTGGTCCGTGATGATCGCGCCGGCAGTCACCTGCGCATACAGGTCACTGGTAAACACATAGATATCTTCAGAGACTCGTTCTCGTAGCAAATTTCCCTCACAAAATACACCCGGACGTACTCGCACACCAAACGATTCTTGACAGGCACCCTGTCAGGGTGTGATACTCAACTTCGACTGGTTTGATTAAGCGTGGTGAGAATAGCACAAAGCAAACATAAAGTCAAGCATAGACGCACAAACGCCACCGACAAATCGGTGGCATTCGGATATTATCAGACGAGCCCCGCCGTGCCGTGTGCCGGTGAGTTTTGAACCTGCTTTCGCAGGTGGGGACTTGCTCAGCAGGTTTGCCTTGCCCGAAGGCTATCGCATTCCTATCTGAAGAGTCAGACCCCGTTTCTATGAGTGTTGGCTCAAAACGCAATGACGGCGATCACGCACACAGCAGGGTCAATGCAACTATACCATGCATCGAGAAAATGCACAAGTCCAGCATCACCGAGAGGCCACACGATTTCGCCCTCGATACTGCAACCACCCCAACCAGCCAAACCAGAGCAACGCTCTGCCCAGCCGCCGCCATATCTCCCGCACCGTTTCCTGGTCCGGCACCGGGGATTGCTCCCCTCCATACACATCCAGCGTAACCATGGATGCCAAACGATCCAGCGTCACCTCACAGCGCCCGGCCGATTCCATCCACCGATTACGCCACCGCCGTGTCTGCTCCGCGCGGACGTGTAATTGCGCCGTCAGTGCCTTGGCGTACTCCTGTGGCGTCAGGGCTGGATCTGGGGCAACCCCCACACGGGCGCCGCCGCGCCCTACCATAAGCCAGACCGACCGTAACGTGGCAGTCTGCGTATCCCGTCGTCTCATATACGGACGCAGCACTCTCGCCACCACAGCCAGCCCAACCAGCACCAACAGCCAAAAGGCAACCCTACGCCAGCCGAGACGGACCATCCGTGCCGGTGGTCCCGTAGGCCCCGGCACCTGGCCCTCGGCCACGGGGACATCCTCTGGGAGTTCCGTCACCGCCCGTGCCGCTGTGGGTTCAAAACCGATCCAGCCCCAACCGGGAAAGTAGACTTCGGGCCAGGAATGACCGCTCTTCTGACGCACCAGATAGGCGTCGATGGAGCGGTCGTACTGCCCCCCGACGTATCCAGAAGCCAGGCGCGATGGAATGCCAACCGAGCGCGCCATGACAACAAAGGCTGAGGCATAATAGTCACAGTAACCCTCGCGGATTCCGAACAGGAAATAGTCAACCACGTCGCGGCCCTCTGGCGGTCGCTCAACGTCGAGAGAATATGGATAGGTACGCAGATACCGCTCGAGCAACCGTGCCCGCTCGTAGACCGTCTCCCCTTCGGCAACAACCTCCAGGGCCAAATCGACCACACGCTGAGGGACTGACTCTGGTACCTGTAGGTACCGCTCGTCGACATCCTCTGGATAACCTCGGGAAGCACCCTGCAACTCGCTCGCCGTGGGCTCTGGAACTTGAGAGGCAACGGTGTAGCTCGCTACCTCGGAAGCTAATCTCGCCAGGTCGCCGGGACCACGCCACGCCGCTTCGACCGGCTCCCCTATCCAGACCGGAGCGTTCATTGCGAACAACGTGTCGCCGTGAGGAGCGGTGAACTCGAAACGCTGCGTCACCTCACGGTAGGCCGCAGGCGTGGGCAACAATAGCGTCCCTGTCACCTCCTCCCAATAGTCCACCGTCATCTCCCAGCCCCAACCCGAGTAACGGTCCAGCGTCAGACCCCGCCAATAGTGAGGCGGATTCTCGGGCGCCACGCCGTGAGGAAGGTCCTCTGGGAGCGGGGGCGGCTCATCGGTCCAGACCCTCATCACCACCTCCTCTAGCAGGTCGGGGCGCCCCCCCAGGAGATGGCTTTGAGGCAGGTGGCTCGTCGCTCCAGACTGTAGCTCCGTCCCACCGGCTGATCCACTACTGGACAGGTCCACACCACCAAAGAGCCGATCCATTGTCTGCTCGATTTGATCCGATGGCTCTTCAACGGTGCGCCAGAACCAGTCGGAGATGCGCCGCACACTAAACTGGGGGCCGAGAAGGCTGACCAGGACCACGAAAACCGCGATGGACCCTGCGGCGATGGAGATATCCTGCTCCAGGCCAGACGCATAGTCCACCCCTGCCGTCTCCCATACGTCCCGGGCACGGCTGAGGTTGCCCAGGGCCAACAGTAGGATGCCGCACCCTAGCTCAAGGGCCAACCACCCAATACCTTGGGATGAATAGAAAACCGCCAGCGCGGTGAGCGCAGTAGGCGGTACAAGCGCCACCATCGGCAGCCGACGGCGATAAAAGCTCCACGCCACCAGGAGAGTCGCCCCCCAGCACAGGATCGCGCCGAAGAACAAAAAAACATCAGGGTCATCGTTCGTGCCGCTACCCAGGGCTGCCCCTAGCCAGGCCAGCCAGCGCATCGCAAAATCTGAGCTTGCCTCACCGCTTGCGGGCAGCAGAGGTAGCGTGTGGGCCGCAACGCAAAGCGCCGCCAGAAGGCCAAGCGAAGAGCCGACCAGCATCCAGATGCCCCAGTCCCACTCGCGCCGCGACGCCAGCCAGCGTCCGACCAACAGGGCCAAGATCGCCAGCGGTAGCAAGCCCTCGTCTCCGGGCACCCACTCGGCGGCCGTGGCAGCAAACGGCACGCACAGCACAACAGTAGCGACCAATAGGAACACGCCCCAGCCCTCCGCAGGTCGGTTCCTTCCAAGGAACTCGATCACCAGCCTTGCGCTCCCCTGGGTGTACTGACCGGTATCGCTCGCCCGGTGCTCAGCACCTTGAATTCCCAACGTCGCACCTGGCCCGTCGGCGGGCGAAGCGACAACGGTGTGTCGGCGTGGAGGATCTCGGTTTCTACTCGTGCGTCGGCCAACATTCCCCGCAGAGCTTTGGCCTGAGGGGAGAACTCGCTCCTGGTCCAACTACTGGAAAAAGACGCCGCGTCCAACAGCAATGTCGCCGCACCCACTCCACGTCCCTGCAGGCGCACCAACGCCGAGATCCAGACAGGATCCATCGAGGGAGTGATCACCAATGCCGTCGTACCAACCGGCAACGCCCGTCCGATTTCCTCCAACACACGGTTCAGTGGAGGCGATTCTCCAGACCGTACCCGAGCCAGGACGCGCAACAACCTGAACAGGTGACCCTGTCCCCGAGCCGGCATAACCGTCTGGTACTCTGGGCCGTAGATGATCAGTCCAACCGCCCTTCCCGCGTTGAGCAGGAGCGCTGCAACGGAGGCCGTGGCAATAACGCCTATCTCTTCCGTCGATCGCTCACCCTGCCCCACTTGCACGTGGCGATCCAGATCGAGCACCAGCCAGATGTCGCCGCCCGTCTCCTGGTCGAACTCTTTGGTATGCAGTTCATCATATCGAGCGCTAGTACGCCAATGAATGTGATGGCGCGGGTCACCAGGGACGTACTGACGAACGCTGCCAACGCTCACGGTCGGCTCCCAAGACCGGTGGCTGGTGAGTGCCCGCCCCATCGCCGCCCCTCGAGGCAGGGCGAAGGGCAGCTTTCGGGAAATGGGCGGATATACCAGGACCGTCCTGACCTGGGGATTGCGCTGTACGACAGTGAACATGCCAAAGGGATCGCCCGTAATCGCTTCCCACGGCCCCATGTCATACTCGCCGCGCAAGCGACATTCCCCCGTGGTAGTCCACCGGCAGGAACCACGCCCGCTGGCAGCCCGGACCGTGCTGACGTTGTAGCCAGGCATATTACTGTGATCACTCACTTCCATCCACAGCACAGGCAGCCAAAAGCCGTTGATCAGTGTGAATTGCTCTTCGAACAGGTCTCCCACCTGCACCGAGGACTGGTACAACTCGCGCCGCACCCTCACGTGACGGGCCATACACCAGGCCCACCACGCCGCAATCGCCGTGATACCAGAAACTGCAAGTAGAAGCGTCATCCACACGCGCGCGTGGAAGATCGACTCGACCACCAACAAGAGTGGGAGAGCAAGCAATGGCAGCCAATTGCGCCACAGGAGTGATATTTCGACATCCCCGTCCCGGAAAGACCACAGGACCCACGGACGAAACAAACGCCGCAACATGAGATCCAAACCTATTCGTTTCCTTGTCCACCAGTCTGACAAAACAAAAGAGCGAGCCTCGGCCCGCTCCGCCACAATCTTTCCGCTGCCGCCCCCGCGCAAATGGCGGACAACAGCAGCACTGCTAGGTTGGCGCGGTTGACAGGTCCACCTACAGCACCTCGCCCAGTAGAACGCCAAGGAATCCCACAATCAAGGCAACGTGCAACAGCAAATCGGTCCGGGCCAACCAACCAACAACCGGCCAGTCGGGCAGAAACTGAAGCACCAGGTTGAGCACCACCAAGCCGATAGCCAAAAGAACCGGAAGCCCCGGAAGACGAGCCAAAAAGTCGCCGGTACGCTGGATTAGCTTTGTCATCGAACCCTCACCTGTGATTGCTCACGATTAATTGTAGCATGGACCGGATGGCCCGTCAATTGGATCTCTCGGTCTCCACCAGTCCCTGGAAGCGTCCAACCAGCACCGTCGGGATACGTCCTTTGATGTGCGTCCCCGCTTCAGTGTGCTCCTCCCACTCGATCAGCCCTCGGCGATGAAAAAGTTCCACCAACTCGCCGCACCTATAGGGAACAAGCACATCCAGCCACACCATCTGCGCCTCCAACAACTGTTCGATGCGGGCCAACAGTAGATCCAGCCCATCTCCAGCAAGGGCCGATATGGCAACACTATCGGGAAACTTGTTGAGCGAGTCAACACCATCGCGAGTGGACAAGCGATCCATCTTGTTCAAAACAGTGATGACGGGCATCCCCATCGCGCCAATGTCCTCCAGCGTCCCATTCACGGCCTCAACCTGGCGCTCCATACCCGCCTGGCTGGCATCCACAACGTGCAACAACAAGTCCGCCTCGATCACCTCCTCCAGTGTGGCACGGAAAGCGGCTACCAGTTGAGTGGGCAGCTTCTGAATGAAGCCGACAGTGTCTGTAAACAGCACCTCTCCTCCGCTAGGTAGCGCCACACGACGGGTGGTCGGATCGAGGGTTGCAAAGAGTTTGTCCGCCACCAACACATGCGCATCCGCCAGACGGTTGAGCAGCGTGGATTTGCCGGCATTCGTATAGCCGACGATAGCGACGGTAGGCACGCCAGCCTTGCGTCGCCGCTCCCGATGGCGCCCTCGATGGGCCCGTACCTCCTCCAGCTCGCTCTTGAGCTGAGCAATGCGCCTTCCGATCACCTGTCGGTCTGTCTCCAACTGCGTCTCACCGGGACCGCGCACGCCGACGCCGCCACTGCTTCCACCAGCACGTCCGCCTGCCTGCCGGGCCAAGTGGGTCCAAGCCCGCGTGAGGCGCGGCAACCGGTACTCGTACTGTGCCAGTTCTACCTGCAGCGCACCCTCACGGGTTTGGGCGTGCTGGGCAAAGATATCGAGGATCAGAGATGTACGGTCCAGGAGTTTGATGTCCTCACCCAACACCTTTTCCAATTCGCGCTGGTGACGGGGCGAAAGCTCATCGTCAAACACGACCGCGTCAGACGCGGTCTCAACCGCCCTCTGGGACACCTCCTTGACTTTTCCCGACCCAATATAGGTCGCGGGATTGTGCCGCTCAAGTCGTTGTGTCGTTTGCCCTACCACCTGGAGGCCGGCCGTGCGGGCCAGTTGGGCAAGTTCGGCCAGGGACTCTTCCACCGGCCACGATCCATCTGACGAGGGCGAACCAGCCTTGGATCCCTTCAGCTCAACCCCTACCAGGAAAGCTCGCTCCACCGGGGGGCCAGTCGGCTCAGATAATCTTGTGATCGCACACCTCCCTACTCAGATATACACACGAGTCAACGATGGTATAAAACACCACGCAAATGCACCATCCACACCGATGATTATATGGCATTTCTCTCTCCACACAACTTTTACGCTAACGATAGTAGCCCAGTTCCCACTGGTCAAGCTGCACCACGCTGGCCCGCTCCAGCCACCATCTCCCCCCGGCCTGCACGAGCGCCCACTCTACATCCCACAGGGTAGCTACGATACGCCCATCCACGTTGTCATAGGCCTGCACCTGAGCAGCGACACTAGCCACATCCCCGCTGCGTGCCCCTTCGTGAACCACACCCACCTCCGCCGCCACGGTGGTGGCAAACCCGGCTACCCAAACCCCGTACGCCTGGGCTGCCTGGGCGGACGCACTCAGCAGGCCATATGCCCCGGCCATATCCCGGTCATCGACCGCTAAATAGAAGGAGATGACGGCATGCTCGGGGGTGTCGACGAGATAAGCGTGGGGACGATCAAGGTAGAACCAATCATACCGCTCCCAGGTCCAACCATAGTTGGCTCCGTCCCACGTGTGAACCGCCTCCCACACCAGGTCGCTGCCGGCATTGTAGCGTACGGCCACCTCATCCGCCAGGTCCCCGTCGGTGTTGCTCAGACGCACCCCCATATCCCCTTCGAAGGCTCCCAACAGCGAATAGGCCGCACCATCCCAGCCAAAGATGTGCAAAAGGTCCGTACTGGTCTCAGCATGTCCCCACACGAGGACCTCAACCCGGCCATCCCCATTCGTATCACGCACCTCCACCTCGCACGTGGGATACTCGCCCAGGCCATAGTCGGTTGCACCCGGCTCCCTGTCCAATGGTCTAAGGTCGAACCACGTCTCCCCGTCGAGCACAAAGGCAGCCAGTCGCGAGGGCGAGCCGGGCTGTAGATAAAGCCCCACCCACTCGGGCGCACCGTCGGCGTCCGTATCCTCCCACCGCAGGCATAGCGGCTCAACGGAAACCTGCGCCAGTCGGGCATGCACTTTGGAGATGGCGCTCGTCACAACCAAGGGATCGATGGTCGGCACCGGCAACGCAGTGGGAGTAGCCGTAGGAACAGGTGGAGGGGTATCGGTCGGGACAGGCGAAGGAGAAGGTACGGGCGTTGCCGTGGATTGGGGCGCGAGAGTGGGTGCGTACGTGTACGTGGCAACGGGCGCGGAAGGAGCAAGACAACCCGCCAGAAACAAGAGGCAAGAGACAAGATGAAGACAGGGGAGATACTTTTGGCGTTCTGGCCTGCGCCTTGACCTCCCTATCCCCTCGTCTCTCTGCCTCTGCACCACCTGGCCACTCATACGCTAAGGCAACCCTGCTACACGCATCTCCCGGGGATGGTCAACCGTAAAGTCAAAGCGCACGCTCACCTTTTCGCCCGCCCCAAGGGTCAGCTCCCAATCCAGCAGATTCAATTCCGTCTGCTCAGATGGCTTGGGCTCGACCGACTCTAGCTTCACCTTGATGTCTTCGTGACGCGGCACGGGAATCTGGTCGTGAAGTGTGACCTTGGCCTCGACGGCCAACAGGTTCTCCACCGTGATCTCGTAGCCGTACCGGAGCCGCCGACGGTCGCGGATCAGTGTCTTGTCCACCTCCCGTCGTTTCAGCTCGCGTTCGACCTTCACCCGGTCATCTGTCCCCAGATAAAGCTCCAGTTCACCGTTCGGGGCGGTCAATTCCAGCTCAGTGGCGCCCACAAACTCCTCGCCCGCAAAGAGATTCACCGGACCGGGTAGGAAGGTGTAGGGACTGTCGTTGGCGACCTTGGCCCTGCGATAGGCTGCCTCGACCAGCTTGGGCGCTGTCACGTAATCCAGCATCGGCGCCAACTCAAGGCGGGCCACGGAGACCTTGTGGGGCGCTCCATCGGCGGGAACGGTGACCGCACCGGGTACCTGGTAGGTCACGGCAGCACCCGTGGTCTGCACCGTCGCCATCGGGACCTCCGCCTCAGCCTCCGCTACCACGGCGGCCGCCAGCTCCATTCCCGCGCCGGCCAGGGTATCCTGGGCGGCAAAAGCCGGCGCAGGAGCGGCCATCTTGGCCGCCCGTCGAGCTGTCGGCCTGGGCATCACGATCGGGCTCACATACCATGGATCGAGCTCCGGCAGTGTCTCTACCAGGGCAGGCCGGGCCGTCGATAGCGTGAGCGCCACTCCCTGCCAATCCTCGCCCGTCTGCTGGGTCACCTGAGCCAGGTACCCAACCTCCAGCACCGACTTTTCCCCCTCCGGCTCCAGCAGCCGCATATCGTACAGTGGCTTCCAGCCAGCGCCAGATACGACGTAGGTTAGCTCCACAGACAGGTCGCCGGCCTGCGTGACGTCGACCTCGATGACGGCGGCATACCGCTCGCGCCCCCTGGCGCCGCGTTTTTGTTCCAGTTCACCCCGCAGCTTTTTCAACCGTCGCTCCAGCTCCCGCCGGCGCACGGTTTTTCCCAACAGGGCCCCGTTCACCTCCTCGCTGCGGGCGCGCAGGTCATTGAGCAACGCCATCTGAGTTCCTGCATCGATCCTGCCATAGGCGAGTCCGCGGGCATACATCTCGGTCTGACCGGCGAGTTCGCCCAAGGTGACACGTTCCTGCTCCAGAAGCTTGGTGTGCGCATCGAGACCGCGCATCTCATCCTCAACCGCTTCGATCTGCTCCTCCAACTCCCGCACGTGCTCGACAGGCGTCTCGACAAAGAACTCGCGCTGTACGTCCACGCCGAGGAGCCGGGCGCGCGCAGTACCGCGGGCCGCAGCCCGCACCGAAGCCGCGTCCAGCTTCAACGGCAACTCGTCTATCACCAGCCGGTGGCTGCCTGGTTCCAGGGTCTCTGTGCCGGTGCGGGTGATTCGCGCGCGGTCGGTGTAGACGGCGACCGCGGTGATGGCAGTCTGAACTTTCATCTTTTTCTCCTTTAGCCTGTCAAGCGCTTGGCCAGCGCCATCGCCCTAAATACCTGCGATTTGGCCCATTTGCCGAACTTGGCCGACGTTTTCTCGTCCACCGGGGCATACATAGGATCGTTCAGAATGAGATACAGCGCCCGCTCCACACCGTGGGGGATGATATCGCCAGCCATTCCATAGCCAATACAATCGTACCCCACCATATACAGACCCTCAATGGGTAACTGCGGATCGATCCGCTCGGCGCCGCTCTGTCCCATCCTGTGGGCCATCTCCGCCGTCCACATGCCAGTGAACAGCATCGGCACCTGCAGATCTACCACCTGGTCAAAGTTGGGGAATATGTCTCGGAGCTGAGCCAACACCAGGTCCAGCTCGTGCCGCTTGTCGTAAGGGGGCTCCATCACCCAGAATACGTCCAGCACGTGATGCCCCTCTGGAGCCAGCGCCGGATCAAAAAAGGTGGGAGCGTAGCAATTCAGCGTGCGCTCCCAGCCCATCGCGTGCAGCAGCGAGTGCTCGGGCCCCAACAGGGACTCTGTTGTGCCCAGAACGAGCGTCGCTACCATGGCCGGGACGGCGTCGCGCAGGCGAGCCACGAATGAGGCCGGCAGGTGCTCCTCTCCAACCAGAGACAACAGCCTGTTGAGTCCGGCGTTGTGGATAACAATGTCAGCGCCAATGCGACGCCCATCGCCCAGCGTCACTCCCTTCGCTCTTCCATTCTCGATGTCGATGGAGGCTACCTCGGTACGGGTCGCAATCTGCCCACCGTGGTCCCGGATCACCTGTTCCACGCCGGCGACGATTGCCGCTGTGCCCCCAACGGCCGTACCCCACACAGCCATCTGCTCCAGCGCATCGACGATGGCCCGTTTGGTCTCCATAGCAGAGAAGGTATCCACCGTCTGGGAGGCAAAACAATAGGTGATGATCGTCTCTACATACTTGACGTACTCTTCGTTGCCTGGGAAATAGGTCTCGATGTACTGGCGGGCCGTCATCTCCTCAGGATAACTCACACGGGGATCGTACATATCCGCGATCCACCGGTAGACCTGGGCCATTCCTGGCGCTCCTCCCACCAGCGTCTCCTGAGCTTTATCAGTCGAGACAAAGCGCCGGCCGTCCTGCGTCACAATCCAGTGCTCGCCCTGCGATTTGACGTCGTGAATGGTAACCCAGTCGATCGGCGCGCCGAGCTTGGCGCACAGTTTCCCGATTCTGCTCTTGGGACCAGGACACGTCCAAGCTGCAGTCGTGATCGCGTACCCGTCGTGCATCAGGTGGGTGTACTTGCCGCCGATGAAGGACATCTGCTCAAGTACGAGGACCCGTTTCCCGGCCCGCGCCAACCCGGCGGCCGTCATCAGCCCACCGATGCCCGCCCCGACGATCACCACGTCATACCGGTCGTCCAGGTTGGCGGCCGGTGGTTCGAGTCCCGGCAGGGAAAAGACCTTGTTGGGGCACACATATACACACTCCCCACACTGGGTACATCGCCCTTCGTCGATCCGCGGCCAGGTATCAGCCTCGATCTCCAGGGTGATCGCTTTCTCGGGACAGGTGAGCACACAGTAGCTACACCCCGTACAGTCTGTCTTGTTGATAAGGACCGTCATGTCATCGACTCCTGAGAAAACCACGATAGAATCCACTTCCAACTACTATTATACAGCTCCAGTAACTGCTCAGCCCGTCATTGCGAGCCGCGCTTTTTGCGGCGAAGCAATCTCCAATTTCCGAGGTGGAG
>CAYUIS010000051.1:17656-31133 GCA_964444825.1 uncultured Anaerolineales bacterium | reverse complement strand
CGTCTACGTACGAACGGACGGCAACGATAGCGATTGTAACGGCACGGCGAATGCTCCCTATCCCGGCAGCGGAACGGGTCTGAATTGCGCCTTCGCCACCATCCAGAAGGGCGCGGACTCGGCAAGCACTGGCGGCACAGTCCACGTCGCAGCGGGGACGTACACCGAGACCGTCGCGATCAGCCAGGATCTGACCCTCCAGGGGGCAGGTGTGGATCTCACCATCGTGGACGGCGGCGCGTCCGACACCGTGCTCGTTTGCATTGGTGGTTACACGGTGAGTATCTCGGATGTGACCATCCGTAACGGCCACGCTTCCTATGGGGGTGGAATCTTTCTGGGCGGCTCAGATACGCTCACACTGAGCCATAGCGCGGTGCTCAGCAACACCGCGGACTGGGGCGCGGGGGGCATTCAGAGCTATGGCAACCTGACCATCGACGATAGCACCGTCGCAGACAACGTCACCGGCGAGGTCGGGGGCGGCGGCATCTACAACACTGGCAATCTGAGCATCGGCAACAGCACCATCGCGAGCAACCGCGTCATCAGCAACGGCGGCGGCGGCGGCATCTATCACAGTGATGGCACCCTGACCATATTCAACAGCTTGTTCAGCAACAACACCGCCGACGATGAGGGCGGCGGCATCGCCAGTTGGGGCGGCGTGCTGACGATGACTAACAGCACCGTGAGCGGGAACACTGCGAATGGGGCCTCTGGTTCCGGCGGCGGTGTTTTTGCTGACGGCGCCGCCGAGCTGACTAACGTGACGATCAGCGAAAATACGTCGAACAGTGCGGGAGGGGGGATTCATAACCAGGGTATGATGACGCTAACCAACGTCACCATCAGCGGCAATACAGCCGCTCATGGCGGTGGCATTGACAACAGCGGGACGCTTACGCTGACCGTCCTCAACAGCACGATAACCGACAACACCGTCTCTCCTGGCAGCGGCGAACCCGGAGGCATCCAGAACTATGCCTTCGTGACGTTCAAGAACAGCATCCTGGCCTACAACCAGAACGTCAACTGCTGGAATGGCGTGCCCCACGGCGGCGTCCTGGCCTCCGGCGGCTACAACCTGGACAATGGCGACTCGTGCGGTTTCAGCGCCACCGGCGATATCAACAACACCGATCCTCTACTCGGCCCGTTGGCCAACAACGGCGGTCCGCGTACAGGAGCAGGCTCAGAGAGCGTGATGCTCACCCACGCTCTACTAGATAACAGCCCGGCCATCGACACTGGCACCAACGTCGGCTGCCCCAGCACCGACCAGCGCGGCGTCGCCCGTCCGGTGGACGGCGACGAGGACGGGACAGCCACCTGTGACATCGGGGCCTACGAGTACAGGATAAGCAGGGTCTATCTGCCTGTTGTGCTGAGAAGTCCCTGAAGCACCATACGCGCGGCGAAAAAGAGGGGTGGACAGCGCCCGCCCTGGGTCCAGGCCCAGTCGTCTGTCCCTTTGCTCATTTCCCCACTCGGTGCTAGAATTGTCCGTGCAAAAAGCCTCGCGGCTCTTCCCAGGCCCGAGGCGTGGCCAAGGCGGTGGGGCCGCCCAGACGAACGGATGATAACACGACGCCCAGCCCACCGTCAAGGTTTGCTGTCTGCTCCGGCATAGTTGCAGGGTGCAGCCGATGAGCGAATTGGAACGGTGCGGCGGGCGTTTGATTGCTCAGGGCTGCTACCACCTGGTGTTCAAGTTTCATCCTGTCCGAGGACCAAGGAAAGGAGAGGGATGAACAGCCAGCGGCTTGTCGTTGCCATTGCATTGGGATTGATCCTCGTTTCACTCCTGATGGTGGGACTGCGCCAGGTTCAAGACGTACAGGCCCAGGTCCATTCGATTCCACAGCTTACCCCGGCTCCCATCTTCCCCTTTGATGACAGTAACCCCGGTGTGGCTGCGGATACAAATAGAGCGGCCCTGCGCTCGTCCGGCGTCGTCACCGCTGTGAACCGTCACCTCGAACGCGACGGCGCTCCCTTCGAGGCGCGGGGGATGAACTACTATCCCAAAGACTACGCCTGGGACCGCTTCTGGATCAGCTATACCGCCGCCACCACCCAGATAGATGCCGAGTTGGACCTGGCACGCGATCTGGGAGTCAACGCCGTGCGCATCTTTGTGCCGTATGATCGCTTCGACGGCGCGGATCAAACCCATCTCGACCACCTGAAAGACCTGATGGCTCGCCTGCAAGCACACGACATGGTCGCCATCGTCACCCTCTTTGACCTCTACACCGGCGTCACCAACACCCATCCATATTCAGAGACCGACTATGTCACCAATACCCGCCACATCAGCGCCGTGGTCAACACCCTCGGCGCCGCCAACCCCACCGTCCTGGCCTGGGACATCAAGAACGAGCCTGACCGTGACTACACCGTATATGGTAACGACGAGGTCAAGAACTGGCTGCGGGAGATGATCAGCTATACCCGCGGACTGGACCCGCATCACCTGGTCACCATCGGCTTTTACGGCGCGGTGACGGGCACACCTTGCTATACAGATACGCCTGGGCTGGTCTATAGCCCAACCATCGCCGCAGAGCTTTCTCAGACGGTGGATTTCGTCAGCCTGCACTACTTTCTGCCCGAACACTGCTTCGCGAGTGACCTGCAAGCGCTTCAGTCCCAGATCGGTGAAAAGCCGATCGTGTTGGAAGAGTATGGTCTGCATACCATGGACTCCGGCGCTAATCCACACACCGAGACCGAGCAGGCGGCCTACTTCAACGCCCTCCCCTCCCTCGGAGAGGCCCATGGCATAGCCGGGTATCTCTTTTGGACGCTGAGCGACTTTTCGTACATCCTGACCAATACAGAAGAGACGCACCACTGCCAGGGCATTTTGCGCAACAGCCTCGCGGACACCTGCCAGGTGACGACCACGCTCGACTATACCGAAAAACCTGCCGCCGAAACGATCCGCCGCCACTATGCCGATTACATCACCTACCTGGATCAGCTCGACAGCTGGGTTGACCCGAAAACAGATGAACCGCCGCCTGGTTGGGATGACAACTGGGATGAAATCGGAGCGCTGTTGCGAGGATACAGCCTGTCCAATACTCTGTGGAGTCACGACGTTGGCAAAGTGGCCTTCTCCAAACGTGTGAGCGGCACAGTGTCAAACACAGGCGTCGCGCTCTCTCCAATGCTGCTAGACGTGGACGTATCGCGCTACCCCATCCTGGCTGGTCAGGTCTACAGCTACAGCGTCCGCGATTCAACCTATGGCAGCGATTCAATCCTGTACGTGGGTGCCCAGGCAGACGCACAAATCACGCGCCTGTTGACCATCACCCCCGGCGCTTCGCTGCCCTATACCTTCGCGGTGGATTTGCGCCAGCCTCCGCTCAACTGGACCGGCAATCATACCTTCCACATTGCCTTCGAACTGGTTCCCGTAATTGGAGATGATGGTTATTCGGCATCGTACGAGTTTGACTGGATCGCGCTGGAGCGCGCCGTGACCGCGGACTTTGTCGCCGTGCCAACCCGTGGTGCATTCCCGCTGACCATCGTTTTCACCAACACCTCCAGTGGTGACTATACCACCAGCCTGTGGGATTTTGGGGACGCTTTCACCAGCGCACAGCACAGCCCGACGCATACCTACACCACAGTGGGCGCGTACACAGTCACGTTGACGGTCAGTGGCCTGGGCGGTACGGATACCTTGACGCGCGCGAACCACATCGTCGTCACCGAGCCGCCGCCGGTAGCCGGTTTCATAGCTCAACCCACTTACGGCTTTGCCCCGTTAACTGTTACGTTTACCAACACGACAACTGGAGTAGGCACTGGCTGGCTGTGGGACTTTGGCGATGCCTTCACCAGCACGGAACAGCATCCGGCGCATACTTACGCGTCAACGGGAGTGTACACCGTCACGTTGACGGCCAGCGGGCCAGGCGGCAGCGACACCTTGACGCGCATGAATTACATCTCGGCCTTTGAGCCGGTGCGGGCTGATTTTGACGCCAATCCCAAAGCGGACATCGTACCGCTCACGGTCTACTTCACCGACACCTCGACAGGGCCGGTCGCCCTCTGGCATTGGGGTTTCGGCCATGGCGGCACAAGTGACCAACAACACCCAACGCACACCTACACGACGACAGGGGAGTACACCGTTACACTGACGGCGCAAGCGGCGGGCGGCTCGGCCTTGCTGCCGGGAGGAACAGATACGATCACGCGCACACGCTACATCACCGTCGCCGAACCGCCACCCCAGGTCGACTTTGTCGGTGCTCCGCGCAGTGGAAACCCGCCACTGACGGTACAGTTCACCAGCACGGTGACAGGCACGGTCACGGCCTACGCTTGGGCTTTTGGCGATGGTGGCACGGCCTTCACACCTAACCCCACCCATACCTACCAGAGCGCGGGTAGCTTTGGCGTAACGCTGGTGGTTACCGGACCGGGTGGAACGGACAGCGCGTCCCAACCCGGCTATATCACGGTCAATGCCTCTCCGGGCGCGCCGACCGCCACCTTTAGTGCAGACGTGGTCAGTGGCACAGCCCCGCTCAAAGTGACATTCACGGCCATCACCAGCGGCACGGTCGAACAGCGGCATTGGGACTTTGGGGATGGCGACGCAGCGTTCACCGGGCCAGTAGTCAGTCACACTTATGTTACGGCTGGCACGTTCGACGTCAGCCTGACAGTCAGCAATACGCACGGCGGTTTTACTGTGAGTAAACCGTGTTACATCACGGTCAGTGAGGGGTTCAAAATCTACCTGCCAGTGGTGTTGCGTAACTTTCAGTAACCGTTGTCTCTCTATCGGAGGACACTTGGGAAAATCAGCATCCCGTTTCATCGTTAAACGCCGAGAGCGCAGAGAAGACTCTGCGCTCTCACGTTTGTCTAGCCGTGGCATCGAAACAACGTCATCTGCGCCTCGGAGGTGAGTGATGGGCGGCCCGCGCCCCACCAGCCATACCTCACTCTCCCCTGGGCAAGGCCCGGCATATTTTGAGTGCGACGCAGTCCTGCCCTCTCACGGCGCAGATATTGCAACGTAGTCGGGGATGAGACCAACAGTCTCAGACGGCGCGACGTTTGACCAGAAACAGTACCCAGGCTATAATAAAGGCATCTCGTACACAGCAGAGAGGTGATGGATACGGGACAGGATGTCATTCCGATCGTCCAGTTGCAGGAACCGGACGTTACCCTGGCTGAATTGATCGCCCGCTTCCGGGAGCAGACGGTCGCTCTCCAGCTCCCCCACTCGCAGAGCGTGCTGCTACTGCTTCCCACCGAGGACTATCGCTTCGTCACCTCCGCTATTCGAGCCCACCGGGCCTTGCCCACTCGCCCATCCAGAACGCCGGCCGAATACTTTGCCGAGACTGTGCGCCTGCTCCGCCGTATGGAGCGGGAATATGGGATGACCTCGGCCGAGTTCTATCGCCGATTCCAGGAAGGCGACCTCCAGGAAGGCCCCGCCGACTACTGGGAGTGGCGCACCCGGTATAAGAGCTTTCTGACGATGCAGGAACACCTCGGTTTCTCGGAGGCCGAGGTCGTAGATGCCTGACGGGAAGCTACGGGCGTATTACTGGAGCGTTTTCACTGCTCTGGCTGAGACCTCTGACCTCCTCGACCCCGCTCATCCCGGCTCCAGTTTCCCCTCCGAAGATGAAGTGGACTATACGGCTGCCCTCCGCATCACCTGGAGCTCGCAACCCATCCCCACCACGTTTATCAGGGCCCCAAGCCCGCTGCAGGCCGCGACGAGGCGCTGCCTCTGGATATTCCGCGCGTGGACTTTACGGCCATCTTGGGCAAGGTGCGTGAGCATCTGAGGCCCGGTCCCTCTTGAGCTCAACACAGCCTTGCCCTCTCACGGCGCAGGGGTCACAATGTCGCACGTGAACGTCAACCTCTGCTCATCGCGCGACTGCTGGCGGCGTCAGCTCTACTGCGTTCCGCGCACTGCCTTCCCCCAACCTGCTTGCCAATGCCCCTCCAGTGCGGTAATATACAACCAGACACTGGGGTGGGTCAAGTGCGTTTCAGATGAAATGGAGGGATGTCACGATGAGTGTACCTGTGCGTGCCATTGAGACGACGGGCGTGATTGACGAAGAAAGACATCTACGGCTGGATACACTCTTGCCGGTCATTCCCCCAGGGCGAGTGCGAGTCATTGTGCTGTTTCCAGAGGAAGAACCTGGGGAGATGGACGAGTCACAGTGGCTATACACGGTGACGGTCAACCCGGCTTTCGATTTCTTGAACGACCCCCAAGAGGATATCTATACCCTGACCGATGGAAGGCCATTCGATGACGAAGGGCAAAGTCGTGCTGATGACTGTGACGACGTCCATCATCCAACGTGAATTAGGAACGTTGTCCCCGCGTATGCAAGCAGAAGTCAGCGACAAATTACGTGACCTGTTTGAGTTGTAAGCTCAACGTTGATTAGCAAAGAGCACGAGAGAGCGCGAGGCCAAAAGCCTGCGCGCTCGTTGGTTTGCCCGTCTTGGGCCTGCCCCAGCCTTGCCCTCTCGCGATGCAGGTGTCACAATGCTATCAGAGAATGAAACCAACAGCTACAGGACCTGCCCATCCTCCTGCTGTTTGCTTCCCCCAGCAGGTCGTGTTACAATTGTGCCAAGCGGAGGTGAAGGATGAGCGAAATTCTGACGGCCATATACGAAAACGGTATCCTGCGCCCATTACGACCGCTCAACCTGCAGGAACAACAGCGGGTGCGTGTTCAAGTCTGGCCAGAGGAGCCAGCAGATGAAGTGGAAGACGTGATCCGGAAGCTGGCCGAGGCTGGCATCATCACTCCTCCTGTGGGCTATTCTGAACTTGATCCACTGTCGGAAAACGAGCGCCTCGAATTGGCCAGGATTCTAGGCCAAGCGACTGGTAAACCCCTATCTGAGATCATCATCGAAGAGCGGGGGGAGTAGCGAGCGCCTACTTTCTGGAGGTAGCAGGAATGAGTACCGTGTACAAACTACCGCTAGTGTTGGAACCTCAGCCCGAAGGCGGCTATACGGTGACTTGCCCGCTTCTCCCTGAGTTGATCACCGAGGGCGATTCAGTACAAGAAGCGATTCTCAACGCCAATGATGCCCTGGCCGCGATCATGGAAGCCTTCGAGGATCTGGGGCACCCACTGCCAGCAGTGCTCCAGCCAGCTTCGACCGACGCCCCAGTTTGGCTGGAAACTGCAGTGGTAGTGCCGTGAAGTACCGGGATGTGGCTCGCAAGCTAGAGGCTTTGGGATGCCAGGAACTTGCTCGTCGCAGGCCAGGTTCCCATCGGAAGTGGTATAACCCGGACACCGACCGAATCGCCCCTTTACCTGATTGGGGAAGCAAAGACCTCAAGTTAGGCACAATCCGAGCTGTCGTCCGCCAGTTGGGACTAGATTGGCAATCCTTCCGGGACGCGTAGAGCTGCGGTATAGCCGGTGGACTATCGAGCGGCCTTCCACGTCTCCAGCAACGCCGGCAGGTCGGCTGGGTGGAGCGCGAGCCCAACCCGTTTGGCTGTCTCCCACAGCCGCCGATCGAAAGAGGAAAACGTAACCTGCTCTCCCAAGGCATCCTGCCAGAGGGACGCCGCGGCCAGGTGCACGGCGTCGTAGCCTCGCAGACCATATTCCCAGGCGAGCGTATCGGCGCGAGTGACTAACATCTCCGTCACCTGAACCCGCATCAGATCAGGCCACTCTTCGCGAAAGACCTGCAGGCACGCCGATGCCTCTTCCTGCGTCAGCGCCCCCACACGCATCGCTTTGGCCAGCGCGGCGGCCACCTCTGGACGACTGATGAGCGCCGTGCCCACTATAGCGGTATTGGAAATCGCGCCGCCGACCTCTGTTGAGCCCAGTTCCGTTACGTATCGCTTCACCAATGAGCTGGCATCCAAGTAGAGGATCATTCCCGATCCTCCAGCAACAGGTCAGCCACCATTCGCTGGCCTCGCGTTCGTGCCACCGGTGCCGTTGGGGTGAGCCTCCGACCACTCCAGACGACCAGCCCAGCCTCGACCAACTCTTGGGCTCGCGCCTCCACCGAGGGGATCACGGGCACGATACGTCCGACGGGTGTCCCGCGATCCAAAATGACCACCGTGCCTCCCGCCTTGACATGCCGGATGTAGGCGCTCAACTGCGCCTTCAACTCTCGAATACCGACTGTCGTCCCGCTCATTGGCTCGTCACCTCCTGCTCCTGTTGTGGTTACATTATACACCAAGAGACCACAATGAGCAAGCCGCCATGATTTCATGCGGGGAGGGTATTCCTCGACTCGCTGCGCGTGCCACTGAAACCTCCTTTGCGACGTGCCATCCGTGATGCGTCATCCCGAGCAAAGCGAGGGATTTCACCGCCGCGCACACAAGATTCCTCACTACGTTCGGAATGACGCTATGCCACGCACCCGCCCGGACCTTGTGCCACCAGAGCGACTGGGGTACAATTGCGCTTCTTAGCGTCACACGACATTTTCTCTCACCGCAGGAGGCTTTTGTTGGCAACACAGTTCACCACGCCCGAGTGGGTCAAGGACGCCGTCTTTTACCACATCTTTCCCGACCGCTTTGCCCGCAGCGAGCGCGTACCCAAGCCCTCCAACCTGGAGCCCTGGGACGCCCCACCCACCATCCACGGCTTTAAGGGCGGGGATCTGCTGGGCGTGGCTGAGCGGCTCGACTATTTGCAGAACCTGGGCGTCACGGCCATCTACTTTAACCCTATCTTTCAGTCGGCGGCCAATCATCGCTACCACACCCAGGACTATTACCACGTGGATCCGATCCTGGGGGGCAACGAGGCCTTCCGAGAGATGCTGGATGTAGCCCACGCCCGGGGTATCCGCGTCGTTCTCGATGGCGTGTTCAATCACGCCAGCCGTGGTTTTTACCAGTTCCATCATGCCATGGAGAACGGGGCAGCCTCGCCTTATCTGGACTGGTTCCACTTTGACGAGGAGCGGCTGCGGCACGGCCGGCCGCTGAACGGTTATCCCCGCCCGGAGGAGAGGGAGGCACTGGCCCGCAGCGACCGCAGTATGGACGTGCTCGGCTACCAGGCGTGGTGGGACCTGCCGGCCCTGCCCAAGTTCAACACCGACACGCAGGCCGTGCGGCGCTTTCTCCTGGACGTGTCCCGCCACTGGATCGATTTTGGCGTCGACGGCTGGCGGCTGGATGTCCCCGGTGACATCGACGACGAACCATTTTGGCGCGAGTTCCGCCACGTGGTCAAGGCAGCGGACCCTGAGGCCTACATCGTGGGCGAGCTCTGGGGCGAGGCCCACCGCTGGCTCCAGGGGAACCAGCTCGATGCGGTGATGAATTACGTCTTTAACCGGGCATGCCTGGGCTTTTTCGGCGGGGAACGCCTGGACATCTCCCAGCGGCCCGGAGGCTTTGAGCTGCAGCCACTGAGGGCGAGCGAGTTCGCCGCTGCGGTGGACCATATGCTGTCCCTCTACGACTGGCAGGTGACGCTGGTGCAGCTCAATCTGTTGAGCAGCCACGACGAGCCCCGCTTTCTGACCCTGGTCGGTCGGGACACGGCGGCCCTCAAGCTGGCGACCCTGTTCCAGATGACGTTCCCCGGCGCGCCCTGCGTCTACTATGGGGATGAGATCGGCCTGGAGGGCGGGCACGACCCCGATTGCCGCCGGGCCTTCCCCTGGGACCAGTCCCGCTGGGATCACGACCTGCTGGCCTTTTTCCGGCGCGCGATCCGTCTGCGCCGCCGGTTCCCTACCCTGCGGCGAGGGCGCTACCTGCACCTGCACGCCGACGACGAGCGCGCCGTGCTCGCC
Source organism: uncultured Anaerolineales bacterium (assembly GCA_964444825.1). Classification (GTDB taxonomy): domain Bacteria; phylum Chloroflexota; class Anaerolineae; order B4-G1; family B4-G1; genus CAYUIS01. The sequence continues at coordinate 21,290 of CAYUIS010000051.1, read as the reverse complement.
TTCGCCCGGCAGGCGGGGACGGACACGCTGATCGTCGTGTTGAATAACGGACCGGCCGGGTACGAACTGGACGTCCCGGCGCGCGATCTCCTTCCAGACGGCACGACGCTGGAGAACGTGTGGGGCGGCGGCCGGGCCCAGGTGATCGATGGGGGGATTACGGGCACGGCGATTGAACCCCGGTCGGGGGCGGTGTTGAGGCAAGCAGGTCAATAGCTTTGAAAGACCACGACACATGAAATCGCGCCACCTACGCACCTCCGATATCGCCCGGACAGTGGGCGTCCACCCCAACACCGTGCGCCTGTACGAAGAGTGGGGCTTTCTGCCGCCTATCCCCCGCAGCGCCAGCGGCTACCGGCTCTTCACCGAGGTCCACCGCGATCAGATGCGGCTGGCCAGGATGGCCCTGCACGGCCCCTGGCCGGGGCGGACCATCAAGCAATCGGCCGCCGAGTTGGTGCGCCAGGCCGCGTCCGGCGACCTGGGGGGTGCGTTGGAGCGAGCCTACAACCACCTGGCCCTGGTGCAGGCCGAGCGAGCCCAGGCCGAGGCCGCGGTCGATTTCCTCGAAAGGTGGGCCCAGGGCACCGCGGCCGACGCCACCAGCGAGCCTCTCGTGATCGGCCAGGCCGCCCGGCTGTTGGGTGTCACGACCGATATGCTGCGCAACTGGGAGCGCAACGGTCTGATCCACGTGCCCCGGCATCCCCACAACCGCTACCGGCTCTACGGCGCCGCCGAGATCGGACGCTTGCGCATCATCCGTATGCTGCGGCGGGCCGGATACAGCACGATGGCCATCCTGCGTATGTTGCTCCAACTCGAGCACGACCAAGAGGCGGACGTTCGGCAGGCGCTGGATACACCCCGTCCCGACGAGGACTTTTACTCGGCCGCCGACCAGTGGCTGTCGACGCTGGCCGGGCTGGAGCAGCGAGCAATGACCGTGATCGCTCAACTGGAGGACATGATCGGCCAACAGAAGGCGTAGGACGTCTCGCCGTTGGGTCGTTTGCACAACCCTCCATTTGGACTCCAAGGTTGTGTTGCCGTTTTGTCGTCACCGGGAACGCCAGCGGCAGAAACGCAGCGGCATCGGCGATTTCGTCCGTCGGTTCTTACTGGCCGTTGGCTACACAATCGGTGTGGAGGGAAACCCGCTGTCGGCACTTCCCATCCAAACCCTCCAATGACTCACCAAGGTTGTGTCGGGGCACGAACACCAGGCCGCCAACGCTGAGACCCTTTATCGAAGACTCTCCACACGCTTACCAAGGTGTGTCACAGATGTCAAGAAACCAGGTTTTGTGACTGCCTGAACAAGTGTCGGTTATGCGCAGGCCTTATCACCGCAAAACACATCTGCACTCCCCGCGACCAAAACCTGGTTTCTCAGGTTGCACAAACCCTCCATTATGCCCCCAAGGTTGTATAATCGTGTAAAAGACGATCAGATACCGGAGGAGGTATGGCCAAAGCGCAGATCATTGTCCGTAACCTGTCCAAGACATACCGTGTGCCCGAGCGGGAGCCGGGCCTGATGGCGTCGCTCAGGAGCCTGGTGCGGCGCACCACCCGCGACGTGGAGGCGGTGCGAGATATCAGCTTCATCATCGAGGAAGGCGAGATGGTGGGCTTTATCGGTCCCAACGGCGCCGGCAAGACCACCACCCTCAAGATGCTTTCTGGCCTGTTGTATCCGACGGCCGGCGAAGCCAGGGTGCTGGGATACGTGCCCTGGGAACGGAGCCCTGCCTACCTGCAGCGCATCAGCATGGTGCTGGGGAACAAGAGCCAGATGTTGTGGGATATCCCGCCGCTCGACACCTTTCACGTGCTGGGCGAGATCTACCGGGTAGGACCGGTGGAGCTGAAACAGACGCTGGACGAGCTGATCGAGCTCCTGGAGATGGAGGAACTGCTCGCCAAGCCGGTGCGCAACTTTTCGCTGGGCGAGCGTATGAAGTGCGAGCTGGTGGCAGGGCTGCTCCACCGCCCGCAGGTGCTGTTCCTCGATGAGCCCACCCTGGGGCTCGATGTCTCGATGCAGGGCCGCCTGCGGCGCTTCCTGGCCGAGTACAACCGGCGCAGCGGCGTGGCGGCCATCCTGACCAGCCACTATATGGCCGATGTGGTGGCGCTGTGCCCGCGCGTGATCCTGATCCATCACGGAGAGCTGCTCTACGACGGCGAACTGAGCGGGCTGGCAGCGCGACTGGCCCCGTTCAAGCTGATCCGCGTGGCTCTGAGGACAGGGAACGGCCTGGGCGGGAACGGAGACGGTTTTGACTTGCCCGCTGGCGTGGACGTCGTCGAGCGCGAGAACGGCCGGCTGACGCTCCGAGTGGCACGGGCTGCCGCCCCAGAGGTGACGGCCCACGTGCTGAACTCGCTGCCCGTGGCCGATCTCGCAGTCGAGGATCCCCCGATCGAGGCGGTGATCGACCAGATCTACCAGGACGAGACCCTCGAGGGCTCTCTGCCGGAAGGAGTCGGCCGATGAGAGGAACCGTTCAGCCCGCGCCGGGGCGATCGTTTCCTGGCGCAGATCACAAGGCGCCAGCCGTCAACCTGCGGGGCGGTTGGGCGCTGATCAAGAGCACGTGGGCCATGTGGATCCAGCACCGGGGCTTTTTCTTCCTGCTGGCCTTTGGGTGGATGATCCCGCCGCTGATCTACATGTTTGTGTGGTCGACGGCCGCTGGCGGGGATACGGTCAGCGGGATCACCCGGGGCGAGTTCGTGGCCTACTACCTGGTGCTGATCCTGGTCAACCAACTGACCTACTCCCAGGCCAACTGGACGGTGGGCGACGTGATCCGCAGCGGCGATATGAACACCTGGCTGCTGCGACCTCTGCCGCCGATATACAACACCCTCTCGACCGAGGTCGCGGGCAAGGTGGTCTATATGGCCTTTGTGATCCCGGTGACGGCAGTGCTGGCGCTGGTACTGCGCCCCGAGCTCCACGTCACCCCGAGGGATGGGCTGGTCTTCCTCCCGACGCTGGTGATGGCGTGGGCGCTGCGCTTTTTCTGGGGTTATTGGCTGGCGCTGCTCGCTTTTTGGGCCACGCGGGCCGACGCGCTACTGGCGCTCCAGGACGCCCTGGTCTTTTTGCTGGCGGGCCAGGTGGCGCCAACGGCGCTCCTGCCCGACCCGATGCGGTCCGCGGCGACGATCCTGCCGTTTCGATACATGGTCGGCTTTCCGGTGGAGGTGTTAAGCGGGCAATTGAGCTCCGCCGAGCTGTGGGTTGGGTTTGCCTTTCAAGCGGCGTGGCTGGCGGTGGCAGTGGCCCTGTTCGTTTTCGTGTGGCGCACCGGCGTGCGACGGTATTCGGCGGTGGGAGGATAACGATGGCCTATCTCCGGCTCATTCGACGGTTCGCGGTGGCTTCGACTCAAAACGAACTGGCCTACCGTGCTAACTTTTGGATCAGCCTGCTTCACTCGGCGCTGAACCTGGGCACGGGGGTGTTGGGCGTGGCGGTGTTGTTCGGCCAAGTCGAGATGGTGCGAGGGTGGGATTTCCCCGCTGCACTGGCGCTCCTGGGCGTGTACCTCATTCTCGGCGCGCTGCGAGAGCTGTTCATCGGACCGAGCCTGGAATCACTTGCCGGGATGGATGG
>CAYUIS010000051.1:7864-17556 GCA_964444825.1 uncultured Anaerolineales bacterium | reverse complement strand
GTCCTCTGGAGTCCCGGTTTCCTATTCACCTGGGTCTTTAACGGGCTGTTCCAGATGGCCCGTTACCCGGTGGCCCTATACCCCGGTTGGCTGCGGCTGGTGCTGACGTGGGTTGTGCCGGTGGGGATGATGACGACCGTTCCGGCTCAGGCCCTGGCTGGCGAGTTGACGCTGCCAATGTTGATGGGCAGCGTGGGCCTGGCGGCAGCGCTGTTCGCCGGCGCGTCATCCCTGTTCCGCCTGGGATTGCGGCGCTACGCCTCCGCCTCAAGCTGACGCGCATAGGTGGCCGCAGTGGCTGCATCGGACTCACCCTATGCCGCTCTGCTCGCTCCGGATAGCGTGCAACCTCTGGTTGCCTTCTGGAGCATCGGAGCATAAGACGGGATCTGGCGATCCCTTGAGAGCAACAACAACCAGGAGAGACGTGAGGAAAATGGATAGACCAAAAGTAGTCATTCTCAACAGTGCTTCGCTAGGTGGAAGACTCGCGGTTTCGTCCGACGTGCTGCTGCTATATGGAGATGAACGATGGAAGGCGATGGAGGCTTGGAGCCCCAACACCGAATCGAGTAGCCTGTTCGAGCTGCTCAAACTCACCCACTCACCACAGGCTATGCTTGAGGGCAGTGGTTCCTTTGTGCGAGAGGGGGAAACGCCCGAACCCCTCCCGCCCTTTGAGGGAGACCCGAGCGGTCTGTATCAGGACTTTATGCCGGATCCAGTGATCGGTCACCCGGATTTACGGGGATGGTTCACCATCGTCGATGGACGTGGACGAGGGCGCGGGTGGATGAAGGATGGAGCAGCCTTCGGTGAGGAGTGGATCGGCTGGCATATGCTGATTCTGGTGGGGCACCACACACCCCCCGAGTACCTGGCCTACCTCCAGCAGGCGGGCATCCCTTACCTGGTGGCAGGAGGGAACGATGGTCACGTGGATCTCCGGCTGGCATTGGAAAAGATGGCCGCCTTGCTGGACGTGGACTGTATCCTGTCGACGGCCGGCGGCAGGCTGAACGGCGCGCTGCTGCGGGGCGGGCTGGTGGACGAAATCAACCTCGAGTTCTTTCCCGCCGTCATCGGTGGCCTGGGGACCCCGATGCTGTTCAACTCGCCGGAACTGAAACCGGACGAACGGCCAACGCGGCTGGCGCTGACTTCCTGCTGTGCTCAAACCCAGGGGCGGGTCTGGCTTCGTTACCAGGTTGTCCAAGAGCCAGGATCGAACGAGGAATGAGCGCGAAGAGAGCCCTTGCGAAGGTAGCGAATCCAGCGTTCGCTTGAACCTTCGCAAGAGCTGTTGTGTTCACCTATCGTGCAGACGGGCTCGATGAGGGCCGCGAAACGTCCTTGTGCCGCTGGCCCGACCAGAGCACTAACCAGCCCAGAAACAGTGCGACACCGCCGACGACCCAGGGACTGATCGGCCCTTTCTCCGGTTGCCCACTCTCAGGCAGAATCGGGATGGGCGTGGGGGTAGCCTCAGTCTGTCGCTTCTGCTGGGGCCTTGGCGTGTCTGTAGGCAAGACCACCGGGACATCGGTAGGTGTAGGTGGGGCCGGCGGTGGCGTGTTCGTCGGCGCAGGCAGCGGTGTAGGTACCACCGGCACTGGTGTGTCGGTAAAGCCAAGCAACGGGGCTGCCTCGCTGACAGTCTCGCCTGTGTCTGCCAGGGCCAGGCTCAGCAGGGCCAGAGCCACAAACCCGCCCAACAGGTACGTTTTCCTCAAGCTCATAGTGCCGCCTCCTGTCACGAATGTGGAACGCACGCTGCGCCCACGATCTGCACCTCTCCCCGTGATGCGGTCTAGAATCCTCGCATCACCACCGGCATATACATGTAGCGAACATACTTGTTGAGCACCATCGCCGGATCGCCAAAGAGGTGATAGGTATCTACCAGGTCGTATGCGACCCCTCGTGCGTAGAGACCGGCCAACGCAGCGTGGGTGGCCGCTCCCAGCTCGCTATGCCCATGTTGAAACACACCCTCGTAGAACGCCTCGTTCAGGACACGATGATCCGACACGACGCCGTTGCCGCTGGGCCCCCAGACAGCCACAGCGCCCACGTCGGCGGTACGTAGCAGGCTCTCATCCAACGTATTGCCGGTCAGGTGGATATAGTAGCCGGTAAAACACGTCATATGCAGCACCAACGGCCAGCGTCCCTTGTTGGCAAGTCGACTGATATAGTCTTGGTGGAAGAGCGGTGCATAGTTGTCGGTCTCCAGAACCGCTTCCTGGTGCCAGGACGAGTGCCCAAAGTATGTGTAGAACAATGCTCCCTCGTTCAGGGCAGCTATCAGCGCGGCCTGGGCGTCGGCAGCGACGGTGTAAAAGTAAGAGGGGCCGGCCGTCTCGCTGAGATACACGCGCACCCCCTCATATCCGTAAGTGGGTGTCGCGTAGACGTTATACTCTTTGTCGGCATCGTCGTGATGGTCGCCCGCCGTCGACGGATTGTCCGCACCAAACACCAGGCGCCGCTTCCAATCACCCGGCGCAGGCGTGACTTCATAGGCAATGATCTTGTCCACCACTGCCTCGACCTCACCCGGTGAGTTGACCGGCAAGCGCCCCAGGCGCAGGTCGGGCAGAATGTCTCCCGTAAGCTCCGCATACCACTTGTCGGAGGACGTCTCCCCCATCCAGGGATCGACGTCGGCCAGATAGGGCGGTACATACGTCAGGTTGCTGCCGGGCCAGTAGCCCCGTGGATCGTAGGTGCCATCGCCGACCAGCAGGACGTACAGAGGCGCTGCCCCGGGCCAGTTGGCGTAGGCGTAGCCCAGGAAATCACGGATCGCATGAGGGGACATACGCCCGTCACCGAAATAGTCGTAGAGCGCCTCCACGTCCACCACGGCCACCCGCAAGCCCTCAGCGGTGCGATGGTCGACCAACGGAGCCAGCGATCCTATAAACTCGGGATGTGTGATGATGACGTAATCGGCACCGGCCATGGGATCGGCGTATGATTTGGCCGCAAAGACGGCCACCGGCGACTGGATCTGATCAGCGGTGAGGATCAGGTACTCGGCCGGCGTACTCCCGCTATCGCCAACGCTGACAGCACCACCGCCTTCAGTCCAACCGTTGACCACCAGCGGGGCAGCCGGATCGCTCACGTCATAGACGCGCACGCCGCCACTGGTGAAACCACCCACCGTGTAACCACTGGCGGTGCTCTCACCCTGGAAGCGCGCCACGTTGCCACCCACTCCGCTCAACCCGTAGGTGACGGTCACGGCGTCCACCCAGACGCCCTCGACATCTCCGCCCAGGTCGTCAGGCAGGGTCAACAGAAGCGTGTTGTCCCCTCCATTCAAGGAACCGGCGGGCAGGCTGAAGGCAGCCGGGTAGGCGATCTTGCCCTCCCAATCCACATCACCCACGTTGGTCCCGTTCCAGGCAAACTCGACGTGATGATCGGGATCGGTGTAATCGCGGGTATAACCCTGAAGCCAGATCGCCAGCTCTCCCGCCGTCCCGACGGCGGGCGTTTCGAGGGAAACCGTAAAGGTCTCGGTGAGGATGTCGGGTTGGCGCAGCTTGCGCCAGAACCAGTGATCGCCGTCCCAACCGGCGTACAACGAGTCATACTCGACGTTTTCCTCAGCCACCGCGGTCGCCCACGCGGTGCCGGCGGGTAGACCGGCAGGGTTACCCGAGCGAGAGCCCATACGTTGTCCGGCGGCGCCTCCCCACGTAAGCCAGTAGACGTCGTACGCCGCATAGCGGGTCAGTTGGGGCCGGGCATAAAAGACCAGTCGCTCGCCACTTTCAAAGGTCCCATCACCGTCCCCCTCCCACTGAACGGCTACCTCGCTCCCGCCGTGGATCAACCGCAGTGTGGCTGGATTGATGCTTGCCAATGGCACCCCCGCGGTCGACAGCGTCGTATAGTCGAGGACGTATACGCCCTCCGTCTCGACGAGGACCTTGAACTCGCCAGGTCTCTCAGGCGTGGATGGCTGGAGGATGGGCTGGCGCGCAGCGCGGAAAGCGTCCAGATCAGCCGGGTTGAGGACGTCGCTACCGTTCAGTGCGGCGCTGGCCGACCCTGGGCCTGAGGCCTCATCAGCCGATGGGATCGACGGCAGACCTTGGCCCACGGACACGACCTGAAGGCGTAGGTGACGGGCGATGTCCAGGGCCTGTCGTTCCGGATGGTAGCGGAAGGGCGTGATCGTCAGACGCGCCAGGCGCTGGTCGCGCATCCACGCCGGGTCACCAAGGGTAGCGAACTCGGCCGGATAGGGATCGCTGCCAGCATATCCATCCTCGTCAAGCGCAAACATCCACTCACCTGGCATTGGGAGCCCATCTGCGTCGAACTGGACTGGCGCTGGCGCAGGCGCGGGTTCGACCGGATGGTCCAGCAAAACCGTCTCGTACGAGACCTCGGTCAACACCACCTTAAAGTCGCCGCTGGGGGGTAGGGCCACCAGCTTACCCAGGCGTGGCAGGTTCGGCCAGCCAGGCAGACCGCCGCTGACGAGCCCTTCCGCCTCGACGCGCGTATACGTCCGACCATCGTCCCCAACGACACTCGCCAATCGATAGGGTGACAGTTCCCACTCCCACGACAGCAGAACTTCAGAGACACCGTCGGCCCGGGCTGTAGCTTCGTGTGGCGCGCTGCCAACCAGCGTCAGTAGCGTCGTCAGAACGGTTATCAAGGGGAGCAACAAACCGACCCTGGATTTCGACATAGCCCATCCCTCCATTTTGTCACTTGCTCCGCATCACTATCGGCAAGTAGGCTCGCTGCTGCCCCACGCTCACCGCCCCTGCCGTCGCTGACACCGGTCCATAGCGCGTCTGGTGACCTTCGTTGCTGACCCCTACCAACCAGTACCAGTAGGGCTGCCCCAGAGTCACCGCTTTGTCCAGATAGGTATACTGGGCACCGACTAGGTTGCCCTCCTTGGGCTGGAAGGCGATTTGGCTCGCCTGGTCAAACTGGTCCAACAGGGCCCGGTAGATCCAAAAGCCGTAGGCATCCACCTCGATCAGCGTGGCCCACTCGACGAGCACGCCACTTTCATGACCTGTCGCCTGTAGAAGGAGCAACTCTATCCCAGTCGGGATGTTGATGGTCGTCACACTGTCCGTGATCCTGCCGGTCGAGTTGTTGTTGTTGTCCACGACGCCACTGATGATGGCGGTGTTGACCGTGGTCGTGAGGTCACCGACAACGTCAAAGACCGTGGTGATCACAAATCGCGCGCCAGGAATCAGGTCACGCCCAAAGCCATTGGGAGGCGGTCCGGTCAGATCGTACCAGGAGAGCGATCCATCATCGTCACCCTCATCGGGCTCGGGCGTCGCATCCGTGAAACTAAAGAAGCGGTAGTCATAGTCGTCCATCAACGGTACGACATCCAGCCTGGTGGGACCGATGTTGGAGATGACGATGGTAAAGGTGATGACATCGTTGTTCCGATCCCAGCGAGTCAACCGCTTATCCAGCGCAACCGCCGGGTACACGATCGTGGTGGTCGTGCTGCCGGTATTGGTGACACCTTCGCTATCGGTGATAACGGCCACGTTGTGGATCACGGCGCCGTCGGCCACCATGCTCCCCACCCGCACGGTGAACGTGACAAAGCCAGAATCGCCGGGGTCACGATCGCCCAGTGGCCAGATGAGCAGGTCGCCATTCACAAACACCGGCGTCGTGGCCGCGATGAACGTCGTATTGGCAGGCACCGTATCGCTGATGGTGACCTCGGGGGCCGGTTCGGTGCCCCACACGCGCCAGGCGATGGTGTAAGTCAGTACCCCATTCGGCGAGGTGACCGGTGGATCGACCGTCTTGGTGATGAGCAGACCGTGGACCCCGGTCACGGGAACGGTGACCGTGCCGGTGTTGGTGACCCCCTTGCCGTCGGTGATGACGGCGGTGTTATAGATCACGGTCCCGCTGGGAATCAAGCTGTCCACCCGGACAGTGAAGGTGACAAAACCAGAGTCGCCAGGTGCGCGATCACCCAGCGGCCAGTTGAGCACATCGCCGCTGACGGTGACCGGCGTCGTAGCCGTGAGAAAGGTCGTATGCTCAGATACGGTGTCGCTGATGACGACGTCCGGCGCTATTTCGACGCCTGACACACTCCAGGCGATTGTATAGGTCAACACACCGCCCCAAGACGCCGCCGCCGGACTGACCGTCTTGACAAGCGCCAGCGCGTGGACACCACTTACCGGGGTGGTGACCGTCCCGGTCTCGGTGATGCCCTCGCCGTCGGTAATAACAGCCGCGTTAACGATCTCGGTGACACCGAGCAACGGGCTCGCAACCTCCACTACGAGCGTCACGGCCCCCGACGTCGGCGGAACGACGGAACCCAACCTCCAGATCACCGGGCCAGAACCTCCCTGAGAAGGCGCGCTGGCAGGCACAGGCGCGGCGCTCCAGAAGGCAGTGCCCTGCGGCGTCGTGTCACTGATGGTCACATCGGTCGCGATGCCATCGCCGGTCACGGTGTATCGAATTGTGTAAGTCAGCAGATTGCCGGACTCTACCTGGTCAGGCCAGCCGACCTTGGTCAATGTCATGGCGTGGCTGCTCTGCACCGGCGTTGTCACCGTCGAGGTATCGGTGACGGTCGACGTATCGGTGATGATGGCCGCGTTTTTGATGCTCAGGCCGTTGGTCAGCGGTGTATTCGCCTGGACCACCAGGGTCACAACCCCGGTCTCTATGGTGATGCCACTGGCCGCCCTCAAAAAGTCACCCAGTGACCAGACGACGAGGTCGCCGGCGCGGTTGTGCGGCAGAGTGGCCGTGACAAAAGTCGTGTGTCTCGGGATGGTATCGGAGACGGTCACGTCGAGGGCCGGTTCGTTGCCAGTCACGGTATAGGCCAGCGTGTAGGTGAGCCGGCCTCCCGGTGAGATGACGGCTGGCGTGCTCGATTTGTGTATGGTCAGGCTGTGGGAGGCGACGATGGCATTCGTCACGCTGGCACTACTGGTCACCCCTTGGGTGCAGGTAACAATCGCGGCGTTGCGGATGGTCACGCCATCGGTCAGCGGGACATCGACGGTGACCGCATAGGTGAGCGTGACAGGCTCATAGACAGACAGGATATCGACCGTCCAGGTGAGCACCGGTAACCCACCATCATCCCGGCGGTCGCCGCCCGCGATCGACCCTGCCACATAGGTGGCATGGGCGGGGATGGTGTCACTGACCACCACGTTCGTGGCGGTGAGGTTACCAACGTTGGAGAGGTCGAGTTCGTAGGTAATGCGGTCGCCGGGCTCCAGGACACCGCCGTTGACGTCAATGCTCGATTTGATCAGTTGCAGCACAGGCGTCTCCCGAGCGACCGTGGTCACCACCGAGGTGCCGCTTATGCCTTTGCTGCTCGTAATCCAGGTGATGTTGGTGATGATCGTATGATCGGGCAACCCCAGGTTCACCTGAACCACCATCGTCACCGCGCCGCTGGCGACCGGGTTCACCGTGCCCAGATCCCAGGTCACCACGCCGCTATTCTCGATACAGGAGAGCCCGCCATAGCAGTCCTGGTAGGTCGTATTCGCGGGCACGATGTCGGTGATGATGACATTCTGGGCCGGCTCGTTGCCGCCGACCTGGTAGAGTAGGGTGTAAGTCAACAGGCCACCGATCAACACCGGACTGGGGGAGGCCGTCTTGGTGATCGCCAGGGTGAATTCGCTCTCGACAGGCAGCGTTACCTCGCTGGTGTCGGTGATGCCCTGGCTATCGGTGATGGTGGCTGCATTGTAAATCCGGGTACCGCTGTAGAGCGGCGTATCCACCAGCACCACCATCGTGACCACGCCCGTGGCAGGCGGAGCAAGATCGCCCAAGCGCCACGTGACGACCCCAGCGCTCTCCCCACAGAAGAGGCCGCCATCACAGCTCTGATAGGTCGTGCTGACGGGCACCCCGTCGTTGACGGTTGCGTCCAAGGCCGGCTCGTTGCCGCCCACCTCCCACGCCAGCGTGTAGGTCAGCAACTCTCCCGCCCGCACCGGGTCGGTCAATGCCGCCTTAGTCAACGTGAGCGCGTGACTGCTCTCCACCCGCGTCGCCACCGCAGAAGTATCGGTGACCCCTTCGCTGCTGGTCACCCAGGCTGTGTTGGCAATGATCGTGCCGCTGACCAGAGGGCTGGACACGCGAACGACCATCGTGACGACGCGCTCCGCATCGACATCCAGAGTGCCCAACGTCCACGAAACCACGCCACCCGACTCGCCGCACGGTACAGGGGCACACGCATGGTAGACTGTGTCGTTCGGGACATCGTCGGTGATGACGACACCGGTCGCCCTGACGATGCCGGTGTTGGTGACAGCGATGGTGTAAGTGAGCAGATCCAGTGGCTCCACCAGGGTGATGGCGGTGGCCTTGGCCAAGACCAGCACTGGATAGCCCGTGTGAATGGCGGTTGTATCGGTCACGGGCCCATAGTTCCGGTCACCGGGCACGCTGCCCGCCAGGGATGACCAGGTCACCTCCGCATAGTTCTCCAGGTCCACACCGGCCGGTGCATCCGTATCGACCCGCCCCTGGTAGACCAGGGTCAGCACACCGCCGACAGGGATACTGATGGTATCCGCTATGTCGATCGTGAGCACATCGCCCGCATAGCTCGACACAAAATCGGGAGCGGCGACCGGTGTGGAATCGATCTCCAGCTCTACTGGGATGGGCGGGAAGAGGGTCACGTAGGCCGAAAGCGAATCGGTGATAAAGACGTCATAGGCCGGGCTGGCGAAAGGATCGTCCCAGTTGGTGATGAGGATGGTATAGGTGACGACGTCGCCGACTGCGACGGTGCTGCTGGGCGGCGGCGTGCTGAACTTGCCCAGAGTCAGGGAGGGCTCGTAGACGGTCGTGCTTACCTCGTTGGTGGAGGTGATCTCGGTAGCCGTGGCGTGGGTCATCACCCCACTGTTGGTGATGATGAGGCCAGCATAGGCCCCCAGGGGATCGGCGATACGGGCCGTGATCGTGACATAGGCCTGGGTGTAGGCTGGGACGCTGTCAAAAGTCGCCGTCACAAGTTGCCCGGAAAAGTCAGCCGCGCCCCCCGTGCCGCCAGCCGTGAACGCGCTCACCACCGTCATACTGGGGTTGACCGAATCGGCGATGACCACGTCGTACAGCGTCGCGCTGATGGGCGGCGCGGGTATGATCAGCGTGTAGGTGACCAGGCTACCCAGCGTGGCCAAAGGCGGCGGGCTGAAAGACACAGTCTTGATCAAGCCACCGTCTATGGTACGCAGCGCAGTCGAGTGGGAACCACCACTGTAGCTGCGCGTCACTGTGGTCGGCTGCGTCTCGCCGGGCCAGGCATCGTAGAGCAAGAACGTCTGGTTAGACAGGATGATGTTGGCCGTGATGTTATCGGATACCTTTAGCACGACCGTCATCGTCAGCGCCTGGTGATCGAGTGGATCGAAGGGAACGGTGGCGGCCAACTGGCTGACCCCCCAGGTCAGAACGCCGGTCGCGCCTGGGATGGGGCTGGGTTCATACGTCACCGCCGAGGCCGGATCGTCGCTCGTCATCGAGTAACTGACGAGGCTCATCCCACCGGGAAGGGCATCGGTGATGACCAGATCGTGGCCAGTCAGCCGGCCCTGGTTGGAGATGGTGAGCGTATAGGTAACCAGGTCGCCAGCGCCCACCAGGCAACC
>CAYUIS010000051.1:0-7764 GCA_964444825.1 uncultured Anaerolineales bacterium | reverse complement strand
CCGCGCGGCGTGACGTAGGACTTGCCGATGTGCATGATCGGCTCGACGACGTCCACCGGGGAGGTGGATGTGTAGACGTATGGCTGTCCATCGTCGGTGTAGGTCATACGCAGCTCGTTGGGCAGACGGGCCCCATCAAAGGCGGCATCGCCATCCTGGATGACGGCCGTAATGATGGCGCTGATCCGCACCGTGCCGGAGAGATCGCCCAACGACCAGACCACGTCACCGCTGGGGAACGGACCCGGCGGCACGCTGGGCGAGTCGGTGGTGATGCTGTCGGGGCCGCCCTGGTTACCGTCCAGATCGTAGGTGGCGCTCAGCACCGACGAGATGTAGCCCAGGCCTGCCGGCAGGGTGTCGATCAGCGTCAGGTCATCGTAGACGGCGTCCAGGTCTGACAGAGAGGTGGATATGGTAAAGATGACCAGACTGCCGATGGTGCCGGTCTGGATCTCTGGATTCTTGACAAACTCTTCCAGCAGCGTCGTATACGCGGTATCCGCGCCAGAGGCGCTTTCACAACCGGTGGCGCAGTACGCCGTCGCAGTGACCACGTTCCGGTTATCGCCGCTAGACCTGAGCTCCGCCGTCACCGTGGCGGTCCACACACCGGATGCCGGGATAGGCTGCAGCAGCGTCCAGGTGATCGTGTCGCCGCTTACGCTTATGTTGGCGGAAGAGCCATCCGAACCGGCCGAGGCCGCGATATTCTGGTAGCTGCTGCCCACCACGTCGGTGACCACCACGTTCTCCGCGACGCCGCTGCCCACGTTGTTCACGCTTATGGTCCAGGTCACCGCCTCGCCCACATCAATGGTCTGCGTGCGCGGAGACTTGACGACCTGGAGATCGGGCGTGAGGACACCGAGGGTATGCGTGTCAGCGTAATAGAAGGGGCCGGGGTCGGTGCAGACTGCGTGATTGTCAAATGTCACGGTCGCCGTTACCGGCATACCATCGGCCACCGGACACCCACCGCTGGAGCCGGCGTTCCTGATCTTTAGCCATACGGTGAACTGGTAAGGACTTGGCCCAGTGCGCCCAGGTATCATGTCCCACTTGAACACGACAGCCGTTCCGGGAGGCGTGCCTGCGTCACTGATGATCTCGGTGGGCGCCAGCCCCGAACTGATGGTGTGGCTGTAGATGTAATACCCGCTGGGCAGGGTGACGGTGAGCGTGGTCGTATAGGCTGCCGAACCATGGTTTCTGATGATGACGGGGATATCGCCCTCACAGACCGGAACCGGATCGGGCGACAGGACTGCTTCCAGGTTCGGTACCGTGCCCAACTGGGCCGTGTCATGGGGCACGATGTCGCTGGTGCAGCCATCAAAGTCACACCCAAACCTCAGACGCGTCTCGTTGAGGGTTGAAGGCGAACAGGCGTCATCCGCGATCGTGACGGTGCCGGTGATGTAGAACACGAGCGGTTCAAGGTGAGGGGGCATATCGCCGACCGTCCAGGTGATCGTTCGCTCGGCCAGATCGAGGTGTGGTGTGAAAGCCGTGGTAGCGTTAATAAAGGTGAAATTGGCAGGCCAGGTGTCCGACAGGACGACGTTGTAGGCCACGTATGATCGATCCGTCAGCCGGTTGTAGACGCGAATGCGCCAGGTGACCGTCTGCCCCGGAGATGCGTAAACCTGATCCCCAAAACTGCCCCCGATAACCCGGCCATCCTTGACCACGCCCATGTCCGGCTGCAGGGTCTGCAAAGTCACCGCGTCTTCCGTGTAACCCAGTTTATTGCCGCACGGCCCCAAGGCTCCAGCTCCGGCATACGACCGGGGTGTGTTGGGCGGCACGCACGAGGTCTGGACGGGAACAAAGATACGGACGACGTGCAGCGGCGGGAGGGCGTTGAACCAGGTGTACACCTCGGCTGTGGCAGAGATCGCCCGCCAGGTGAACCTAATGTAGCCTGTGCCGGTCACAATGACGGGCGTGAACCCGGTCGTCGAGGCGATTGTCACGCCTTGGGGATTCTCGATCGTCACCGTCATCGGAGCGCCAGGGACAGGGATCAGGCCCTCCAGCGTCTCGGTGATGTTGAGCTGGTACAGCGTGACGTCGGAGGACGCGTTCTTGGTGGTGAACATCACCTCGCCCGGGTCGCACATCGGCAGGTCGGCGGTCTCGCCGTTGTTGGTGAGCAGATATGGATCGGGCGTGTCAAAGCTTATGAGGGCTTGGGGTTGATTGCACACCGTGCCAAAGCATTCCAGCCTAGCGGTCACGGTGACGCCCAGCGGATCGCACGCAACCACCCGGCCCGTGATGGTCACCTCTCGCTGGACATTGGGGCCGATCTCGTCGATCGTAAAGACCACGTCCGCATCCGTGATGGGCAAAGTCCCGATCACATCAATTCCGCCGCCGCTATCGGCCGTATAGGTGAGCACGGAGATACCTGTGAGATCGTTCGTCACAATCACGTCGGTCGCTGCCAGGTTGCCGTTGTTGGTGACAAAGAACTTCCACACGACCTCCTTCTCCCGCACCGTATATCTGATGGGTGTGACAAAAAGAAGCAGGTTGGGTGCATTGTAGGTGTGGTCTCGGACGGCCTCCGAGGTGTACACGTAATCACAGCGGCTCTGGTAGGTGATGCCGGCCTTCCAGGGCGATTTGTCGGTGCAGTTGATGTCCGCCTTGAACTGGATCTCGCCGTTGCCCTCGATATCGGTGCCTGATAGTAGCGTGAAGGTGATGATGCCCCGCCCACCCCCGACCGTGCCGGATTCCACGGTGATGAACGAGATGTGAGGCAGGCTGCCGGTCGTCGTAAACCAATAGCTCCAGGCGGAAGCAATCACCGCGCTTGAGGCCGTAAACGTGACCACAATGTTGTCGGTCTGGCGGCCAGGCGTGAGGTCGTTGACACGGATGGCGCCCGAATTGGTGCGACACCGATTCAGGACCGGCGGCCACAACCCCACCCCCAGAGCGCCACGGCCGATGGTGAGCTGGAACGCCTGGTTGAAGGAACTGTTCGCCGCACAGCCCTGAGCATCACTTACGCCGGGCAGGAACAATTGCGTCCAATCGTAGAACGTCTGCTCGACCGCGCCGTTCAACGCGGATTCGGGAATGTCGATCGTGTACGTGATCCGCAGCGTGACGTCCTGGGTGGGCGCCCCATCCAGGGGACTGAGGTCAATGACGAGTTGGCCGGTCGTCGTGACCGGGCTCAGGGTATAATCGACGCCGTTGACGGTGACCTGGAGCGAGCCGGCCCGGTAGAGCAGACCGGTACCCGGCAACGCCCCACCACCGATACCGGTTCCCAGCGCCTCGGTGAACACCGCCCCGGTCCACGTGACGGAGGTAGAGCCGGTGATCAGATAGACGTTGACCACCGTAAAACCATCGCCGCACGCTTCGAGAGAGCCGGTCGAGGAGCGACTGGGAAAGATTCCCTCCCCGTTGCTGACGGCCGTCTCCACCTGCGCGATGCGGGTGATGGGCGGACAGCCCGGGCAGATCGGTTCCGCTACCGCCTGCACCCCGTTGCGGGCTATCTGACCCGCACCGCACACACCGCCGGTCTGGGTGATGGCCCGAACCAGGTACGTCAGCGTCTCGGAGAAGGGATTCGAAAGGGTCGTGGGATCGAGACCCCAGGTCACCGTCTGTCCAGAGGTGCTCGTGATACCCGCGCTGGGCGTGATCGGTCCCACCAGCTCAAACTCGGGCGGCAGGAGATCGTTGATGTCTATGGTGCCGCTCATATTCCCCGGGTTTTGCCCGGAGATGGTGATCTGATACGTAAACACGTCACCGCCAGAGACGATGGACGGGCCGGTCTTGGAGACATCGAGCGCCGGCGATTCATCGGCACCGTACTGGTACACCATAACCACCGGGCTGCCGGTGAAGGGCTCATTGCTGCAAATGTCGTTGTACAGGGGAATGAAGGTGACGTCACCGCTCCCGTCCGAGCAGATCGGGCCCGATTGCGGGGTGACATCGAAGCTGAGGACGAGCGGCACGCCCATACCCGCCGCGGGCAGGGTGCCGGCAGGGGCGCCATCGGTGTAGCCAAACCGGCCGTTCGATCCCTCGTACTGCCAGCCGCTGCTGACCGACGACGGGATCACCGTCCAGAAGCCGTCGTTCTCAAACGTGGAATCGAGGCGAAAGTTGCCAGCGGGGCCACCGGCGTTGTCGACGGTGATGACCACCGTGCGGGTCACCGGGTCGCAATAGGGATTCGTGATCGGAGAAGAGACCTCGATGCTGACGTTGGGCAGATCGGGGCTAAAGAGGACGCTGGCGGTCGATTGAACGGGGTTCGTGATCGTCGCGTCCCCTTCCTGATTGCCGCACGGCCAGGCAGCCTCGGCCACGTTCGTAAAGTTGCAGGCCTCGACAGTCCCGACCACGGTAAAGGTCTGGATCTCGTTGACATCCAGCTCGGGGATGACAACCGAAGGGGTCAGGTCCCCGCCAGGTTGGCTTAGATTGATCCCCCCCGTGTCTGTGATGGTGGCAGTATACAACTTGCCCAACCCGGTGTTTTGCACCGTGACCGTCCAGGTGATCGGCTGGCCAAAGTCGGCCGTGCCCAGGTTCTGAAGCGAAGGGTCCTTTCTGATCACCAGGTTGCCGCGCCCGGTGGTGACGTTGATTCCACCGCGGTTCAGCGCGCTCCGGGGCGCTGGAGGCGGATCGGCGTTGTACCGTATGCCCACCCGCATCTGCTGGCCCGATTGGGCAAAACAGGTGGCCCGCATCCTATAGGTCAACGTGATCGTCTCGCCTGGCGCCAGGTCGTAGCGGGTGTCCGGCGTCCACGTGATCGAAATTGGGCTCGTCGCGACGCTAAAAGGGATCGCGCCGGTGGTAGAGATCAGCTCGCTGAAATTGTCGTACACCAGGAAGGAGAAATGGGAGGCCGTCAGATCGATGTCGTAGGCGGTATCGGACGAGCCGTTGTGGATGATGACCGTATAGAGCTCCCCGCTCCCCGCTGTGCTCCCCAGGCTGGCGACGGCCGGGCCCAGGATATCCACCGTCAGCAGGGAGAGCGGGATGTCCCGCTGCAAGGGACGGACTGGCGGGGCCTCCCGCCGGGATGGCGACTGCCCGCTGGGCAACGGCTGCTGGGCAGCAGCCTCTGGCTGTGCGGCCGCGGGAGCAAACCAGGCCGGCAGGACGGTCGAGGGTGTGCCCTCGACGCCCGATGGAGCACGCCGGGAATCGTAGCCGGCCCAGGTCGGGAGGGCGCTGGCGTATGCAGGCCTATCGAGCGCCACGCCCGTGAACCAGGAGGGCAGCGCTACAGATGAAGAGACGTTGCTGCGCGCTGTGCCCGAGCCCGCCGATGCAGGGCTCGCGGCAGATGGCAGTGGCGCTAAGCCCATCCCCACCAGGTTGATAAGTAAGGCGACTGCGGTCGGTAATCTGAAGGTGATCTTCTTCATCCTCGCCCCCTGTCACATCCGATTGCGATTGGCCGTGTCAATAGATTGTACGGAAAAAGCCTGCTTTGTCAACCGATGTCGCAGTCGAGCCAGGACGTCCTTTTGGGGTCTCAGGCCACAAGCTGTCATTCCGAACGCAGTGAGGAATCTCCCATCCTCAGAATCACTGCGGGCTTGTACCATTAGCCCGTTTGTCCACCCAGCATAGCGGTGGTAGAATACTCGTACGCGCACTGTGCGTTTTCGACCACTTGTCGTCTTTTTGGGCGGTGTTACGCTCGGTTTTCGACCTTTGGCGATCGCCACGCCCCAATCCTGCAGGGGCACCCGCGCAACTCGGAGGGAGGTCAAAATGGAAAACGACTGCGAATACCTGGCCAAGTGCCCGATATACGCGCGCTACCAGCCGCAAGGCACCCAGAGCTATTGGATTCGCCTGTACTGCAAGGGCCCCAAGCAAGAAGAGTGTGCCGCGATTCCCCTTCTGGAGGCCGGCGAGCAGGTCCCCGACACGCTGATGCCGAACGGCCGCCACTTTGACCCGCTCGACACCTTTATCGTGCCGCGGCTGAAGGAGTAGGGACGGGTTGGAGCAGGATTGCTCCCGTTTCCCAACCCGCCCCCGCCATCCCATTCCCCCCACCCGTCATTCCGAACGGAGTGAGGAATCTCACGTCCCTGGAATCACCGAAGCCACCGAAGGGGCACTGCGGGCGAGGCAGCCCCGAAAACGCTCCGGTCTCCTAACCTGCCCTCTCCCTCGAACGCCGCTGGCTCGCCCAGGTAGACTTGAGGCTGCCTCGCCCCTACCGATCGGATTCCGCATTCGTGCGCCAAACCGATAGACTTTCACCCTGATTTATGGTAATATAGGTGCAGCACAAACGGAACATGGCACCGTCGCAGCCCTTGTCGCAGGTCCGGTTCATCGAGGGGGTAGCATAGAGGATTGATGGCCGACCCATACCGAAGGAGCGATCCCGAGGGGGGGCGGTTTTTTTGCTGGTTGGATCGGGGCGCGACGTTCACATACTGGAGCGAGAGATGCTGTTTGAAGCTGTCCGCAAAACCTGATACCGGCCATTCCCACCCGAGAGGAGGCAATACGATGGATTGGACCCAACTCCCCAAAGTTGAATTGCACCTGCATCTGGATTGTTCGCTCAGTTACGAGGTCGTCTCAAAGATCGATCCGTCGATCACGCTTGAGGAATACCGCACAAGGTTTATTGCACCGGCCAAGTGTGTGGACCTGGCAGAGTTCCTCGCCTGTGCTCCGGCAAGCTATCCACTTATGCAGACAGAGGAACAGCTTCGCCTGGTGACGTTCGACCTGTTCGAGCAGCTCGTTGCAGACAACTTGCTGTACGCCGAGATCCGGTTTGCGCCCCTGCTACACACCGAAAAAGGGCTTTCACCCCGCCAGGTCGTCGCCAGTGTGGAAGCGGCAACTGCTGAGGCTGTCCAAAGCACAGGGGTCGAGGCACGGATCATTCTCTGTACGTTACGCTTCTATCCAGAAGAACAAAGTCTTGAAACCGTGCATCTAGTCGAAGAGTTTCGCGGCACGTATGTGGCAGGGTTCGACATTGCGGCGGACAAACCAGGGAACGTGATCGATGCCCACATTCCTGCGTTCCAGTATGCGCGTGACAAGGGGATTCCCTTCACGGCACACGCCGGAGAAACACGTGGACCGATCATCGTGTGGGATACATTGGAGCACTTTGGTCCGTCACGTCTCGGCCACGGCGTACGAGGTATCGAAGATCCCGCGTTAGTCGAACACCTGCGCCAACACCAGATCCATCTCGAAGTGTGTCCAAGCTGTAACGTACAAACCGATATCTTTGACACCTATGCGGATCATCCCATCGACAGTTTTTATCGGGCGGGAATACCCGTCAGTGTGAACACCGACGCGCGCACCCTGGTGAACGTCACGCTAAGTCAGGAGTACGCCAAGTTGCACGAGACGTTTGGATGGGATACGGAGGATTTTTATCGCTGCAATAGGAACGGACTGAAAGCGGCGTTTGTGGAAGATGACGTGCGAAACGAGCTTTTGGCACGATTAGCTGAAGGCTATCAACAAGCTCTTTAGTTGAAGTGTAGTAA
Source organism: uncultured Anaerolineales bacterium (assembly GCA_964444825.1). Classification (GTDB taxonomy): domain Bacteria; phylum Chloroflexota; class Anaerolineae; order B4-G1; family B4-G1; genus CAYUIS01. The sequence goes on along the minus strand of CAYUIS010000051.1, from coordinate 214 downwards.
CCTCCTAGCCTCCGGGTTATCCCCCTCCCCCTGCCCCTCCCACCAGGGGAGGGAAGAAGGGCAACCACGAGGTCAGGGCAACCACGAGGGTTGTGCAGAAGGGCACGGTGGGTGTATACTAAACGGGCCTCGAAAGACGCCGGAAAGAGCGCAAGAAAACGAGCCAGAAGAAGAAACGACAACCACGCCAGTTGAAGCCAGTCTGAAAATCGTC
>CAYUIS010000050.1:27664-31806 GCA_964444825.1 uncultured Anaerolineales bacterium | reverse complement strand
GAGATGCGCATCGGCGCGGTCGTCACCGGGCTTGAACGGGAGGAGCGCACCGAGTACCCGATCTCGGCCGTGCGCGAGGCGCTGGTAAACGCCGTGGCACACCGCGACTACCGACTCGGTGGGCGGCGCATCGAGGTGCGGATGTTCGCTGACCGTATGGAGATCATTAGTCCAGGTGGTTTGCCCGGTTTTATCACGGTCGACAATATCGTCGAGGAACACTATTCGCGCAACCCGCGCCTCGTTTCCTCTCTGTATCAATGGGGCTATATTGAGGAGCTGGGGCTGGGGGTCGATCTGATGATCGAGGATATGGTACGATCGGGACATCCCCCGCCCAGGTTCAAAGACACGCCATACTCGTTCACCGTCACGCTGTATAACGTCGTCGAGCGAGAGCCTCTGCCCTCTTGGACGCGCACGATGAACGAGAGGCAGGCCAGGGCCTTGGCCTACGTCCAGGAAAACGGGCGTATCACCAACCGCGAATATCGAGAGCTCTGTCCAGACGTCAGCGCCGAGACGGTGCGCCTAGATCTGGTTGACCTGGTGGATCAGGGCATTTTGCTCAAGATCGGCGCCAAAAAGGGCACATATTACATACTAAAGTGACGAACGCCGGGAGCAACAAATAAATCCACGATTTTTATCCCAAGTTTATCCCAAATTCGATTTGGGATATCCGTTGGTAGTGCCAATACTGCTTATCCCAGGTTTATCCCAAATTCGATTTGGGATATTTTGTGGAAAACAATCATCAATAAGGAGGAATTCCTATGGACCTGAAGCTTGGTGAGGAACATCGCATGATCCGTGATATGGCGCGCGACTTTGCCCAGAGCGAGATCGTCCCTATCGCGGCCGAGCACGACGAGACGGGCGAGTTTCCCTACGAGACGATCGCAAAAATGGGCGCTCAGGGTTTTATGGGCATCGAAGTGCCGGAGGAGTACGGTGGTGTGGGGATGGACACACTGGCCTACGTGCTCGCCCTGGAGGAGATATCCAAGGCAGATGCATCTCACGGCGTCGTGATGTCCGTCAACAACTCTCTCTACTGTTATGGCTTCCTCCGCTTTGGCACTGAGGAACAGAAGCAGAAATACCTCCGACCGGTCGCCAGTGGAGAGGCCGTCGGGGCGTTCGCCCTCACAGAGCCGCAGTCCGGTTCCGACGCTGGCAATATGCGGGTGACAGCCTCCCTTTCCCCAGACGGCTCTCACTACGTCGTCAATGGCACCAAGTCGTGGATCAGCAGCGGCCCGGCGGCCAAGTATATCGTGCTCTTTGTACAGACCGACCCCGACGTCAAGCCCCGCCACCGGGGTGTCAGCGCCCTCATCATTGACACTGACGATCCCGGGTTTTCTCCGGGCAAAACCGAACCCAAACTAGGTATCCGCGCCTCGGCGACCTGCGAGATCCATTTTGAGGACTATGAATGCCCGGTAGAGAGACGATTGGGTGACGAGGGAGAGGGGTTCAAGATCTCGATGGCAGTGCTGGACGCGGGCCGTATCGGCATCGCCGCTCAGGCGCTGGGTATCGCCGAGGCTGCCTACGAAGCATCGGTAGCGTATGCGCGTGAGCGTGAGGCCTTTGGCCAAAAGATCGGCCAGTTCCAGATGATCCAGCAGAAAATCGCCGATATGAAGATTCGTATCGAGGCCAGCCGGTTGCTCATTTACCAGGCCGCCCTTGCCAAACAGGATTCAAAAGAAACCGGCCGCCGGTACACTCTCGAGTCCTGCATAGCCAAGACATTCGCCTCCGAGACTGCGATGTGGGTGACCACTCAGGCGATCCAGATTCATGCCGGGATGGGCTACAGCAAGGAGCTGCCTGTCGAGCGCTATTTCCGGGACGCCAAAGTCACCGAGATTTACGAGGGAACCAGCGAGATTCAGCGTATGGTGATTGCGCGGATGGAGACCGGGCTGAGGTAAGAGTCAGAATGAAAGCGCTCTGTTTTTACGAGCACGGCGATTTGGATGTTCTGCAGTACGGTGACGTGCCCGACCCTGTGGTAGGTCCAGGGCAGGTATTGGTACGGGTGCGAGCCTGCGCCCTTAACCACTTGGACGTCTGGATTCGGCGTGGTTGGCCCAGCCTGAGACTAGAGATGCCCCACTGGACCGGGGCCGACGTGGCCGGTGAGGTAGCCGGACTGGGCGAGGAAGTCACCGGCTGGCAGGTGGGCCAGCGGGTCGTGGTGGACCCCGGCATCACTTTGCGAGAAGACGAGTTTACCCACCGGGGCGAGCATTCTCTCAGCCCTGGATATGCTGTTCTGGGGGAGCATGTTCGTGGTGGGCAGGCTGAATACCTGGTGGTGCCAGCGAACAACCTGATGTCCATACCCGATGGGTGGGAGTTTTCCCAGGCGGCTGCCCCCCTGTTGGTCAGCCTCACTGCCTGGCGTATGCTCATCCATCGCGCCAAGCTGCGGCCGGGAGAGTCGGTGCTCGTCATCGGGGCTGGCGGTGGGGTCAACTCGATGGCGGTCCAGATCGCCAAGCTGGCTGGCGCCACCGTCTACGCTCTCACCAGCACTGAGAGGAAGATGGAGAGGGCTTGTGAACTGGGGGCCGACGTGGTGCTAAACTACCGGGAGGATCCCAGTTGGAGCAAGACGCTCTACAAGATGACGGGCCGGCGCGGCGTGGACGTGGTCGTTGACAACGTCGGGCAGGCCACGCTGACCCAAAGTATGAGAGCTGTGGCTCGGGGCGGACGCATTGTCATCGTGGGCAACACCTCCGGGCCCCAAACCGAGATCGACATTCGCTTCATCTTTGGCAAGCAGATCAGCATCATTGGCTCCACAATGGGCACGCACCAGGATTTTCAGGACGTGATGGCCCTGGTCTGGACAGGCAAGCTGAAGACGGTGGTAGATCGGGTGATGCCCCTTTCCGAGGGCCGGGCGGCTTTTGAGGCGATGGAGCGGGGGGAGCAGTTTGGAAAGATCGTGCTCACACCATAGGCTAGCAGACGAGGTTGAATGTCAAAGAAGTATATGCGAATCTCCTACGCCCAGAAATGGATCATTGCTTTGGGTCTGTTGACGCTGGCGCTGGGACTGGCGAATCTGGGAAGGGCAGCGAAAGCCCTGCGCTACGCCGCTCTCCTGCCTGTCTTGCCGATGACGGTTTCCTGGGTTTATCTGGCCGCGATGGGGGGCTTTTGGGGCCTGATCTTTGCCGCCTGTACGGTGGGACTGGTGGGTTTCCGACGCTGGAGCCGGTGGGGGACCCTGGCAGCGGTGACACTCTACGAGGGCCACGTCTGGGCCACCCATCTCTTGTTCGACGCCAGTGAGTACGCCTTCCAGATTCGGCTGCGGGACTTGCTGCTGACTCTGCTGTTACTGGCTCTCGTCTGGGGGCTGTTGAATTGGCCCAGCATCCGAAGGGGGTTTGAGCGATGACCAGACTCGCCGTTCTATCCGACGTGCACGGCAATCTTTTGGCGCTGGAAGCCGTCCTGGCCGACATAGCAGCTCAAGGCGCGCCTGATGCGGTTTGGGTTCTGGGCGATCTGGCGGCCTTTTGTCCCTGGCCAGCCGAGACGCTGGCCCGGCTGCGAGAAATACCGAACGTCGCCCTCTTGCAGGGCAATACGGACCGCTACCTGGTCACCGGCCAGCGGCCCGCTGCCGTGGTCCACTCCCCGGAGGATTGGGGCGCGATGGTTGCCAAACTCGTGGAGCGCGACGCCAACTTTCGCTGGACGGTGGAACGGCTCTCCTATGCCGACTATGAGTTCCTGCGCGACCTGCCGACGCGGTTGGAAATGGATGTTCCTGGCTATGGTATGATCGTGGCCGTACACGCCAATGCCGAGAACGACGAGACCCCTCTGCTCCCTGATACTCCCGATGATCGGATGCGGACCTACTTTTCCAGCTTGGGCGCCCGCCTGGTGCTCTACGGCCACACTCACCGGCCCGTTGATCGCAGGGTGGACGGTATGCGCATCGTCAACGACGGCAGTGTTGGCCTGCCGTTGGATGGCATTCCTGGCCCTGCCTACGCGTTGCTCGACTTGAAGAATGGCGACTGCGGTGTCGCCATACACCGAGTGACTTACCATCGGGATGCGGTGATCGCCGAGCTAGGGCGAGTAGCGCACCCGGCACG
>CAYUIS010000050.1:0-27564 GCA_964444825.1 uncultured Anaerolineales bacterium | reverse complement strand
GTTTCCCCGAGCGGCGGGAGCGCTTTGAGACCCTCTCCGGTATACCTCTCGACCGGACCTACACCCCCGCCGACGTGGAGACCGACTACACGGGAACTCTTGGCTTCCCCGGCGAATATCCCTTCACTCGGGGCGTTCAGCCCACGATGTACCGAGGTCGTTTCTGGACGATGCGCCAGTACGCCGGGTATGCGACCGCCGAGGAGTCGAACGCCCGCTACAAGTACCTCCTGGAGCAGGGGCAGACGGGGCTCTCTGTCGCTTTTGACCTGCCAACCCAGATTGGTTACGATGCCGACGCTCCGCTGGCCGCAGGAGAGGTAGGCAAAGTCGGCGTAGCCATCAGCAGCCTGGACGACATGCGGGCTCTCTTTGATGGTATTCCTCTGGACAAGGTCAGTACCTCGATGACCATTAATGCTCCAGCGGCCATCCTTCTGGCGATGTATATCGCCGTGGGAAGGGAACAGGGTGTGGCTTCAACCCAACTGCGCGGCACGGTTCAAAACGACATCTTGAAGGAATACATCGCCCGCGGCACCTACATCTTTCCGCCCCGTCCCTCTATGCGACTGGTGATCGACCTGTTCCGCTACTGCGCGGCTGAGGTTCCCAAATGGAACACCATCAGCATCAGCGGCTACCACATCCGGGAGGCCGGCTCTACCGCTGTCCAGGAGGTTGCCTTCACCCTCGCCAACGGCATCGCTTATGTTCAGGCAGCCATTGACGCCGGGCTTGATGTGGATGTCTTTGCTCCGCGCCTCTCGTTCTTTTTTAATTCTCACAACGATTTCCTGGAGGAGGTTGCCAAGTTCCGCGCCGCCCGGCGCCTCTGGGCTCGAATCATGCGCGGACGCTTTCAGGCGCAGAACCCTCATAGCTGGCTGCTCCGATTCCATACCCAGACCGCTGGCTGTACCCTCACTGCCCAACAGCCGGAAAACAATGTGGTCCGTGTGACACTCCAGGCGCTGGCGGCGGTGTTAGGAGGCACCCAATCCCTGCACACCAACTCCCGCGATGAGGCATTGTGGCTTCCGACCGAGGAATCGGTCCGTATCGCCTTACGCACACAGCAGATAATCGCCCACGAGTCGGGTGTGACAAACACAATCGACCCACTGGCCGGCTCATACGTGATCGAGCACCTAACCGACGAGATCGAACGGCGGGCGGTGGCGTATATCGAAAAGATCGATGGATTGGGAGGGACATTGGCATCCATCGAGCAGGGGTACATCCAGCAGGAAATCGCCGAAGCAGCGTACGGGTACCAAAAGGAGGTGGATGCGCAGGACAGGATTATTGTAGGCGTAAACGAGTTCTGCACGGGCGAAGACGTAGTGAATCTGGAGCAACTGGTGGTCGATCCCGCGATTGAAGAACAACAGCGGAAACGCCTGGCCGATCTGCGAACTCGGCGGGATGCGGAGCGGTCCTCTGCTGTCCTATCACGTATTGAGCAGGCTGCCCTCAGTCCCAGTGAACCACTGATGGCTCACTTCGTCGCAGCCGTTGAGGCCGACTGCACCCTGGGAGAGATATGCGACGTGCTAAGACAGGTGTGGGGGGAATATCGACCTCTGGTGAACATCTAGTCGGGAAGGAATTGCGTATGAGATACGGATACTTTGACGACAAAAACCGGGAATACGTCATCACGAACCCGAGAACGCCGGTCAAATGGATCAACTATGTGGGGACACTGGCCTTTGGCGGGCTTGTGGATCACACGGGTGGTTCGCTGATCTGCAAAGAGGACCCGGCTCTCAACCGCATCACCAAGTACATCCCTCAGCTTCCTAGTTCAGAGTTCAAGGGTGAGACGCTCTACCTGCGCTTCAAACAGGTAGGCGGCTACAAGGTGTTCTCTCCTTACCTTGTCCCGACGTTGGACCACTATAATCTCTACGAGTGCCACGTCGGTCTGGGTTACACCCGTATCGTTTCCGAGTTCTACGGGATCAGGACGGACGTGACGATCTTTGTCCCTCTGGAGGGAAGCCAGGTGCTCAGGGATATCAAGCTCACTAATGTCTCCACTCAACTCCAGACGGTTGATGCTATCCCCGTGGTGGAGTACACGCATCCAGACGCCCTCAAACAATTCACCAACGCCGACTGGGTGCCTCAGACGATGCAGAGCAAGGCGTTTTGGGATAGCGACTTTGTCATCTTGTCGCAGTATCCGTTCATGCGCAAGGATCTTGCCGTCAATTACTTTACGTCCAATCACACGGTGTCTTCCTACGAGTCAGATCGGAGGAGATTCTTGGGGGCGAATGAATACGCCACCTGGGCGAACCCTCTCAGCCTGCAACAGGACGAGCTCGGCAACTATGACGCCGTGCGCGGTGACAATATCGCCGCTCTGCTGCATCATCTGGGAACCATCGAACCTGGCGAGACGGTCAGGCTGGTCACCCAATTGGGCCAAGGGGAGAGCGTTGAGCAAGTTCTGCCTACAATCGAGCACTACCGAGATCCGGCGCACGTGGAACAGGCATTTCAGGAACTGACCGACTTTTGGGTTGCCTACTTGTCCAAGTTTCAAGTCGAGACCCCCGACGCCGGTATGAACAGTCTGCTCAACATTCACAACCCAAGGCAATGCCACACCACCTTGAACTGGTCTCGCTACCTCTCACTCTATCAGCTTGGCCTGGGGGCACGGGGCATCGGCTTCAGGGATAGCTCTCAGGATGTGCTGGGCATCCTGCCCCAAATGCCGGCTGAAGGCCGGTCTCTGATCAGGCAGCTCCTGCACGTGCAGAGGAGAGACGGCTCGGCGATGCACCAGTTCAACCCCCTTACTATGGAGGCTAACGAAGGCGACTCTCGAGAGGTCGAGGACGCTCCCAAGTACTATGGTGACGACCATCTCTGGATTGTGCTTGCCATCGCCGCCTATCTCAAGGAGACGGGGGATCTGGCCTTCCTGGAGGGGGTGATCCCTTACTATGAGAAGGACAAGGAGGAACAGCCGCTCGAAACGGGCACAGTGCTCGATCACATGCGCCGGGCCATTGCGTTCACACACGACAATGTCGGCGCTCACGGACTGCCCTTGGCGGGGTTTGCCGACTGGAACGACAGCGTGAATCTACGGGCCGGTGCAGAGTCGCTGTTTGTGGCCAATCAATATGGCAAAGCGCTATTGGAGATGATCTCCCTGGCCCGGTACGTGGGCGATGAGGAGATGGTGGTTCAATACACCGCCACCTATGAAGCGATGAAGCGGAGGGTGAACGAGCATGCCTGGGATGGCGAATGGTATGTGAGGTACTTTGACGCTGATGGTGGCCCTATCGGCTCCCACGAGAACGCCGTGGGGCAGGTCTATGCTAACGGGCAGTCGTGGCCCGTGGTCTCGGGTTTTGCCTCCCCCGATAGAGCGGCACTTTCCCTGGACGCCGTGTACCAGCGACTCAACACCATCAAGGGCATTAAACTGAGCGCCCCGGGATACGACGGCTTTGACCCGACGAAAGGGGGAGTCACCACCTATCCACCAGGAGCCAAAGAAAACGGTGGCATCTTTTTGCATACCAATCCCTGGGTCATCATCGCCGAGACACTCGTGGGGAACGGAGATCGGGCCTACGAGTACTACCACCAGATGAACCCAGCGGCCAAGAACGACAGCATAGATGAGTTTGAATGTGAGCCCTACGTCTATCCCCAGAATATCCTGGGCGATGAGCATCCCCAGTTCGGGCTGGGCCGCAATAGTTGGCTTACCGGCACCGCCTCCTGGGTCTACCGGGCAGCCACCCAATACATCCTGGGCATCAGGCCGACCTACGAGGGCCTCGAGATCGATCCCTGCATTCCCCGTGGCTGGGAAGGCTTTAGGGTCACCAGAGTGTTCAGGAAAACAATCTACCGCATCGAGGTCCTGAATCCCGATCACTTCTCCAAGGGCGTAAGGTCGGTCAGGGTGGACGGGAAAAAGATCAAGGGCAACGTGGTACCCGCTTTCGGCGATGGTAGCACGCACTCGGTGCAAGTGATTATGGGTTGAGACGAGATGTCCAATCGAGCAACTCTGCTGATTGGGGGGATGTTTGGCGCACATCTGACCATGTGTTATAATCTTGACATCTGCGCAGTGAGAGGATTCTTTGCAGCGTAGAACTGGATTTGTCGCCTGGCTGGTCATCGGCAGCGCTATTGCCGCACTCTTCCTCGCGTGGCAGTACCTCAGCTTTCGCTTAGCTAATCGTACTATGCCTGCCGGAATGACAATGGCCGGTTTATCCGTAGAGGGAATGACGCGCGAGCAAGCGCTCAATCGCCTCGACGTGGCGTTTGCCACACCCTTGCAGATTGCGTACCTGGACCAACGTCTCTCACTCCCCCTCGATTCCGTTGAGTTACGCCTCAACACTGAGGAAACACTGGCCAATCTGGATGCCGCGCTGAGTAAACGACGAGGGTTTCATGGTTTTATCGCGCACGTCCTTGACCGGCCATCGGAGCCAGTGGATGTCCCTGTGGCGGTCAGTTATTCGGAGGACCGGCTTGATGGCTTTCTGACTCGCGTCGCCCGGCAATATGACCGCACGCCCCAGGAACTCGTCCCACTTCCAGACAACCTCACGTTTCGCGCTGGTCAGCCAGGTCAAAGGCTGGACGTTGAAGCCTCCCACGCCCGGCTCGCCTCTGCACTTGTTTCGGCCACTGATGACCCAGTAGAGCTGGTCGTGCGAACGGAACAAGCTCCACCACGTGATATCGGTGTTTTGTATCAGATGCTGGAACTGCTCCTAGAGCCCCACGTCGGTATCATACCTGGCATCTTTGTCAAAGACCTGGCTACTGGAGACGAATTGCAGATCAACGCTGAGGTTGCCTACGATGGGCTCGGCGTGCTCAAAATCGCCATTCTGGAAGAAACCTATCGGTCCCTGGAATCCCCTCTCACTCCGGAGGCAGCCAACTGGGTGAGTGATACGATGGGGGTTGACGAGGATAACATCAACGCCAACCTTTTATTGCGGGATGCCATTGGGAGGGGAGATAGCTATCAGGGAGTTGAGGATCTCACCGCCTCGATGAATTACCTGGGGTTGTTCAACACCTTTATGGCAGCCCCTTATGACGAAGAGTCCCCCGTTACTATTGTCACCGCGGCTAATTCCCGGAGTGATATCACTACGGGGGCAAACCCCTATGCACAGACTACACCGCTAGATACCGGGTTATTGCTAGAGATGGTTTACCAGTGCAGTCGTGGCGGTGGTACGCTTATGGTTGCGTTTCCGGACAACATTACGACAGACGAATGCCATCAGATGATTGAGTGGATGAGCGTACATCGCACTGATAGCCTGACCGAAGCTGGAGTTCCAGTGGGAACAAGAGTGGCCCACAAACAGGGATTCAGTGCTGACACTCACGCCGATGCAGCCCTTGTGTATAGTACGGGAGGCGATTTTGTGTTGGTGGTCTATCTATATCGTCCCCAGTGGCTCAGGTGGGACGAAAGCGCACCTCTGATTACGGACATTGCCACTGCAACCTACAACTATTTTAATCCATCACCGTAGCCCCATTTTCTGTCTCCTTCATACACGCCTTTTGCCAAAGTCGTCGACCTAGGTCGGTTGTGTTCGAGGCTTCCGGGTTAGAGAAACCTGTCAACCTAGGACGCCATCCCTCCGGTTGGTATAGCTCTCGACATGATCTGACATGGGTTTGTCCGTATCTGTGGTTGCCTGCTCGCCAGATTGCGCGTTTGTTCATTTCCCTCTATAATTGGTGGTGCTCGAAATAGGCTGTTGACAACGTGCCATAGCTGGTCGGGATGCCCGAAATCCGAATGTGAACCCAGGGTCGAACATGAAACCACTTGAAACTCGTCATATTGGTATGACAGACTCATCTCCAGAGTCTCAGGCACAAGATTCGCCATCACCTGACACTCGCCATATCGGTATGGCTGGCCCTACGGTCGAGCCTCCAGAGCAAGGGGAGGGAGCTCAGGCGCGATCAACTGGACCTGTCCTCGACAGAAAAGGACGTGGCACGCAACATATGGCACCTCCTTCCGCAGCTCCCGAACGCGTTGGGGGGCGGCTGCCTGACGGGCAGATGCTGCAAGACCGCTACAAGATTCTGTCGTTGCACGCCGTTGGCGGTATGAGTACCGTCTACAAAGCTCAGGATACGCGCTTCACCCGAGTCACCCGGTTGTGTATTGTCAAGGAGATGCTCAATACAGCGCCTGATCCGCAGGTGCGCGCGATGATCAAGAGCAACTTTGAGCGCGAGGCCAATATCCTGGCCGATCTCAGCAATCCAGGCATTGTGCAGGTCTTTGATTTCTTCAGCGAGGGTCCCCGCAGTTACCTCGTGCTTGAATTAGTCGATGGCAAAACCTTGGACGATATCCTGGCTGAGACGGAAGGTTTTTTGGCTGAGGGACAGGTGGTGAATTGGGCTATCCAAGTCTGCGAAGTTCTGAGTTACCTGCACGGCCGCCAGCCCCAGCCCATCGTCTTCCGCGACATCAAGCCCTCAAATATTATGCTTGATGGCTATGGTCGCATCCGGTTGATTGACTTTGGAATAGCCCGGGTCTTTCAGAGTGGTCAGAAGGGTACGATGATCGGTACGGAGGGCTATACGCCGCCAGAGCAGTATCGGGGCAGTGCTGAGCCACGTGTGGATATCTATGCCCTGGGCGCGACAATGCATCACCTGCTCAGCAAACAGGATCCCAAGCTGGAAGCGCCGTTTTCCTTCCATGAACGTCCAATCCACAAAACAAACCCCACTGTCTCCCGTGAATTGACAGAGGTAGTCAACCGGGCCCTGGAATACGATATTGACCAGCGCTTCGGATCGGCCGAGGAGATGCAACGTGCGCTGATGAGCTTGAGTTCGGCTCGTGGCCGGGGTGGAACAGGCGCCTTTGGCACCACGGCCTTTGTGGGCAGTGACGTCGCGCCCATATGGCGCTTCCGCTGTGAGGATGAGATTCGCTCCTCGCCAGCAGTGCATCAAGGCGTTGTTTACATCGGCGCTTATGATCACAATCTCTATGCCCTCGATGCCGATAATGGCAAGTTTATGTGGAAATATGCCACCGAGGGAGGTATCGGGTCGTCCCCGTGTGTGTACGAAGGGCGTGTGTTCTTCGGCTCGGCAGACCGGCTTCTGTATGCGGTCAGTGCTGACACGGGACGCATTGCGTGGACCTGTCCTACCCAAGGGAGTGTGTGGTCTTCTCCACGGGCTGCATTCGACCATGTGTTCTTCGGCTCCGATGACAACAACCTCTATGCGGCGAATACGTTTAGTGGTCGTGTGGCCTGGAAGTTTGGTACGGAAGGCAAGGTGCGCTCATCACCCTCCATTGGAAGTGATACGATCTATGTTGGATCTGAGGGAGGAGTGGTCTATGCGGTTGACATCAGCGGTCAAGCCCGTTGGCGTTATCGCGCCAAACGTGGCGTGACCTCTTCCCCTGCCCTGAGCAATGAAATGGTGTTTGTGGGTTGTCAGGATACGTATGTCTATGGCCTGGACATTCGATCGGGATGGTCGGCGTGGCGGCAACGCACCGGCGGAGCTGTCGTATCCTCACCTGTGATTGGCGAGGGTCTGCTTTTTGTTGGTTCCGTCGACAGCCATTTCTATGCGTTGGATATGGAGAGCGGTCGAGTCGTGTGGCGCTACGCGACGGAGGGTCAGGTGACCTCCAATCCGGCCGTGGGAGAAGGAGCAGTCTACTTTGGTTCAGTAGACGGTGCAGTCTATAGCCTGGATACCAAGACGGGCAATCTGCGATGGCGTTTTCAGACTGAAGGGCCGGTGATCTCCTCTCCTATTGTTGCGGATGGCGTCGTCTATATCGGATCAGATGATCGCTATGTGTATGCGCTTCCTGCGTGAGATCCCGGATCTCGTGGATGCCAGAAGGCCATTAAATCGCCTGACTGAATTGTCCGGCACCGAGTGAAAGAGAGAGCCATGCAATTCCTACGCAACCTGCTGGGGCAAGAGGAGGAACACCCTTCCTCTACTTTGAGTGCCTCATCCTCTGCCGATATCCCATCTATCCCGACCAAATTCAAGATTGGGTGGGCGACCGATGTGGGGCTAGATCGCGGTCATAATGAGGATGCGGTGGTAGTCATCACAGCGGCCCAAGATGGGGAGGACGCGCTACACACGTTCGGCCTTTTTGTCCTGGCCGATGGTATGGGAGGTCACCAGGCTGGCGAGGTTGCCAGTTCCTTGGCAGCAAGAACTGTGGCTCACTATATCATACAGCAGTTGTATTTACCTACCCTCGTTATTCAGGAGCAGAGTGCCGATCAACCGGCCCTGAACGAGGTGCTTGTGAATGCAGTACAGGCGGCCAATAGAGCAGTGGCCAACCGGGTGCCTGGCGGGGGGACAACGCTGACCTGCGCGCTGCTCCTTGGTCCACGGGCCTATGTTGCTCACGTCGGTGATAGTCGGGCTTACTTGGTTAAGCAGGCGGATGGACTCGATCAGGTGACCCACGATCACTCGTTGGTGGATCGACTGGTCGAGCTAGGACAACTCACGCGTGATGAAGCCGAGGTTCATCCGCAGAAGAACGTGCTTTATCGCGCCATTGGCCAGAGTGGTCTGTTGGACGTGGATACGTACGTGCGGACTGTTTCACAGGGGGCTCGATTGTTGCTGTGCAGCGATGGTTTGTGGAGTATGGTGAGTGAAACGGAGATAGCTGCCATCATCGCGGCTGCCCCCTCGCTCCAGACAGCGTGCGATGATCTTGTCGCTGCTGCAAATCAAGCTGGGGGTCACGACAATATCACTGCTATCTTGGTGGAACCACCGCTGGGCTAGGTCTTATGGAATCAGAGGTCGAGCAAAACTACTACGCAATACTCGGCGTATCTCAGTCTGCGTCGGATGAGGAGATCAAACATGCCTATCGGGCACTTGCGCTCCGCTATCATCCTGATAGCCGGACAGGAGACTCCCCCACGACCCTGTTCCATGAGGTCCAGACGGCTTATGCGGTGCTGAACGATCCCAACCGTCGGCGTGCCTATGATCGGTTAAGAACCGAAGCGGGTGTGAGTGAGGAAGCGGCGTTTTCCTGGGAGATTCACCTGAGCCAAAGCGAGTTGTCCTCCCTCTACGACGAACAGATGCTCTACCTCCTGATTGAGATAAGGCCGGCTGCCGTTGAAGGTGGCAAGCGTCTGCCACTTAACCTATGTCTTGTGGTCGATCGCAGCACCTCGATGCAGGGGGTGCGGCTGGAGCACGTCAAGGAGGCGGCTCGCCAGATCATCGATGGACTCAATGATGATGATTCTCTGGCTGTGGTAACCTTTAACGACCGAGCAGAAGTTGTGCTGCCCAGTAGTGTGGGCGTCAATCGACCTCATGCCAAGGCTAAGGTCTCCTCCATCATTGCCAGCGGTGGTACCGAGATACTGCAGGGTATACAGGTTGGGATGGGAGAGATCGAAAGGCGCCTGGGCCAACCAGTGATCAGCCATATGATTCTCCTCACCGATGGACAGACCTATGGTGATGAAGAGGATTGTCTAGCAGAGGCTCGTATCGCCGGTGCACGCCGCATTGGTATCACGGCTATGGGTATTGGCGAGGACTGGAATGATGCTTTGCTGGATGAGGTTGCTTCCCAGAGCGGTGGCGCCTCCGCCTACATAGCGTCACCGGGGCAGGTACGCACGCTCTTGCAGCAGCGGGTACGTGGCTTGGGATCCGTATTTGCTCAGGGGCTGACCCTAGAGTTTCGGTGCGCCGATGGCGTACGCGTGGAAAACGTGTGGCGCGCTTCTCCCCATTTGGAGCGGCTCGTATCGACTGGTGATGTCGTCGATCTGGGGACAATGCAAGCTGATGCCCCATTAACCATCGTGGTGGAAGCGAGCGTGACCCCAAGGCCTCCTGGGGAGCACCGGATGCTCCAGCTTGAGCTCATAGGGGACATCCCTCCCCTCGGGCGGCAGCGGGAAAAGCTGCTGCGCGACATCCATTGTACCTTTACGGCGGAAGAGCCACAGCCCGAACCGGTGCCTCCGGTGATCCTGAGCGTGTTGACCAAAGTCACGATCTACCGTATGCAGGAGCAAGCTTGGGACAGGCTGGATCGGGGACAGGTCAAAGCAGCAACGCGCCAACTCGAGAGAGTGGCTACTCGTCTATTCGATCTCGGAGAGACTCAGTTGGCCCGAGCAGCAATGTTGGAGGCTGGACGTCTCTCCCAAGGTGCAGCAACCACAGCCAAAGGACGTAAAGAGATCAAGTACGGTACGCGCAGTCTGACACTTGCTTCACGGAGGAAGTCCCATGATTGAATGCCCATCCTGCGGTCGTAAACATCGCCCTGGTACGCTGTTCTGCAGCGAGTGCGGGGTCTACTTGCCCACCGGCGGCCCGCTCCGAACTGAGCCACTTCCTGAGGAAGAGTTACCGATCTCGCGGGCCAACCCCTGGGCTAGTGAGCCCGTGGGTGAATCCGGCGAGTCGTCTCTGATCCCTCTACGCATTGAGGTTGTGTCCTCTGGCAGGCAAATCCAACTGCCTGCCACTGCCGAGGTACACATCGGGCGTACTGATGCAGCTCACGGCATCTTTCCCGATTTGGATTTGTCCTCCGACGGCGGCCTCGAGGGAGGAGTCTCACGCCATCATTGCAAGATTCATCAGCGAGGTTCGACTTATTTGGTAGAGGACGTCGGAAGCGCCAATGGTACGTTCTTGAACGGACAGCGTCTGACGCCATATTTGCCACACGTGCTAAAGCACGAGGATGAACTTCAACTGGGTGGCGTGTTGCTAAAGGTTGTCATCCAGGAATAAGCCGCTTTCGGTACGACAGTGCTGTCAGCGGACGACGAACGGAGAGGAGCATATGTCGCACACTGTGCTGATTCACGTATTGAACGAAGAAGCTGTTGTGGGGGAAATCGATGAGATGCCTGAGCCTACTGATCAGGTGCTGATCGTCAAAAACGTCCGCTACCGTGACGGTCGCGATGTCACCTATGTTCTGCCCGAAACCAATGTCGTGATATATCCCTGGATACGCATCCACTGCTTGGAGATTATGCCTGGTGAAGAGGCAGAGGAGGAGATTGTCACGTTTGTCCGCGAGTGACCGTATCTAGATGTCTGCCCGCCGCGAGATCATTCTGGTCGTAGATGACGAGCCTCGGATGACCAGGTTCATCCGGATGAACCTGGAACTTGAGGGTTATCAGGTAATCGAGGCTCACGATGGACTGGAGGCCCTTGACAAAGCACGCACCAGTCTGCCTGATCTGATTGTGCTTGACGTGATGATGCCGGAACTGGACGGCTTTGAGACCCTGGAGATGATACGTGAGGTCTCCAGCACCCCGGTGATTATGCTCACAGTACGGGCAGACGAAGAGGACAGGGTGCGCGGGTTAGACTTGGGGGCTGACGACTATATCACCAAGCCATTCGGTGCCCGCGAGTTTGTCAGCCGCGTCAAGGCTGTACTGCGTCGCACTGAACGCCCGGTTACTCCCGAAGAGTCTATTCTCCAGATAGACGACCGATTGGGCATTGACTTCAACAGCCGTGAAGTTCTTGTTGAGGGCCAACGCATCAAGTTGCGTCCGACCGAATTCCGTCTGCTTTATCACCTGATAGAGAATGCGGGGTGGGTGGTGCCTCACGAGACACTGTTGGCCAAGGTTTGGGGGTATGAGTATCGCGAGGAAATCCAATACTTGCGTCTGTACATCACCTATCTACGGCAGAAGATCGAACCTGACCCATCCAATCCCCGTTATATTCTGACAGAGCGAGGAGTAGGCTATCGCTTTATCGACTTCCGCAAAGAGCAGTCCACAGGAGCTGATTAACCAGGGAGGAGTGCGAGTATGGGGAATCTGTATAAGGTTGTTGTCACAGGTCCATTCAACGTCGGCAAGACCGAGTTCATCCGGACGATCTCTGACATTCCAATCGTCACCACTGAGAGGCGCATAACGGACCATCTTGCCTCCACAAAGGAGGAAACGACCGTGGCGATGGACTATGGCCACGTTAGGGCAGATGACGATCTATTCCACCTATACGGCACGCCTGGACAGCCTCGCTTTGACTTCATGTGGGATATTCTGTCTACCGAGATGCATGCCTTTATCCTGCTGGTGGACAGTTCCGATCGTCAAACCCTGTTGCCAGCCAAGCAACTGATTCGCATCTTTGGCCGAAAAGGTAGTGTGCCTTATCTGGTGGTCGCGAACAAGCAGGATAAGGACAATGCCCTTTCAACAGACGAAATCGCCAAGCGGTTGGGGCTGGATCAAAAGACCCCCGTCTTGCCCTGCGTGGCTACGGATAAGGACATGGTGCACCACGTCATCACAGAATTGCGGAAACTCTTGTGATTCGGAGTGGGCCACTGAGTAGCTGTCTGCCAGACAATAAAAAAAGGACCCTTCGGGTTGCCTGAACCCGAAGGGTCTTTGCTGTATATCCTAATTGAACTGACATCCGTGCCGATTTTCCTCTTTCGACACGACCAGACACAAGCAACTTCACTTCTGTCTCGGTTATCTATCGAACGGACGTGCTTTTCGGCCAGCACAGCGCCCGGCTGGCTTTGCACGCGACCTGGTCGAGGATGTCAAGCGTATACAGCGGGCTGGCCTGGAAGTGCAGGGCGGATTTATCGTCGGTTTCGATAGCGACACCCCCTCTATCTTCCAGCGGCAGATCGACTTTATCCAGAAAAGTGGGATCGTCACGGCGATGGTAGGGCTGCTCCAAGCGCCTCCTGGCACGCGGCTTTACGAACGCCTGAAACGCGAAGGGCGTTTGCGGGAGGAGATCACGGGAGATAACGTAGACGGGACGACGAACATTGTCCCTCGGATGAATTATGATTATAGAGTCGCCGATGGGAAACGTTCAAGTGCCCGGAACTGATTGTTTTGTTCCAATAACCGAGAAAGGAAAAGAACATGGGAAACCAAATCACTTGTCCTCGTTGTGGCAGAATAATATCTGACAGCCCACTAGTTGACAGTGCGGCAACTGGACAAGGTCAAACCAAAGACTCTTACACTTGCGAATGTGGCGAAAGAATCTCATTTTGGGCAGCTACAGCCCAGCTAAGAGAACAGAAACGGCTCAGCAGGAGAATACTGAATTGGTTCCGTGGCTTCTCCAAGGGTCGGGTCTAGAGCAAGGCCGCGGCACAGATGACGTTCTTCTAAAGTCTGGGCCACATCCAATCGGCACCGCGCACGCTGGCTGTAGATCTGAAAGTGGTTGCCATGCCTGAGTGTGATCCCGAACCCCAGATAGCCTGCTCCGCCCGAAACCGGGCCGGAGGATCGGGCTCAAGCACAGCCTGTCACGGCTCAAGGCAAGGATGATTAACGCCGACTTTGGCCCCTGTCTGCGAGCTTGCCTGTTTGGTCCAAGCATGGTAGAATATCTTTAGTGTACGTTTAACGATGTAGGTTTTGGCTGTAAAATCAAAGGCCGCCCGGACTTGCAAAGTCCGGGCGGTTTTGCTTGTTCTGTCCATATTCTTGCCTGACATCGCACAAATCAAGGAGTATGTTAAATGAATTTCGAACAATTTTCTCTCGACCCGCGCATCGACGCGGGCGTCAAAGCGGCTGGCTACACCACGCCCACCCCGATTCAGCATCAGGCTATCCCTGTCGTGCTCGAAGGGCGCGACGTATTGGGGCTGGCGCAAACCGGCACCGGCAAGACCGCTGCCTTCCTGCTGCCCATTCTGCACCGGCTAACGAAAGGCCCGTTGCGCCAAGTGCGTGTGCTTATCGTCGCACCCACGCGCGAGCTCGCCGAGCAGATACACCAGATGGGCGTCGACCTGGGCAAGAACACCAAAGTGCGCAGCGTCACCATCTATGGGGGTGTTAGCAAGGGTCGCCAGGTTGCGGCGCTGCGGCGCGGCGCCGAGATCGTCGTCGCCTGTCCCGGGCGTCTGCTTGATCTCCTCAACGACCGCAGCATTGATCTATCGCGGGTTGAAGTATTGGTGTTGGACGAGGCCGACCGTATGTGCGACATGGGCTTCTTGCCTGATATTCGTCGCATCCTCAAGGCTCTGCCGGCGCAACGCCAGACACTCTTCTTTGCGGCTACGATGCCCGAGGATATCCGCAAGCTGGCGGATAGGATTCTCGACAACCCGGCCACCGTGCAAATTGGCGCAATTGCCCCGGTAGAGACCGTTTCACACGCGCTCTATCCTGTATCTCACGGCCTCAAGAAAAAGCTTCTGCTGGCCATGTTGCAGCAGATGGCCATGGGGCGCGTGTTGATCTTTACGCGCACCAAGCATCGCGCGCGCGGCCTGGCGCGCGATCTGGCAAAACGCGACTACCGCGTCTCAGCGTTGCAGGGAAATATGTCGCAAAACCAGCGTCAGCAAGCGATCAACGGTTTCCGCGGTGGCAAGTACGACATTCTCGTCGCCACCGATATCGCCGCACGTGGCATCGATGTCACAGAGATCTCACATGTGATCAACTTTGACGTGCCCGACACGGTTGATGCCTACACGCACCGTATCGGGCGCACCGGCCGCGCCCACAAGACAGGTGAAGCGTATACGTTTGTAGAGCCGGAGCAGGAACCGATGGTGCGCCAGATTGAGAAGGTGTTGGGCGCCCAGATCGAACGGCGACGGCTGCCCGGTTTCAACTATGAGGGCTTTGTGCCTGAAAGCCGCCCTCAGCGTAACCAATCCAAGCAGCCGCGACAAACGCAATCACGCCATCGACGCGGCCCGGGCGCAAACCGGCGCAGTCACGCGCCAACAAGAAGTGTGGCGTAACCGACGCCCATCTCATCTATGCTGGTTGAATGGTTCGTTGACCGATTATCGGGCCGAGTACGTGGAACTATGCCTTCATCTACACAAGTCCATCAACCGCTGGAACCGGATAGGTGACCAGCGGGGGTATCTCACCTTCGTTGAGCAGTTTGTCGCATAATCCGCAACTCGCTCATACAACACCCTCGCCATACTGGTGAGGGTGTTGCGTGTCAAGTGTCCCAATAACCCGAAAACGAGTTCCCCACCATTGCGATTTGTTTGGGATATATGTCTTGACACAGCGACAGAAATCCGCTATACTGTGACAGTAGAACGGATGTTCGATATGGGCAAGATAACGACGCAAGGGCGTATCACGATTCTAACAGGCAAACGTCAGGTCGCCACCGGCAAGCGACTATCGCTCCGACGCTTGGCTCAAGTTGCCAATGTACCCAAGGATCTGGTCTACCGCCTGGACGCGGGCACAGCGCGCTACATCGACCTGTGCGCCCTGGCGCGTTTGTGCAGGGCACTCCGATGCCGCGTCAGCGACATCCTCATATGGGAGGAGGAAGCGATAGACAATGCCCCCGCTGACGAATCCCTTTGATTTGCTGCCGGCCAGTCTGTTCAACCTGCTGAGCTCCCAGGCGGGCGATCTGCAGATTCATTACGTCGCCATCTTGCTGCGCATCTATAGGATGGCCGAGTTCAATCGCTTTGGCCTGACCCGAGAGATGGTCATCGCCGAGATTGTGGATTATCTGGCCCACGAGGGGGGCGAGGGCCTGGATGCCGTGGCCGACGTAGTACGAGAAACCGAAGAAGGCGAGGAGGACTCCGTCTCTGCCAGCGAGGTGCAGGAATACGCCAGTTGGATTCTGCGCCGTCTGGTTGAGGCGGGATGGCTGGAGCGAGAACAGCAGGTCGATTACACCGAGTTTATCATCTTGCCCGATTACGCCTTCACGTTGCTGGAGGCGTTCCGCACCATCCAGGAGCAAAAGCCCCGCGAGTACACCGGCCAGCTATATACCGCCCATCAGCTCCTGACCAACGAGAACGACGACTTTTCCCCGGCGCTGGCGCTCACCCAAGCCTACGAGAACGTGCGCCAGGTCGTGCGCGGGCTTAACGAGCTGAACCAGAACATCCGCCGCTACACCGACCGCGTCACCCGCGAGCGTCCCGTCGCCGAGGTGCTGCGCTTACAATATGATGACTATGCTCACGCGCTGGGGCCAGCCTACCACGCCCTGAAAACCTCAGACCACGTCTCCCGCTACCGGCGCGACATCGTGGCCCGCTTGCAGGAGTGGCAGATCGACGGCGACTGGCTCGGTCATGCCGCCGACGAATTGGCGACCCAGGGTCGTCTCTCGCCCGCCCAGGCTGCGACCGAGATCAGCCACTACCTGCGCTTTATCGTCAACCAACTGGAAGGCCTCGACCCGCTGCTGGACGAAATCGACCGGCGCCACGCGCAGTACCTGCGCACCTCCCTGCGCCAGATTCGCTACCAACTGGTCGGCGCTGACGGCGGCTTTAAGGATCGGTTGATCCTGTTGGCCCGCGGACTGGCCGACTTGCAGGCCGAGGGAGAAGAGGTGTCGCCCGAGGGAATGCCACCCTTCCAGGTGGCTCCAATTCGCCAGCCCGACGCGGGCAGCCTGTATACCCCACCCCGGAATCGCGCGCCCTTCGCACCAAGCCCTATCATCGCCTCGGTGCTCGACCCGGCGGACGTGCACGCGCTGCGCGCCGTCACCTTGGAACAGTTAGGACTGGCCATCACGCCAGCCAAGATTCAGCGCTTCGTCGGCCAGTTCTTCAACGGACACAGGGTGCTGCACGTCAGCGACCTACCGCCCGACGCCTTTGATCAAGAGGAGGATTTGCCGTGGCTCATCTACACCATCGCCTACGGCAACCACCCCGAGGTCAACTACAACGTCGAACCGCTGGCAGGGGAACCGGTGGCGTTGGGGATAGTGCAGGTGAGGCCGTTTCAGCTCGTGAAGCGCGACGTGTGATATGTGAGGAGACAAGCGATGTCGCTAAGCGCCAACATAATTCTCGAACTCACCGACTTGCCGGAGAAGAGACGCCGCGAGGTGCCGCGCGTGATGAATCGGCTACTGGGCAAGACGTTCCTTTACCAGGATGATGAGGCAGACAAGGAAGACTATTACCTCGTCTATCGCCACCGAGGTGTGTTTGATGCGCTGTTTTCGACGGCGGGCTTCACGCTGCTGCACGACGACTATCATCGCGTCTTCCAGGTCGTCTCGGACTTTGGCTACTGCCGCCGGCGGTACAGGCTCGACGAGTCGTTGATGATCGTCGTCCTGCGCAAACTCTACGAGGAGCACGCCGAACAACTCAGCCTGGCAAAGGCCCCAGTCGTCACCGTCGGCGAGATTCGCGAGGAGTACCGCACCGTCACCGGCAAGGAGCGCACGTTGGGCATTGTGCGGTACGAGGAGATCCTGCGCCGCATGAAGAGCCTGGGCCTGATCGAGCTCGTCGACGGCCGCTCCCTGGACGTACGCGACAGCGAGCTCCGCCTGCGTCTGCGCGGCTCAGTCAAGATGGTTCTGCCGGTGCAAACAGCGGAGGAGATGGAAGCGTGGCTGCGCAAGTATCGGGCGCCGGGCGGGGCAGAAGGGCATGAAGAGGAAAAGTGATTTGTGGCTGGTGATTGGCAATTGGGCGCTCACACGAATCACCGATCCCTGATCACTAACCACGCAACAGGAGTCCACCATGAAACAACTCACCCGTATTCGCTTAATCAACTGGCACCTGTTCGAAAACGTCACCATCACCTGCCACGGCACTACCTACTTCATCGGCGTCAACGGCGTTGGCAAGTCCACCATCCTCGACGCCATCCAGTTCGCTCTGGTCGGCGGGCAGCGGGATGTCAAGTATAACCAGGCGGCCATGAGCGGTAGCCGACGTACCCTCGTCGGCTACATCCGGGGGGAACTGGGCACCGAGGGACAGCGCTTCCTGCGCGGCGACGCTACCGCCGTCGTCGCCCTCGAGTTTCGTAACCCCGACGGGAGCACCTTCGTCCACGGAGCTGTCGCCGACGCATACGAAGACGGACGCGCGCCCAACATCGTCTACTTCATCGTCAACGGTGCAGAGCTCAACGACGCCTGGTTCTTCCGCAGCGAAGGACAAGTCCTCGACAGCCGCGCCTTTGGCCGTCACCTGGAAAACTTTGCCCTGCCCCCCGCCGCGCGCGCCCGCGTGTTTACCCGGCTGGAGGATTACCGCTTTCACCTGCTTAACCGCCTGGGCCAACTGAAGGAGACCTTCCCCGCTAAGATCACCAAGGGCGTGGCCTTTAGCCCGCTGACCAACATCCGCGATTTCGTCCGCGATTATCTATTGGACGAAGACCTGGTGGACGTCAAGACGCTGCGGGACCAACTCGAGACGATGCGCCACTTTGAGGACCTGGCCGCCGACGTTCGCCAGCGCATCGCCGAGCTGGATCGCATTGAGGAGTTGGATCAGGAGCGGCAGGCCAACCGGCGGCGGCGCATCACCAACGGCACCACCCGCCGGCGTGCGCTGGCCGACACGCACCTGGCCAAACTCAAGCGGTATCGGATCGAGCTCGACCAGGCGCAGCTTGACCTCAGCCGTCTCGGCCTCCAGCGCGACGACCTGGCCGAGCGGTTGGCCCACGCCCGCCAGGCCCTGGTCGACGCCCAGGTAGCCCTGCGCACCGACGCGACCGCCGTCCACGAAAAATCTCTCCGCGAGGAGATCACCCGCGCCGAGGTCGAGTTGGCCGACCTGCGCCAGCGCGAAGCCTGCGTGTGCGAGACCCTGGCTCGTGAAGTGGCGGACGCCCAACATCTGCGCGACCTTCTGGGCGAGGAAGGGCTGAATGTTCCAGCTTCTCTACAGACCTTTATCGAGACAGCTTTTGCCTGCAGCCAGTCTCCGATCTCCGATCTGCAAAGCGATCTCGAGGCTTTGGGCCGCCACTATGCCGAACAACATGCCCTGCTCAAGAGCCAAAGCGATCAACTGAGTCAGGAGGCGGAGCAACTGCAGCGCGAAATCGTCCAACTGCGCACTGGTGACCGGGACGCCAGCTATGAGGCCGCCGTTCCGGCGGCAGCCTGCCTGCGCCGCCTGCTGCGGGCCGAACTAGACCTGGAAGCCGACGAGGTGGCCTACCTTTGTACCGCACTCCACATTCCCGACGAATCCTGGCAGGACGCCGTCGAGGGCATCCTGGGGCGCAGCCGCTTCGACCTGCTGGTGCCGCCGGCCCACTATGACGCGGCGATGCGCCTTTACCAGCAGCGCCGTTTCAAGGACGACCTACATGGCGTCGGTCTGCCCGACACGGAGCGCATCTTGGAGCACGCCCAACCGGCTCGCCCTGACAGTTTGGCGAGCGAGGTCGAGACTGACCACCCTGCTGCCCGCGCCCTGGTCGACATGCTCCTGGGCGGGTACGTCAAGTGCGACGTTTTGGAGGAGTTGCGCGATCACCGCTCCGCCATCACTCGCGGCTGCTTCGTGCGCCGCAACTATACCAGTCGTCACCTCGACCCTCACACATATCGCCGCTGGTTCATCGGCGAGCGGGCCGTCCCTCGCCAGATCGAACAGCGGAAGGAGCGGCTGGACGGCATTCGCGGCGAGCTTTTGGCCCTGCAGGCGCAGGGCACAGCCCTATGCGAGCGGCTGGCGCTCACCCAGGACAAGGTGCGCGTCTTTATCGAACTGGAGCGAGATCTGCCCGGCCTGGACGCCATCCCCACTCTCGCCGCCAGGCTGGACAGCCTGCAAGGCGAACTGGCGTCGCTCGACACCCGGACCGTCGAGACATTGCAGGCCGATGTCGAGCGACGGCAGGCGGCAGCCAACGCCCTTCAGAATGAGGCCGACCAGCTCGAACGGGACGTCGGCAGGATCGAGACGCGCATCGAGACTCTGTCGGGGGAGACCATCCCCAACCTGGAGCACGAAGCCAACGAGGTTGTCCAGGACATCGAGCAATTCCTGCTCCAGGAGAACGCCGCATCGCTGCGCGAGGAGATGGACAAGGAGTATGATCGCCGCCGCGAGCGCCAGCCTCTGGAGACGGTGCTGGCCAACGCCGCTCGCTACGAGGGCGATTATCAGACGGCCGAGGATCGCAGCCGCACCAGCCTGCGCGAGGCGAAGCACAGCTACAGCCTCACCTACCAGTTCGGTTACGACGCCGACGAAGATGCCGCCCGCTACCTGGCCGAGCGCGACCGCTACGTCAAGTCAGAGTTGCCCGAATACGAGGCGCGCATCGCCGAACAGCGCGCCCTGGCCGAGCAGGAACTGGTCGAGAACTTTGTCCACCGGCTGCGCGAGCAGATCGAGGACGCCCGCCAGCAGTTGGCCTACCTGAACACCACTCTAGCCGGGCTGCGGTTTGGCGGCGAGCGGTTCGAGTTCATCGCCCGGCCCGAGCCCACGCTGCGCCAGGTCTACGATATGGTTATGGACAGCCAGAACATCCTGGGTGAGTCACTGTTTGAGTCCGATTTTCGCCAGCGCCACCAGCAGGGATGGGACCTGCTCTTTGAGCGGCTTACCGCCGGTCCCGGTGAGGAGCTGGCGCCTGAGCTGCGCGAACTGCAGGACTATCGCAATTACCTGTGCTACGATATCCGCGTCCACTACCCCAACGGCGACCGGGCACTCTTGAGCCAGATCAAGGCCAAAAAGTCGGGCGGTGAGACGACGACGCCCTTTTACGTCGCCATGGCTGCCTCCTTCGCTCAGGCCTACCGCCTCAACCAGCCGCGCCCCTCCGATACCATCCGTTTGGCACTGTTCGACGAGGCCTTTGGTAAGATGGACACGGCCCGCACAGCCAGCGCCCTGCAGTTCATGGTCGATAGCAAGCTCCAGGTTCTGCTGGCGACGCCGCCCGACAAGGCAGCAGGCCTGCTTCCGCACGTGGACTCGGTACGCACCGTCGTCCGCCAGGAGAATCGCGCTTTTGTCATCGAGATCGACAAGGCGCGGGTGATGCAGGAGTTGGAGGCCGCGGCGTAGTGGCTATCTTGTTTGCTCCCACTCCAGACGTTGTCGCGATTCTACAAATTCTGATCGATGTGTACGAGCGGCGCGGCGGCACGCCCCGGCAGGCCGTGCGCGTCAACGTGGACGACGTCGCCGGCGCGCTGACCGGCTACTACAGCCAGGCCGATCCACTTCCCCGCGTGACGGCCAATGAGCAGCTAGAGACGTTGGAAAAGGACGGTCTCGTCCGCCTGGCGTGGCAGCCAGGACAGGCGGGGCACCTGCTCGACACGGTAACACTGGAACCGGAGCGCGTCGGAGGGCTCTACGCCCTGGTCGGACGTCAGTCTCTGAGCAAGCGGCGCGGGCGTTTGGGCGCCCTGCTGCTGAGCGATCGCTCCCGGCTCGACGGGTGGCGCAGGCGTGCCGTGGAGCGCTGCCTCGATCGGCTCAAGGCGGGGAAATCCCCCACCCCCTTCGACTTGGACGACGACGGTTGGAATCGCGACCTGCTAGCCGCCCTCTTGGCGCTCCCTGACGATGCGCCCAAGCCAGGCGCAGCGGAGGAGGTGCCATATCGTGTTTTTAGCGTGCGGGTGTTCAACGATAGCAAGCGGTTCGACGCGCTCAAGGGCGCTATCGCCCGGCTGGCCCGCCGTCACAGGTCCGAATGGCGCGCGCTATCCGACCGGGAAGTGTTACGCGAGCTAGGTCTGGTCGCCAACCCTGGGCATCTCTATCTTTATGGTCCCTGGCAATTGGTGGACGAGCGCGGCCAGATGATGTCGCTTTGCGAGTTCTACCCATCGGTGGGAGTTCCCACAGCGCTGGCAGGGCATGTGAAACGGGTGCGGGTCGATGCGGCCCGTGTGGTCTGCGTCGAGAACCTGACAGCCTTTTACGAGTTGGTGCGCCACGAAGGCGACAAGCTGGCCGCTCTGTGCTTATGGGGCAACCCATCGCCTGCCAGCCGCCACCTACTGCGCTGCCTGACCGACGAATTACTCTCGCACGTTTCCCTGTTTCTCTGGGCCGACATCGACTACGGCGGCCTCAACATCCTGGCTCAGTTGCGTGCACAGGTCTCGCCTCGCTTCGAGCCCTTCCGAATGGATTGCGCCACGCTAGATACCTACGCTCACTGGGCCCATCCTCTGACCACTGCCGATGAGCGCAACCTGGCGCACCTGAAGCGCCAGCCCTACCTGGCCGACGTAGCGCCACTGATTGATCACATGCTCGCGCGGGGGATCAAACTCGAGCAGGAGGCGGTCAGGCTCGGGTAGGGGGACCATACTGCCGCTAACCCCCACCCTGCAATCTCCAAACAGCTTGACACATTAGTCTGTCGGTGATATGATCTTATTGAAAACTTGTTTCATTAAGGGATCGCGACGATGGAATGGGAACAGGTCCTTGTAGACGCTGGGTGCCGCATTACTGCCCCTCGACGAGCGGTGATGCAGACGCTACAACAGGCATATGCGCCAATCCTGCCTCAAGAGATCTTGGAACAGGGGCGGCGTTTACACCACAAGCTGGGACTGGTGACCGTCTACCGGACGCTGGCGCTGCTGGCGGAACTGAACCTGGTTCGCCGTGTTCATGGCGAGAATGGATGCCACGGCTACGTGCTGGCATCACCCGGTCACCGTCATACCCTGATCTGCCAGGGCTGCGAGCGGGCGGTCGAGTTCGCTGGCGAGGACGATATACACGCATTGATCGACCAAGTCGAGGCGGAAACGGGCTACCAGGTGGCTGACCATCTGCTTCAGCTCTTTGGTCTATGTCATGAGTGCCAGCAAGAAGAACGGTGATGGGATCAGATGCCCGTTTCTTGGCCAATTATCGAAATTGGTTTTCGCCATCTGCCTTTGTGCTATTACCAGGAGGGATAAGCGGGGAGTGGGTCCCCGGCGGATTCTAGTGAGCCTTTTCGGTTGCTTTAACGGAACATAGACTGAAGAATGATAGGATGGCAATGTACATCGGTCGGGCGATCTCGCTTGAGGATTGCCCTATGCGAAATACTTGTCGACTTCTTGGATTCAACTGTCGCACGCAAGACGTGGGCTGCCTTGTTCCTGACCCTGACCCCGCTCACACTCATAGCGGAGCTGGTCGCGCCCAGCTATGCCCAGGCGCCATCCCCACCCAATCTCTCGATATTGCCCGCGTGGGCAAGCACAGAGCGTGACGATCTTCTCCAGGCAGAGGGAGACATCTATCGTGTCTACTATGATACCCACGCGCGCCTGTCAGCCCTCGCTGTTGACCACGACATATGGGAAGTCAATCCCAAGGATAGGTACGCCACAATGGCCCTGGATGCGAAGAGTGCGGCTCATCTGATCGCTCAGGGCTACCGGGTGGAACCGGATACCAAGCGGGTTGGGATACGTCCTCTGGGTCCTCCGGGATATCCCTGCTATCGTGATGTGAACCAACTGTACGCCGCCCTGAACCAGTTCTCCACCGACTACCCTGATCTGGCCGAGTTGATAGACTACGGTGATAGCTGGTGCAAAGAAAACCCTGGGACGTGTATTGGCAATGAGGAAGGCTACGACCTATGGGTGCTTCAGATCACCAATTCCCAGATCGAGGTACCCAAACCCCGTTTCTTCCTAATGGCCAACTTGCACGCCCGCGAACTGACCACGGCTGAGGCAGCAGTGTACTTCGCTGAGTACTTGCTGGACAACTATGGCACCGATCCCGACGTGACCTGGATTGTGGACTATCACGAGATCTATGTCGTCGTCACAGTCAACCCTGACGGACGACAGCTCGTGGAGGGCGATTGTCTGCAACGGAAGAACCGAAATGACAGCCAGGGCGATTGCACTTTGTGCGACACTATGGGTGCCGACCAATATGGTGTGGACCTCAATCGCAACTACCCCTACCAGTGGGGAGGGGGCAGCACCGATGCGTGCTCAGATATGTATCAGGGGCCCTCAGCGGCTTCGGAGCCTGAGACTTACCATCTCGTCGATCTCGTTCGGTCTCTTTTTCGCGATCAGCGTGCCGACGACGACATCTCCCCTGCTCCAGGTGATGCAACTGGTCTTTTATTCTCGCTACATTCCTACGGCAACCTGGTGCTCTGGCCCTGGAGCTACAAGACTCAAAGTGCTCCTAACAGCTCGCAATTGCAGACACTAGGGCGCAAGTTTGCCTACTTCAACAGCTATAGGCCCCAACAGTCCAGCGAACTATATCTCACCAGAGGGGGGACTGGGGATTGGGCCTACGGCGAGCTGGGCATCGCGGCATATACTTTCGAGCTAGGGGAGGAGTATTTCCAACCTTGTGGTGACCTTCCACAGATTGTCGGTGAAAACATGGGCGCGCTACTCTACGCAGCGAAGGTGCCACGAACCCCCTACTTGACCCCTGGCGGCCCCGATAGCTTAGACTTGACTGTCGCACCGATCACTGCAACCGTTGGCGAGACCGCGCAGTTGACGGCCACCCTTAACGACAACCGCTACAACAACTCTAGCGGCACCGAGCCTACACAGAACATCGCCAGCGCCGAGTACTACATCGACACACCTCCCTGGATCACCACTACCACGTCCATCTCTTACCCTATGACGGCCAGAGATGGGAGCTTCGATGAGAAGATCGAAGTGGTCACAGCAACGGTTGACACAACAGAGTTGAGCGGTGGTCGTCACACCCTCTTTGTGCGCGGCCGCGACGCCGACGGCAACTGGGGCGCTTTCAGCGCTGCCTTTCTCTGGGTAGATCAGCCCATCACGCTGACTACCATCACCGTGACACCCACCCTGGTCACCGTCACCGTGGGGGTGGCGCAGACGTTCACGGCTACTGGCTACGACCAGTACGGCGACCCGATGCCCATCACCCCGACGTGGATGACGGACGGCGGCACAGTAAACCCTACCTCTGGTATGACCACAGTCCTTACCGCACAGACTGTTCCTATCAGCCGACGGTTGATCACGGCTACCCAGGGGAGTGTCTCTGATACGGTGGAGTTTCAAATCGTCCACGGGGATGCGGCGGCCATCAAGCTAGCTCCCACCGCGACCACCACCGCCGCTGGCGAATCGTCGACCTACACCGTCACTGCTCGCGACGCATACAGCAACTCTTGGGACGTCACTGCACTCTCTTTGTACAGCGTCACTCTTGCTGCAGGCGGCACGTGGATGGGCAACGTCTACACCAGCGAAGTCGCAGGCATCTGGATCATCACGGCCTCCTGCCTTGACCTGACTGACACCGCTGTTCTGACCGTCACTCACGCGCCAACGGCCACCGGCACTACCCTGAGTCCCGCTCAGCACACAGCAAGGGCAGGGGAACAGGTGGTCTACACCCTGATCGCCAGCGATACGTATGGCAACTCCTGGGACGCTACCCCAGAGGCGAACTGTGCCGTCTCACCCGCAGCAGGCGGCACATGGACGGATAACGTTTACAGCGCTGAGATCGCGGGCACGTGGGCCGTCGCGGCTACGTATCTCAGTCTGATAGAGAGCGCTGTCCTGACCATCACTCACGTGCCGACGGCGGTCAGTGCTATTCTCACCCCCAGCCCATACAAAGTGGCGGCAGGTTGGCAAGTAGTGTACACTCTGGTCGCTACCGACGCCTATGGCAACTCGTGGGATGCCAGTGTCAGTGGTGTTTACACTGTCACACCCGCCGCAGGCGGATCTTGGACGGACAACGTCTACACCAGTCAATACACTGGCACATGGGTCATCACGGCCACCGTCCCGCATGCGGTTGCGTCAGCGATTTTGACTGTCACGGAGGAACCCGTCGCCCACTTTGCCCGCGTCCCGGACGGTGTGACCTGCATCGGGACGGCGGTTCAGTTCACTGATACGAGTTCAGGCGATCCTTCCGCCTGGGCTTGGGCCTTTGGCGACGGGGATATCGCTGACGTGCAGCATCCTACCCATACCTACACTGCCACCGGCACATTCACCGTCACTCTGACTGTCACCAACCCCTTCGGCTCAGATGGCGCTACCGATGCAGTGCCCGTTATCTCAGGACCATCGGCAACCATCGTTCGCACGCCAGCAGGAGAGGTGTGCGCAGGGGGCGACGTGGGCTTCAGCGCTATCAATGGTGGAGGTCCTGCCGGCTATCTATGGAGCTTTGGTGACGGCATCACCGCTACTGGCCAACACAACAGCCATATCTATGCCTCTGGAGGGACGTATACCGTCTGGCTGACCGCTACCAACGGTTGTGACACCGACGTGGTCTCGACTACCGTCACGGTCGCTCCAGGCCCGTCTGCCAGTTTTGTCCGCTATCCAGTGGGAGATGTGCCTGTCAGTACCACCGTCCATTTCACTGACACTTCCGGCGGTGAGCCCATGGCCTGGTTGTGGGAGTTCGGAGACGGCTCTACCTCCACCCTCCAGCATCCTGAACACGTCTACACCTCGGTCGGTGTGTTCGCTATCACCTTGACCGTCACCCAAACCTGTGGCTCAGATACTGTCACTGGCACCGTCATTGTCAGGTCCGGCGACACGGGAGTGGTCATACTAGCCCTGATCTCCGACAGTCCGGTAAATCGGGCTCAAACAATGCACTTTACCGTCACAGTCTCAGGCACTATGCCCATCACCTATAACTGGGTTTTTGGTGACGGTACCTTACCAACTACAAGCATCGGTTTGGTGACTGTCAGCCATGTCTACACCAGCAGCGGCCTCTATACTATGCACCTAACGACTACCAACTGTTGCGGCTCCGATAGCACCAGCTTGACGGTGACGGTGAATACGGTACAAGAGCTACGCCCCTTGTACATACCACTGGTGATACGCCACCACACGTCGCACCCGCCGCCGTCTTCTGTTCTGGCCGACCAATAAGGCTTTTCCAAGAAAATAATCATCCCACATCTCAGTAGGCAAAACGGAGCAGACCACTGCCTGACGCAAACAACGCGCCGAGAATGCCCAAGACCAGGCCATTCTGGCCCGTTTGGCAGGTTTTCGTGCGGCATAGGTGGCCTCTCGCGCTCTGCTTCTGAACTGGCTTCGCAGTTTTGGGATAGTTATTTTTCTGGAACTCCCTAACCGGGATCACGAGGCGTGAGTCTGCAGGTTTGAAGCCACTGCACGTGACGGTCCCGTGCGCCAGCAAGGGAAGCCCTGAAGAGATCGGCTACTCCTTTTTTGGCCAATTACTGAAAAGCATTATCAGACTCCCCTGAAAAAAGGTAGCGTTTTCGCACCTCATGCGAGTGTGGTAGAATAGCACCACACTTTGCCGAGGAGAACGCGTATGTTTCGCAAGAACGATCAGCATCTACAGTGGCCACTGTTCAGCAGCATTGATTCTCTGCCGAAAAAGCAACAGGCGCGCCTGGAAGCGTCCTGGGCTGGCACTTTCTATCACCAACTTTTCTGCCGAATTGACGAAGAGTCATTTACCGCTGTCTACTCGGATGAGGATTCACGCCCCAACATCCCGGTCAACGTGTTGGTCGGATTCGAGACACTCAAGGCCGGATACGGTTGGAGTGACGAAGAAGCCTACGATCACTTCTGCTTCGACGTGCAGGTGCGCTACGCCTTGGGCTACCGGGACCTGAGCGAAGGGCACTTCGAGCTGCGGACGGTGTACAACTTTCGCCATCGTGTGGCCAAGCATATGCAAGAGACCGGTGAGAACCTGAT
>CAYUIS010000049.1:0-33960 GCA_964444825.1 uncultured Anaerolineales bacterium | reverse complement strand
CCGGCGTTTCCCAGCGTTCCCTTGCCGCTCGTGAACACGACGTCCTGCATCGGCGGGTACCTTTCGGCCAGCGCCTGTGGCCCGTCGCCGACCGCCCGCAGGGCCGGATAATCCGCCGCCTGGCCGGATCGCAGCATCACCACCGCCTCCACGGCTGCTGCTAGCCCTCCCTCAGTCCCTCCCGTCTGAGCAGGGGGAGAGAGGGCGGTGGACTTGAAGTCTGGCACGTCACTGGCGGGAATGAGCCCTCGCTCCACCCCCTCAAACAAGGCGGCCAATCCCACGCCGATGTTCATGACATCACATCCCATCTGTTCGATCGGCAGGATCAGCCGCTGGTCGACCTGGGCTCGGAGGTCGAGTTGGGCCTGCAATGTATCGTCGGCCGGCGTCAGACCGAGCATGGCGAACACGGCGTAGGTCGGTTCAAAATCGTCGAGGAGCATATCCCGTCCGTCAGGCGTATAGTCTACGGGAACCCAGTGGTAGTGGCGGCAGTCCACCTGGCACCAGTGACAGCCCGTCTGGCCGTGGCGGGTCGCCTTCAGCACCCGGGGACCACCAAGCTCGGCCAGGGGAGTGCCGAGCCGGCGGGCGTTCCAGGCGGGCAGCGTATCCCGGCCCGATGGGTCGGCGCCGGTGGTGAGAAGCTTGGTGATGGTGCCGCCAGTTCTATCGGACAGCCGGGCGCAGTGCTGGTCCAGCAGCGCGGCAATCGCCGCGTTGGGGTTGCGGGTGAAGCGGGATCGGCGTCCCGAGTCCGTCGCAGGGTCATCAGCGAAAAGGAACTCGGGCGGCTCCATCGGCTCGCCACGCAACACCAGCGCCGAGGCAAAGCGGGTGAACACGGCCCCTGCTCCGCCCCGCCCGGCGTGGTAGATCGCCTCGACGGACAGGTTGGCCGAACGGTAGCCCAGGTGCGCCCCCTCGCCCAGGGTGAAGATGCTCCCGGCGTGCTGATCGCCTGTCAGCTCTTGCTCCAGCAACCAGTAGTACGCACTACGCTGGCCTGCCGGGAGATCGCCCGATGGTTTGAACGTGACTGCCAGGTCGGGCGCCCGCCCGCTCACCACGACGTAATCCTCAGAAACCAGGGTTCTGACAGAACCCTGGTTTCTCTCCGCTCGAAACAGGACCGCATCCAACCCGAGGTTCAGCAGTTGCGCCGCCGCCCGCCCGCCGACAAAGCTGTAGTGGGGCGCACCGGTGAGCGGCGAGACGTAGCCCACGCTGGCCTTGTTCCCGGATAGGAAGGGCATCGGCCCGCGGGCGATGACCAGCCCTCCTGGATCGCGGCGCAGCAAGTATTGACATAACGGCTCACCGCTGAGCACGAAATAGTCCTGGCGTGGATCCTTGTCCAGCGTCTCGACGTGGAGTGTTTCCAGCCGCCAGCTCCGAGTCGCTGGATCGATGACGAGCAGTCGTCGGTGCATATCCCTCACTCACCCTCGCCGAGCAGCCACGTATCAAAAAACTCTAGCACACGCTCCGAGTATTCTTTTGGCACGACCTCCGAGTAGTTCTGATGGGCCGCTGCCTCGATAACCCACAGGTCTACGGGGTTACAGGCTGCATCCCGCATCGCCTGCGGCGTGCCAGGGGGCACATCGGCGTCCATTTCACCATAGATCAATAACGTTGGACGCGGGCTCACCATACACAGATCGTCGATAGGGTTGACCTCGTTTACGTCTACCCCCGCTCGCTTCATAGTCCATAGAGAGGGCAGTTGTGAGAGGAATCCGAGGGCGCGTGAGCGGTAGCGTATTTCCTCCCTCAAGGTGGGAAAGGCCGCTTCGACGACGACGGCACCCAGACGGTCATCCTGCGCAGCAACCTGTATCAGCGTCGCCGCGCCCATAGAGAACCCGAGAGCGCCGATCTCCTCGACACCGGGCTGGGCGGCCACAAAGTCAATGGCCGCGTTCATGTCACGCTGTTCGTGATCGCCCATGGTGACAAGTGCGTCATCGCTCTCACCATGCCCACGGAAGTCAAAGAGGAGCGCGCCGTACTCTTGCTCGGAGAGAAACTGGGCCTCGGGCAGGAGCATCAGGCGGTTATGAGCATAGCCGTGGGCCAAAATGATGAGCACGCCGTTCTCAGGTGGGACGTACCAACCGCGCAGAGTGATCCCATCTTCGGCCGTGAAGGTGACATCTCTGTAGCCCTCAATGCCCACCTCGAGCGGCGTCCGATCGAGGTCCATCCGTGGTGGGGCCAGGGCGCCCTCTGCAAAGCGGGCAGCGGTCGCAGCGATGAATACCGCTACCGCGAGCGCCGTGGCGACAAAGGTCAGTCCGACGATGACGAGGATCCTCCGCCACAGGCGGGAGGATCGATGGTTACCCGTTTCTAAAGTGATCGCTCGAAGCTTCATTACAGTCTACCCCTCGCGCCCGGTGCGAGACTCAGCGCGCCCGGGCATACTCGGCCAGGTTGAGCCAGAAATCCAGGTTGGCCGGTTCACCCCCGTCGGTGGCCAGCATACCGACATCGGCCAGTATCAGAACCTGTCCTCCAGCACCGCCAGAGTCGACTAACGCCATAGCGGGCTCTCCACCAGCCAAGGCCAGAACCTGGGCCTTGGCCGTGTCCCTAACCGTAAACGGCACGCCGTTGTTCTTGGCTAGGGCCAGGGATGGTACACCTCCTAGCAATGAGCTGCCCCCCTCAGTCCCTGCCGTGGTAGCCGTCAGGCCATGATCCTGATAGGAAATACCAAAATGCTCCGCCAGCACATTTACATCACCCCAATCCTCGTTGGAATCCAGCACCTGGTTGTTGTACTTGACGCGGTTGGCGCTGTTCGTCAACACCAGCATCCCACCCCCATCCACGTACGCCCTTAATGCCTCAACCTCCCCCGGGCCCCACGCCTCGTCGTATGCCGCGGGATCCTCCTCCAGGCTGGGATAGTCCAACACCGGCAGCACCACCACCAGGTCCGTGTCCTCCAGATCGCTGGCGGTCACCGCTTGCCCGTAGGGGACCATGTCTACGTCAAACCCTGACCAGGCGAAAGCCATCCCCAGGTCGGTGAACGTGGTCGGGGCCATATGGACTGACTCGGTGTGGCTGGACACAAACAGGACGCGCCTGTCGGGCCGCGGGGCGACGCGCAGTTCTGGGGCCTCCTGTCCGGTCTCCAGAGCTGCGCTCAGGACTACCCGCGCCATCTGTTCCAGCACGTCTCCCTCTTCTCGCGCCAAATCCACGGTGTCGTAGGGATCGTGAATGTGACAGCCGTAGTGGACGCCGCCGAGTGACGCCATCTCGGGATAGTTCATATAGATCAGATTGGCGTTGGGCACGTCGAATCCGGCGAAAGCCGAGTTGTCCGATTCGATGCCGTAATGGCCCGATGGGTAGGTCGATATTCCTTGCCGCTCCGCCGCCTGGCTCAGATAATCGGGCCACGTCAACCGATCATCCCCCAGGCGACCGTAGGACCAGGTGATAATGTTGAGATATGCGTCAATTCCTTCCAGTGGATGGCACAGCATATCCATCTGCAACATGGCCAGGCTCCGGTCGAGCAGCTCCTGGTGCGTCGAGACAAAGTGATAAGATCCGTACAGACCTATCTCTTCGCTGCCAAACCAGACCAGGTAAAGATCGGTGGGAGGTTGGAACCGGGCTGCGTTCAGGACGCGGGCCACCTCCAGCAATACGACTGAACCACTACCGTCATCCATAGCCCCGGGGCCATTTGGGCTGTCGATGTGGGCTCCCAGGATCACGGCCTGTGACCCATCTGTGCCGGGGATACGGGCGACCAGGTTGCCCGAGTCGCCGGGGGAGAATACGTCAGCATCCCAGGTGAGACGAGCCGCTTCGACCTGTGCCAGGTCTTGCCAGTCCTCGATCCCCACCGCTGCTATATCTTCTAGACGGACGTACAGAACGGGTGGGGTTGGCTCTGTCTTCACCCCGGTTAGTGCACTCAGGTCCCCGACAAAGCTGCCGTGGCTTTCGTGCGGCCGATTGGAGAAACTGGTGACCAGCACCAGCCCAGCCGGTCCCTTGGCCATCAGGCTCGAAGCGATCTCAGTGGCCCGCGAACTGCCGAGCAAGGCCCGGTCTATCACTCCATAGTCGAGCAGGACCACTTTCCCCCTCAAGTCAGCCTGACTCAGCGTGCGGATGTCTTCCGCAGACCGCACCAGTACCACAGGCCCTGCGACGACAACCGGGTCCGGGTCTGAATCGTTCAGCATTCCATCGGAGTCAAAACGAAGCGCCTGCGCGATGTCGTCCCGGGGGCCTCTCAGGCCGTCGGCCGGCACCTCCACCGCCTTACCACTTACGGTCAAATGGACCCGCGTCTCCCACAGCTCGGTGGCCAGGAAGACTCGGAAACTCTGACGCTCTAACTCCAGCCCCGTCTCTCGCAAGAACGGCAAGTCCTCCAATGCCTCTGCGACATAGTCCAGGGCCTCGGCCTCACCCTCGGTGGCCGAGTTACGCCAACCCGAGTAGGGCTGGATAGCAGTCAGGTCCTCCATAAAGGCAAAGAGGCTCTCCTGGGAGATGAGTTCGAAAGGATCATCTGGTGGGCGGGTCGGTTCGACGGTTGGAGATGTCGGTTCGGCCGGCCGGGATGTCGGTTCGACCGGGATGGGCGTCGTTTCCAACGTCGCCGTAGCGTCGTCGACAGCGGTCACTGTCGGAGGAGGGGCGGTCGTTGCCACAGGCGTGATGACCAATGTTGGCGCCGGTGATGGGGCTATGGAACAGCCGGCCAGCGCAACCAGGGTAACCAACACCAACGTCCACACAAATCTGGGTCTCATAGGTTGCTCCCTTCGCACAAGGTTTTCTGCACTATGTATCCCTCCGAGCGTCCCAAGGTTCACATAGCGAAAGAGTCCCCCGTGCGACTCCTACGAGCGATAGACCTGAATGGCCGCCTGGCCTTCCAGCGGACATTGGTATTCACAGATGCCGCAGCCGATGCACACGTCCTGCAGGACGTACGGGCGCTGGACGATGGCCGGTTCTCCTCGATCGTCCGCCACCGTCACCTCCTCCAGCCGAATCGCCTTCTCCGGTGTCGGGCACATCTCCTCGCAGACGATACACGGTGTTCCGTGGGCCCAAGGCAGGCAGCGGTCGCGGTCAATCACGGCCACGCCGATGACCATCTCCCGCTTTTGGGCGAGATCGAGTGGGGGTATCGCGCTGGATGGACAGATCTGCCCGCAGGCATTGCAGCCGTAATCACAATAACCCAACCGGGGCACCAGCCGAGGCGTCCACAGACCCTCCAGCCCTGCCTCCAGCAACGTTGGTTGCAGCCCTGCGGTTGGGCAGACCTTCATACACTGGCTGCAACGCAGGCAGCGAGCCAAGAACTCGTCTTCATCGACCACGCCAGGGGGCCGAATCAACTGTGGGTGGGGTTGCTTCGCCGCCACATCCGTCCGCAGCACCGCGACCCCGACGGCAGTGGATGCCAGCGCCGTCAACGCCTGCCGC
Organism: uncultured Anaerolineales bacterium; assembly: GCA_964444825.1. Lineage (GTDB taxonomy): Bacteria > Chloroflexota > Anaerolineae > B4-G1 > B4-G1 > CAYUIS01. The sequence goes on along the minus strand of CAYUIS010000049.1, from coordinate 28,476 downwards.
CGGGTAGGATCATATTCATTGGCGGGGGCTAGAGCCAGTTGGGAGCGGAATCCGATCCCCTCCTCCGGGCAGGCAGCCAGACAGTCCAAACAGACGGTGCACTCGGAGGGAATGATCTCGTACCCGCGGCTGGTGTCAATCGCGTCCAAGCGGCAGGCCCCCACGCAGTGGCCACAGCGGTTGCAGGCCGGGCGTACCGATGGCCGCAAGAGTGACACCTTCGACAACAGCCCCAGCAGTGCGCCAAGAGGACATAGATAGCGGCACCAGAACCGGTCCGCGAGTAAGTTGAGGGCTAGGATGCCCAGAAACAGCAGGCCCAGGGCCGCACTTGAGGCGAATGCCGGCTGGATGACTGGCAGAACTGGACCGCGCAGTACCCCCTCCAGCCAGCTTACGACCGGTCGCATAAATGGGGCTGGATACGCGGCCCGCTCGACGTTGGTGACTGCATAGTTGAGGGCCGGGATGACCACCACCGTCATCGTCCGGGTGAACAGGGTCAGTGGGTCAAGAATGAGCAGACTGAGGTTGCCAAACAGAGCCGCAGCCAAAATCACGAGCAGCAGGACGTTCTTGACCGCACGCCAGCGCGGGGATATGCTGGCTGCCCAGCGATGGGCCGAGCGAAGGCGCACCCACTCCAGCAATGTGCCGAGCGGGCATAACCAGCCACACCATACCCGTCCCAATGCCAGTGTCAGCCCCAGTGTGAGCAAGGCCAGCGCCAGCCGGCCGATCCACGCCCTGCTAGCCAGCATAACGCAGAGCGCGGCCAGCGGATTGAGCCGAAAATACAGGTCGGCCAGGGGGAAGGCCGCCCGTCGCTGGAGTGCAGCAAATAGTAGATAGATGTACAAGGCGAACGCCAAGACCTGGACAGACAGACGTCCGCGTCGCCAACGGGACCAGTTCATAGATGGCTCATCTCCCCATCAAGTGGCGTTCCGCCTGACCCTTCCTATCCGCTCCCCCTTAACAAAGACCTCCGAGCACACGAGATCTCGGAGGTCTAGACTGGTTCGCAGATTTGGTTATTTCTGCAGGAACTTTATCGCCCCGCTTACGATTGAGCCCTCATCCACAGCCGTCCCGCCAGCCGCGGGCGCGGACTCTAGGATACGGTCAGCCAGCCGTGAGAACGGCAGCGATTGGAGCCAGACGCGACCGGTGCCCTGCAGCGTAGCCAGGAAGAGCCCCTCGCCGCCAAAGATCATGGATTTCAGATTGCCCGCCCGCTGGATGTCATAGCTGATTGTGTTTTCGAACGCGACGATACACCCGGTGTCCACCATGAGCTTTTCGTTGTTGAGGCGTTTCTCGATAATGGTCCCACCCGCGTGGATAAAGACCATACCATCCCCACGGAGCCGCTGGAGGATGAATCCCTCGCCACCAAAGAGCCCAGCCCCTATTTTCTTGTTAAACGCGATGCTCAATTCGGTGCCCAACGCCGCGGCCAGGAAGGAATCCTTCTGGCAGATCAGCTCACCTTTTGCCTCATCCAGATCAATGGCGATGATCTTGCCGGGATAGGGTGCCCCAAATGCTACGTGTCGCTTCCCTTCACCCCCGCTGTGGGTGAAGTGGGTCATGAACAGCGACTCGCCGGTGAGCGCCCGCTTGCCAACACTGACCAAAGAGTCCAGGAACCCAGCCTTGGGCTTGGAGCCATCACCCATCTTGGTCTCATAGCCGATACCGTCCTCCATATACATCATCATCCCGGCTTCCGCAATCACGGTCTCGCCGGGATCTAGCTCGACCTCCACAAACTGAAGGTCGTCTCCGAAAACCTGATAATCAATCAAGTGGCTTTTCATCTCACTGTCCTCCTTTACATTGTGATGGTTGCTTGAAACGTATGTGGATTATACCGTAGCGCACCGGGTGGGTCAAGCTGGCGCATTTCCTTGTCGCCAACCGTTACACAGGTACGGATTCGCCCAACTTGTGTCGACCGCCGCGTCACTGGAGGGCGTCCATCAGCAGAGCATCAGCCACTGCTCTATCCACCTCGCCAAAGACGATGCCCAGAAGGGTATTGGATGTGTCGCTAGCCACCACATCGCTGATCTGACCGTCCCTCAACGCTGCGTGACCTGCTGCAGCCATCTCTGCATCAGGGTAGTCCACCAGCAACAATCTCGCCGGTGTGCTGCCGAGGTCGTACCGTGCCAGAACCCCCTCTGTTTCAGAGCTCAACCCCAGCAGATTCTCACCACCTAACCATATCTCATTCTGTATAGAGATCTCCTCGTGAAAGAAGATGGCGCTGCGTTCCGTCAATCCCTCGGCCGGCAACCGGTCCATCAGCGCGGGACGCTGGCCGCCGGACGGCAAAGCTGCCGAAACCGCCGCTGCAAGGCTCCACAGATCGGCGTCGGACACCTCCTGCCGGGCCCGTAGATGTACGTAGAAGCGATCTTGCCAAAAGACCAAGCGGCGTCCCGGGTCAGCATCTCCTTCGTTGCCAATTACGGCCGGTTCGCCGGAGATGGTGGTGGTGAACAGACCGTAGGCGTCAGGGGGTGTCGCCAGTTGCCAGATTTCGATGCTCAGCACTGTGCCGTCAGTATTCTCATAATCCTGCACCATCACCTGCTCAAAGCCGTAGGCGAAGAACGCGTCGGCCTGGCCATCTACCAGATCGTAGATATTCTCCTGCCCAAAGGTCTCTATCTCGCCACCGGTCGTCCAGCCCGGGAAGGCATCCACGTCGGGGAAGGCGCCAGACTGCGAAGTGACGGTGGGTTCGCCCTGACTGCAGGCCACCAGCAGCCACCCAATGAGCAGACAGCACCACTTTAATCTAGAGATCCCAAGTCCGGACCGCTTATGCATCGACCTGCTCTACCTTGATGCTATCCAGGTCCATCGTCCCCAACCCCATCTCCGCCGCTGCCCTTACGTAGGCGATGTCCGCCCCGGTCAGGCCAAACATGGTGGCAGCCCATGCATCGGCTGCCACCATGTCGTGGCTGGCGATGACCGTATCTGTCTGTTGCACGTCGTTCAGGCTGCCTCCCGTTGGGCCGTGGGCAGTCAGGATGCGCACAGCGTCCACCACGGTAAGCGTGGGGCGGACCAGGCTCGCCAGATCGGCCGCACGCTGGCCCAGATTAAGGTGCATCCTGTTGGGCTTGGTGATCACACCCAGCAAGTTCTTTCCCCCCAGGCTCAGCCGGCCTAGGGAGTGGTGCTTGGCGATAGGAACGTTGATCAGCACATCGGCGTCGAGTACATCCTGGTAGACGTCCCATTCGGTGATGTCTAGCCCATCAGGAATGGAGGTTGTGACGAACTTGACTGGACTCATCACTTCCATCTTGCCTCCAGATGTCAGTACCGCCTCCTCGATGCCGCTCACCGCGTAGGCCGACTCTGCCGTGCCACCGAAGGGGGTGTCCATGACCCTTACGCGCCGCGCACCAGCCTCCACACAGAGGGAGACCAGGGTAGCGACGACGGTAGGATTGGTCGTCGCCGCGTACTCGGGTGGATGGTAGTCTACACAGATGTTGGGCTTGATGATCACATCGTCGCCCGATCTCACAAAACGCTCGATGCCCCCCAGCGCGGCAAGTGCTGCCTTCGTGGTCGCTGCCGGGTCGCTGCCCCGGCCAACCGCCAGGTAGGTCTGATCGCCGGTTGGCGCGGAAGGCGATCGCTGGCTGCCAGTGTCAGTCGCGCAGCCGGAGCCAAGAAGCGCTGCACTGGCCGCAGCCGCCCCCGTCATTCTGAGAAACTGTCGTCGGGTTAGTCTTGTCATCTCAACAGGCCTCGATTCGACTGTTTTGTCATCGATGGCTCCTTTTGCCCAGTATATCGAGAACGCGCTCAGCCGGTTTAACCAGGGAATGCTGCCAATCCCTCGACTGTGACAGTCACCGAATTTGTCAGGCATTCCAATGGGACCGCAAGAGGGTGTATTCTATAGCAGAGCACCCTCACCGTCAATCTGTTGACGGGGGTGTTCAACCGTGATAGAATCGGCAGAACGGTTCGATAGTAACGGCAGGCCCAGGGACTATTTTCGCTGGGAATCAATGTCCAGCCGTGATCGAGACGGCGCGGGAGTTTACGGGACCGGCTCGTATGCACTCAATGCGATTGGGCTTTCATCCCGAGTATGGAGGAAACCAAGATACAATCGTACAAAACGTATCAGAGTCTGCTTGGCATCCTTCTCTTAGCTTGGGTATTTGTTGCCTGTGGCAAGAGTGGAGGCGACGCTGAACTTTTCCGCTGTGAAGACACAACACCTGAGGCAACCACCGCCTCCTCGCTGACTTCTACCGCATCCCTTCCCTCAATAACGCAGCCAGGGGATTTTGCTCAGAACCGAGCCATCTGGGCGCATGCATCTACTCCAGCTCCTCACGAGGTGGTTTTGTTTCGACACACTTTTGCCCTTGCTGAACCGTTGGAGAGCGTTCAACTCTTTGTTTTCGCTGATACTCGCTATGAAGTATGGGTGGATGGCGTCTGGGCGGGGCGTGGCCCCGCTCGCTTCTCACGGACTAGGCGGGAATATGATATCCATCAGCTCAGCGTGTTGCACCCAGGTGTCCATCTGATTGCTGTACTCGTTCAGTGGGCGCCTAATACCAGACGGGCCGAGTCCGACACACCGCTTCTGTTGAGCCATATTCAGGGAGTCACAAGCCAAGGGCTCTATGTGGCAGCCCGTACAGGTCCCCAATGGAAGGCGTTGCTGTCCAGAGCGTGGAGACAAGATGCTGTGTCCGTCCACAGTTGGAAGCTAATTGGACCGACGGAGTTGGTTGACTTGCGACAGCTTCCCCGTGATTGGATGTTGCCAGCTTTCTCCGATGACGAATGGCCTGCGGCGGTGGTCAAGGACCTTCCCGGTGAAACCGCTTACCAGCCCCGCTCTATACCGCTGCTGACTAGCGTACCCTTCACGCCGACGGTGATTGACACCGGTCTATTGTCACCGGGACGCGCGGTTGGCGAACTAGGTCCATCGATATCCGATCCTTACACTTTCCACTTCGAGGCCTCCAAGCCGACAGAGTTCCTGGTCGAGATACTTACCGGAACAGAGACATCGCCTTCCGGCACGGTTCTCCTGGATAACAACAATATTGAGTGGAAAGAGGCCGATGTTCATCGCCCCGATGTGTACATTGCTTCCACGATGGTAGATACCGGCACTCACAGCTTGTCGTTTGCTGGCATCCCTCCCCAAGGCTTAACCTTTGGTATTTCCGTGCAGGACATACAACCGGTGACTCTCCCTTTCCAGCAGGGTGCACAGGCCGGACGCAGGCTGCTCTTGGCTGAACCAGTTAGCCAGCCAGACGCGGTATCAATATCCTCAGGAGAGGGCGTGACGGTTGAATTCACGACAACGCCTGCCTACGTGGTGCTGGATCTTGGTCGAGTGATTCACGGACGGTTAACGACGAATGTCACCGGCCCTGCGGGAACGGTGGTTGATATTGGATGGGATGAGCGGCTTCTGCCAGGCACACTTCGCCCCCTGCCCTACCCCGGTTCGCTTTACGCACCATGGAATCAGGTGGATTCGTGGGTCCTCGACGGGACGCTTCGCTCCATCTCCACCATAGATGCCCGTGCCGGTCGGTACGTCTTGATCGCTGCTTGGGGGGATGGCCCTGTCCAAGTTGGGCAGATTCAGGTCTATGAGGAAAGATACCCTGTAATTCAGCGGGGATCGTTCAACTCCTCCAACGAGTTTCTCAACGAGATATGGCAGATGGGCGTGGATACTCTATATCCCAACATGACAGATGCCTACACCGACACCCCCTGGCGTGAAAGGGGGCAATGGTGGGGTGATGCCTATGTCGCAGACCATATCAACCGCGTGGCCTTTGGGGACACGAGACTCCTCAGACGGGGTCTGCTGTTTATGGCGGACGCATTTGTGGATGGACGGCCAGCAGCACTGGCACCCAACAGCGATACAACGCTATTGCTTGATTATGGGATGCTCTGGGTGCAGAGCCTTCACGACTACCAACAGATGACAGAAGATGTCCAGCTCTCGGTGCAGGTGTATCCTGTCCTATGTGCATTCATGGCCTATTTGGAGGACCGCGAGAACCCAAGCACAGGATTGCTGGATATACCTTTTGGCGAGTGGTGGGAGACCGCATTGATAGATTGGGCCGGCACTGACAATCGCTATGGTCAATCGGCGGCCATAAATGCGCTGTACTATGGTACCTTGATGGACGCATCGAGCATCGCCAAAGCGACTGACAATACTGCCGATGCCTCTATCTGGCATCAAAAAGCTGACCTCACCAGAGAACAGATCAATGACCGCCTGTATCTTCCCACCCAGCATCGGTATGCAGCAAGCGTCTTCCAGAACGAGGTCCTATCTCCGACGATTCACGCACAGGCGTGGCCGCTGGCCTATGGACTGGTCCCCGAGCAAGAAGTGGACCACCTGGTCTCATCCCTTCTGGAATTGCCTCCCAATGTGCAGATGTACGGAATGTTCTGGGTGTTGGAGGCATTGGGCAGTTCAGGTCATATCTCAGAAGCACTTGGCATCATGGAGGCTTACTATGGGCCCCTGCTCGATCTAGGAGCAACGACCTGGTGGGAAACAACAAATTCACGTGAACGGTACGCTTCAAGTCGATCTCACGTCTGGGGAGGTGGACCGACATGGTTTCTCACCACCTACGTCTTGGGCGCACGTAGGCTAGGGCCAGACACTTGGTCAGTAAAGCCTGCTTTCAGCGGTGTGTCTTATGCGTCTGGCCGTTTGCCACTTCAAGATGGTGAGCTCCAGGTCTATTGGGAAGTCAAGGACTGCGAAAACAGCAGGTTAGAGTTGAGTGCACCTACTGCGACAGTGGGAGAAATCCTCATCCCTCAAACCGGCGATACGATGGTGCTAACTCTGGGCGACCGCGTGGTATGGCAACAGGGAACGCCGCTGATGGATGGTATCACTGAGACCGCCGAGGGGATACACATTCCTCTACAGGGGGGCACGCATACCCTGCATGTGCATCAGGATTGTCATACCACGTTTATGCCGGTGATATGTGAACAGAGGAACTGAGCCATAGGGCGCAATATGACTATCGTTGAGCAAAAGCCCGCCAAGCGACTCCGCATCGTGGTTATGGTGTTATCTGGACTTTTATTGTCCACATTGCTTCTGACACCTATACTTCGACCGACTGTGGAGGCGTTTGCTAGGCACAAGCCAGGGCTGTGGGGACAACCAACGTGGTATCTTGTCCTGCTGTTTTTCTACGGGGCGATGGTGCTGGCAGTATTGATCAATGTGATCCTGTTTGCCCTCGGAGTGACTGGAGCAGCGTACAAGCGTCATGCCCTGCTCCTCATCGGCCTAACGTTGGTCCGAGGTCTGCTCTATAGTTCGATAACCCCCCCTTGGCAGTCGCCGGATGAACACGCGCATTTCGAGTATGCGGCGCTCCTTGGGCAGCTCAAGCGCGTACCGACGATAGATGACCTGTCGCCTGAGTTGCAGGAGCAGATTGTCCTGTCAATGTTCAACTACGATTTCTGGCGCTTGATCAAGCGTCAACCTGTCGAGTCTCCGCCGGTAGGCCTGTTGCCTCAGCATGGAATAACGTATGATCCCCCCACACATGTCATTGACAATCGCTTTCTCTACTATCCACAAGTGGGCAACGATCCCCCGCTCTATTATCTCGCACCAGGAATGGTGTACCTTGTTTTCCCCCAGGCAGACACCGCTTTGCAGTTGTACGCGATGCGTTTGACCACAGTCTCAATGCTCTTGGCACTGATCACCGCCGTCATCTGGGCCACACGGAGACTCTTTTACAACGATGTGTTGTTGGCGATGGGCGCGTCAACACTGGTAGCATTTCATCCGATGTTGGCCCATATGGGTAGCGTCTTGAATAACGATATATTGGCCGCAGTATGCACCACGACGTTACTGGGCGTACTCGTGGTTATCTCCAAGTCCGGGCTCAACTGGCGGCGCGGTCTGATCCTCGTTGGGCTCTCGCTGTTGGGACTGTTCACTAAGCAGAGCACCGTATGGACAATCCCCCTGATAATGATCACAGGATTGGTCTATGGCAGCCGAACTAGCGTATGGATGCGATATGGTATTCTAGCCATCGGCGTGGTGGCCCTAACCCTGCTGGCATCGCTGTTCATCCCCTCCAAGCAAGCACGCTATTGGGAGCCAGTGTCATCATCCTGGGGGAGCACAGTAACACGCACAGCATCACAGGATGGGGCTTGTGCACTACGTGTGGCAGGCGGGGCCTCTGAAGGTGGTATGCTCGGGCAAAGTCTGTTGCCTCAGTATGCCCTAGACCTGCGGGGGCACACAGTCAGCCTGGCAGCCCAGGTTCGCACAGCCTCTGGGGAACATCGAGGTTGGCTTTCTATGGTGGCCCCAGGTCACGGGACGAGTAGCGAGGTAGACTTTACCGCCAGCCCAGAGTGGCAACGCGTGACACTCCAATTCATTGTCCCGGACGATGCCGTACACTTGCAGGTCATACTCGCCGCGGCGCCAGAGTCAGTGATGTACTTTGATCAGGTCACAATAACCGATGCATCTGCCACAGACGCGCAGGTGGAGTGGCTGCGCAATGATTCGGGCGAACAGATCCGCACACTGGGCGAGATTGCAACGGTCGGAGTCAGCCGCTGGCTTGGACTGTCCAGCACTGTACAGCGGTTTTTCAGTCTATGGCAAAGCAATCTCCAAAAACTGCTGGCAGACTCCCGGCCAATCCAGTTGGGCTTTGAGTCGTTTTGGGGAAACTTTGGGGCGGCCCTGGCAGTGCCATTGCCTGCATTCGCGTACAAGACCCTGGGTTTCATCTGTGGAATCGGCGCGGTAGGAATGGGAGTCTACGTCTGTAAGACCATATTTGGCAAAATGAACGTTTATCAAATCAACCAACAATATTCCCTCCTTGTCCTGGGGATGGCCCTGCTATTCGCCTCATTCACGGTCTTTATGCCGCTGCTCGCTATGTATGGCCTGTGGGCTCCTCAGGGGCGTTATCTATTCCCCATAGTCTTGCCCATCGGTGTGTTTCTGACGCTGGGCTGGTCTCAATTAGTGCCGGGCCGTCACCGCAGATGGCTGTCGACAGTGGTGGTCATCGGCATGGTAATGCTGGATTGCACGGCCTTGAGCGTTTTGACAAACTATTTTTATGGTATCTGACAACAAAAAAGGGGTAAACCAATGAAAAACCGTATACGGTTCGCGATGGTAGTTATCACAATCACAGGAGCTATCCTGGTAGCCTGTAAGGCAGAGCCTGACCCGTCCGTACCATCTCCTACACAGTCACCGCTTAGCCCACTCGCTACCTCAACCGCCAGCCCGATCACGTCAGCTCCAAATGGTCTGATCGTTTTCCATTCCACTCGGGAGGGGAGCGATTATCAGATATACGTCATGAACAGCGATGGGAGCAATGTGCGGCGACTAACCAATTTCCCGCCCCCCAATTCCGAACCCACATGGTCTCCTGATGGCTCAAGAATTGCCTTCACAACAGGCAAGGATGATATAAGCAACTTTACGCTGTACATAATCAATGCGGACGGCACAGACCCTCACCGGCTCCTGGAGCCTGGGCGCGGTGACAATTGGTATCCTGCCTGGTCGCCTGGGGGCGACCAAATCGCTTTTCAGTCCAACCGGGACGGCAATTTCGAGATATATGTCGCGGCGGTTGACACTGGCCAAGTCACACGTCTCACCCAGAATACGACCACAGATAGTATGCCTGGCTGGTCGCCTGATGGAGACAGACTTGCCTTTGTGTCCAGTCAGGATGGCAATCCTGAGATCTATGTCATGAACGCCGATGGCACGGATCGCGTGCGACTTACCGATAGCCCCGGGGGAGACACACAGCCCGCCTGGTCACCCGACGGCACCAAGATCCTATTCATCAGCACGCGGGATGGAAACGGCGATATCTATGTGATGAACACCGATGGCTCTGAACAAACGCGGCTGACGTTTTCAGATTCCCATAGCGAATGGACGCCGCGCTGGGCTATGCACGGCACCAAGGTCCTTTTCTCCGCCGGCTATGAGAACGACTGGGATATCTATCTGATGGATGCGGATGGGTCCAATATCACCAGATTGACAGAGCAGAGCGGCGACGATCGACAGGCTAGCTGGCTGGATCTCGACTAAACATACGTGAATAGCAAAAGGTTCGTCAGCGACTCTATCGCCTTTTCGGTGATAAGCGCGCTAGCTGTCGCCACCACAGGCGCACTGAATCTATCCATCGCGATACGGTTTGGGGCAGGCTCTCAGGCCGATGCCTTCTTCCTCGCCTATACGGTGCCAGGGCTTGTTGCCGGAGCGATGTCTACGGCAATGCGGTTCGTGCTTGTTCCTTCTTTCGTGCGTTTGGTAGAGGATCACCGCCCTGCTGTGGCCTGGAGGATCATCCTCACGATCGGTATGGTAGGTCTGCTTCTATCGTCAGTTGTGGCGTTAGCTGGCATAATAGCCGGACCGCTCTACATAGGAGCACTCGCTTCGTCAATCCCCCCTGAGGCACAGCAACTTGCCACACAGATCAGCCGGTGGATATTCGTCGTCATTCCTTTGACCTGGCTGGCGGGTTTTCTACAGGCGGTACTGAACTCGCAGCGGCGGTTTGTTCTGCCGCTAACGGCCGAATTCTTTGCCAATGTGATGGCGTTGGGCCTGATATTCACCTTGGGCAGGCGTATGGGTATAACGATAGTCGGCCTCAGTTTTATCGCCAAGATGGTGTTGCAGATCGGCGTATCCGCATTAGGACTTGAATGGGTAACAAAAGAGCTGGGGTTGGTTGGTGCAACAGGCTATCGTTCGGAGATATGGGCACCATTGCGAGGATTGACAGCTCGTGTGGGAGCCGCGCTGCTTCGCGAAAGCAGCGTCACGGTTGAGCGTTTTTGGTCGGCCTCTCTTGATACAGGCACGATATCCTCTCTCTCGTACGCCCAGATGGGCGCCAACATGCTGAGCAAGGTTTTCTCCAATAGCGTGGTGACCATACTCCTGCCTGCACTGTCCCAAACAGCGTGGAGAAACGGGAAGGACCGCCAGGATGCGACTGGTGAGGCCATGCGCCTGGCGCTCTTCCTCACCGTCCCAGTAGCCGCCTTTTGCGCCGCTTTCAGCTATCCCGGGGGGCGCATCGTTTTGGCGTTCAGCGATACGCGGCCGGCACTGGTGACGCTGACGTCAGGGCTGCTCGCCATCTATGTTCTGCGGGTCCCGACGCTGGCTCTGATAGCTGTGCTTCTAGCGCCTTTCTACGCCTTGGAGGACGTAAGGACGCCGATACAGCACATGGTGTTGATGTTGGGCGTCAACATAGTCCTTGACGTACTGCTGTTCCGCGTGGTGGGTGTTTACGGATTCCCACTGGCAGCCGTCCTTGCAGATGTCGTCTCCATCGCCCGTGCATTTTGGCTGCAGAAGCGGGTGGACATCCAGTATTCTATTCGTGGCCTGGGACGTGATCTGGCGAAAATACTGGCAGGCACCGGTGTGTCCGTACTGGTTGCGTCGACGCTGTATCATCGCCAACCCCTGTTGATCGGAGGAAAAACTGGCGCCCAGATCATCTCTCTGGGCTTTGTTACTCTGTTGGGGGGTGTGATCTATCTTGTGACAACCCGCGCAGCAGGAATGCCTGAGGCTATATTGGTAACAACCGCTGCCAAGACAGCATGTGCGAAGGTCTTGAGGAGGTAACCGTGCTGGACAAAGAGGGCGTGCTTGTGATCGGCTTGGATGGCGCAACGTTTGACCTGTTGGATCCTCTGATGAATGCAGGCGTTATGCCTGTGTTGCGAAACCTGATTGAGGCCGGATCCGGTGGGATGCTGGAATCTACGATTCCACCCGTCTCGGCGCCGGCGTGGGTCTCGTTCCAAACGGGCGTGAACCCCGGCAAGCATGGCATCGTGGATTTCCTGCGGTATCGTCCAGGGAGTTATGATCCGGAGCTCGTGAACTCGCAGGCCATACAAAATCGGACGCTGTGGGCAATACTCTCCGAGCATGGGCGACGTATGTGCGTGGTCAACGTGCCCGTAACCTACCCTCCCCAGCCCGTTAATGGCTATCTGGTCACAGGTTTTCTGACTCCTGGTATAGACACGCGATTTACATATCCTGCGGAACTGCGGGAGCAGTTGTTGGCTCGCGTGCCGGATTACGTCATTGTACCGCCGATGGATATCGCGGTGTCCGACGTGGGAGGTTTTGTCGAAGGGGTGCTGCACACCATCAGGCAACGCTGGAGGGCAGCCCAGTGGTTGATGGGGCAGGGTTCTTGGGATCTCTTTATGGTGCATTTCCAAGCGGTAGACGTGCTGCAACACGCGTTTTGGGACCGCCTGGATCCCGCCCATCCCGACTTTGCTGAGCATTCGGCTTTCGAGCAAGATTTGGTCCAGCAATTCTATCATACGCTTGATCGGATCATTGGTGATCTGGTGCAACTGGCAGACGGCGCATCCGTCATCCTGATGTCCGATCATGGCTTTGGTCCCGCCGACAAGTGTGTATATTTGAACCGCTGGTTGGTCGATCAAGGCTACCTGGCACTCAATGCTTCGGATCTGTGGATGCAGATGCAGGCCGGAACTGAGAGCCTGCTGAAAGGTCTGGACGTACTGGGCCTTCGGCACCGGTTGTTTCCCAGGGGCCCCGGGAGAAGACGGGACAGCATGATCCGAAGGCTGGCCCAGGCTCCCTGGATCGATTGGGAGCGTACACGGGCATATGTGCCCTTCGGTACGACCTACGCCAGTCTATACATAAACCGTATCGGGCGTGAACCATCAGGCACCGTGCCGGAATTGGAGGTCGAGTCGCTGCGAACCGAGTTGACCGAGTGTTTCCAGACGCTGATGGATCCTGGTACGGATCAACCCATCATCGATCAGGTCTATAGGCGGGAGGAAGTGTTCTCTGGGCCGATGTTGTCAGAGCTACCCGATCTCATCGTGCGCCCCCACGGGGGTTATCTGCTTCAAACACGGTTCAAAGGTACGCGGCTTTTTGAACCGATGCCGAAAAGCGTGACCGGTCTGCACCGGATGGATGGAATCCATGTCCTCACGGGCGGGGCTTTTGTCGCGCGACGGGAGAGAGACACGGCGAGCATTTTGGACCTGGCCCCCACAATACTGCACTTGCTGGACGTGCCAGTTCCAGAGTGGATGGACGGGCGTGTTTTGGTGGAAACGATGGATCCCACCCGTCAGACGCCAGGCGAGCGGGCAGCCTCTGACAGGGAAGCAGAGCCAGATTTGCAAACGTCGGCCGTGGCATATACCACCGAGGAAGAGTCAGAGGTCGTGGATCGCCTGCGTGGGCTGGGCTATTTGTAAAAAGAGAGCCATGTTGGCGATATCTAACCCTCATCTAATCCCAAAGTAGTATTGCTTTCGTCAACATGAATGCTATAATAGAATCAGCTCAGCGATAGACGTTCGTTTACCATATCACTTTTCAGGAGATAGACAATGAAAAAACTAGCAGTACTTACTCTGAGTGTGGTGACTATTCTTGCATCAGTCGTCACTGTCTTTGCCCAGGCGCCAAGCCCCGGTCAGGGCACCTCGTACGGCGCTGTGCAGAACGTGGGTTGCGCGGGAGACGCGCACTTTGTGCAAGAATTCTATGATGCGGATGGCAATGTGGACGCCACTCGCGAGAAAGTGGACGTTGCCTGTGGCGACACCATGGGATTGACGGCCAATCAGACAACCGACGCCCCGCTCGATATGGAATTGCCCACTGGTTGGGCAGGCTCCTCGGTGGTTTCCTCCGACCAGGAGGCCGCGGCGGTGGTCTTGATCCAATGGACCGGTGGTGGCATTGGGACGGATACTGTGACAACCGCCGACTATGTTGGGGAGTTGAACCCAGGCGACGACGTGTTCTGCCCCAGCGTGGGCAAGATTAGCTACGAGGACAGCACCATCGTCGTGATGAACACCTCGGACGCCGAGGTCACCGACGTCAGCATCAGCTTCAAGGACCGCACAGGTGTTGACGCAGGTACGGCGATGACCGGTATCACGATCCCGGCCAGGGCGCAAAAGACCTTCAACCTCTATAATGCAGCTTTTGCTCTGCCCGCCAACTTCCTGGGGGCAGCCCGAATCCAGTCGGCAGGCGGCACGCCGTTGGCGGTTGTGGCGTATACGCACTGGGGCAGCGCCGCCGGCGCCTTCGGCTCCTTTGCCTACAACTGCACGCCTACCGCGGCCGCGGCCGAGACGCTGTACGCACCCAAAGTGCAGCGCCGGGCGCCGGACTGGAACGGCGGTAACTGGATGGACGCCAGCGGTATCATCGTGGTGAACACCGAGGCCACAGATGCGGACGTCACGGTCGCATTCTACGACCGCTCTGGCGCCTCCAGCGGCAGCTTCACGGACACGGTTCCTGCCTACAGCGCCCGGGGTTACAACACCCGGTACTACGGCAATGCGGACAGCACCGTGATCGACGGCCTGATCGGCGAAGGCACCGCCGCTCAGCCTAACTGGCAGGGCAGTGTCGTCGTCACCTCGGATACCGGCCAGGATATCGTCGGTGTGGTCAAGCAGGGCTACGACACCAGCTTGTGGGCTGGCGGGTACAACATGCTGAGCGACGCGGATGCCGGCCAGACCTGGTCCTTCCCGCTGGTCTACCGCCGTGGCTTCAGCAAGCCTTGGACGGACTATATCGGCATCGTCTGCCAGAACGTCTCAGCCAGTAACATAGCCCCCGTGCTTGACTTTGTTGATCGCAATTCCGCCGCGACTAACTGCACCGCTGCGACGGCAGATTGCACGTTCACGGATGCGGTTCCGTTTGGCCAGTACGTCTCGCACGGTTACAACACCCGCTATGGTGGCGCCCAGGCCGATACCTGGTTCGGGGACGAGCTCGACTGGCCCTTCCTCGGTGCGGCCAGCGCCAGTGTGACGACGGGCTCTATGGTCTGCATCCAGGAGACCTGGGCTGAAGAGGTCTATAGCGGCGGCGCGTTCATTGACGGCGGCGACGCCAACCTCAACAACGCGTACGGCCAGTAGCAAAGACTAGTTTCACCGCTGAGCGCTCAGACGAAACGGGAGGAGTCACCACCGTGTGGCTCCTCCCGTATTCTTGTTCCATTGACCGCTAGCTCTCCGCACAGCCTCTATTCATAGACGCGATGACGGCTCTGGAATCCATCTCCTGGACAGAGCCGGTTTCGACTTTTCCTCAGCAACCCTGTACGCCGCAGAGTTTTGTCAGGTCGTTGACTTCTGGTATAATCCCGGACGCAATCTCGCATAGAATGTAACTCGGAGCGGAAACCGCTCTACCTCCAGCCGTAAGCAGTCTTTCATCGTGTTGGTGACATCTGTGCAACGAGTTCGAGAAGGGGAGACCAGGAAGGATTGTGACTTTCACCGCAGCAGCAGATAGTGAGGAGAGAAGTTGAAGGTTCTACTGGTTCACAAATTCTTCCACATGACCGGGGGCACGGAGCAATACTTTCGCAATCTGGCCGCTATCTTAGGGGATCATGGTCACCAGACGATTCCTTTTGCCCTGGAACATCCCGACAACCCAGATACCCCCTACGCAAAGTACTTTCTTGGAAATCTGGACTACCGTGAGCCATCCAGAGTCTACCGTCTGAAGAATGCTCCTCGTATCCTTGGAAGAACCCTGTATTCCTGGGAGGCAAGGAGGAAGATAGAGGCCCTGATCGAGGATACTGCCCCTGATGTAGCTCACCTTCAGTCAATCGAGCACCATATCTCACCCTCCGTTCTCCATTCTCTTCGCAAGTACAATATGCCGATCGTCCAGAGCATCAATCACTACAAGCTGGTGTGTGCATCGTACCGGCTATACCTTGACCGAGGAGAGATTTGTGAGCGCTGCCTGTACGGCAAGCATTACCATGCTGCTCTGACGCGCTGTGTGAAGGGCTCACTGCCGGCCAGTATGCTGGCGGTGATCGAGATGTATCTCCACATGTGGCTCAGGATCTATCACCTTGTGGATCGTTTTCTCGTGCCCAACCGTTTTATGCAAGCTAAACTGATAGGGGCAGGGTATCCTGCCCACAAGATCGTCAAGCTGCGAAATCCGTTGCATTTGGAAGAGTACACGGCGAGCTATCAGCTTGGTGACCATATACTCTACTTTGGAAGAATAGACCCAGAGAAGGGTGTGATGACGCTTGTTCAGGCAATGACGCGGCTCCCCAGGCTGAAGCTGATTGTTGTCGGGGATGGCACTATGTTTGGGGAGATCAGCGGTTGGGTCAGAGACAACAAGGTAGACAACGTAGAGTTCGTCGGGGCCAAGTGGGGAGAGGCGCTAAAGCCATACCTTCACAAAGCACGCTTGGTCGTCGTACCTTCGGTTTGGTATGAGCCATCACCGATGGTTATCTACCAGGCTCTGGCTACAGGCAAACCGGTGATCGGCTCAAATATCGGAGGCATTCCCGATCTATTGACCGAGGAGACTGGACTGCTGTTTGAACCCGCCGATGCACAAGACCTGGCGGAGAAGATCGAGACGCTGGCGTTTGACGACGAGCGACTCCGTTCGATGGGACGCGCGGCAAGGCGGTGGGCGGAGGTTAATCTGGACGTAGAGCGGTATTACGGCTCTTTGATGCAATTGTACTCGCAGGTCATGGAGGACAAGGCCAGATGAGGGCCGTCGTCGTGGGAGGAAACGGCTTCATCGGCAGCCACTTGGTGGATGCCCTCTTGGCCGACGGATGGCAGGTCGTGGTATACGACCGTGCTCCGGAACGGTATCGCCCCCCGGTGACCGGGGTGGAATATGTTTTGGAGGACCTCGGAAACACCGCTATGCTGGCCTCTGTGCTGCCTCGGGCCGATGTCGTTTTTCACCTCGCCAGCACGACGATCCCCAAGTCGTCGCACGATGCCCCGGTGTTTGACATACGGAGCAACCTGATTCATTCAGTGCGCCTACTAGAGCTGTGTGTGAAAAGCCAGGTTGGCAAGGTGGTCTTTCTCTCGTCCGGCGGAACGGTCTATGGCATCCCAGAGTTCCTGCCGATAGACGAAGGGCACCCCACGAATCCTATCTCCGCACATGGGATTGTGAAGCTAGCCATTGAAAAATACCTGTTTCTGTTCAAGCATCTATATGGGATGTCCTATGTCATCCTACGCCCGTCTAACCCTTATGGACAGCGGCAGAACCCGGCTGGCAACCAGGGCGCCGTTGCAGTTTTCCTGGGCTGCATTGCCCGCGGCCTGCCGGTCACGATTTGGGGAGACGGCGAGATCACCAGAGACTTTTTCCACGTTTCTGACCTAGCCCATGCCTGTCTGATCGCTGCCACCTCTGAGACGGCCGATTCTGCTTTTAACATCGGAAGTGGACAGGGGACGACTCTGAACCAACTGCTGCAACTGATCGAGTCGATAGTTCAAAAGACCTTCCGTGTTGTACAGTTGCCAGCCAGATCCTTTGATGTGCCCGAGATCGTGCTGGATGTTCGGCAAGCGCACGCCGAGTTGGGGTGGGCTCCCAAAATACCTTTGGAAGAGGGCATTCTTGACACTTGGCGTTGGGTGCGTTCGTTGCAATGGATGAATCCAATAACGTAATACGTCCAAGTGGCGAGAGCCTGCTGCTCGCTCCTCTGCCCGATCGGCCTTGAGGAAAGCAAAAGATTCCTCGCCTACACTGGGCCTCGTGATATGGAGCAGTTCTCCGGAGGTATAGGTTGATGCGCAGGCTGTTTGCCTCACTCCGTCAGCATTTTCGACAAAAACGGTACCTGCAAATACAGGACATAACGAATCTCCAAGACCTGTCTGGTTTCATTTTGGATCTGGGCGGTGGCCCAGCCAGCTTTTTCTCCGCTGTCTTTCCCAGACCGAAGCAGGTTGTCCTCTTGGACATTAGTCACGAATTAGCGCGCCAGGCCAAACGAAAGCGACCAGGCCTGCACGCTATCGTGGCTGACGGTGGACGGCTCCCCCTGGCCGATTGTTCTGTAGATATGACGATCTGCAACTCTGTCATTGAGCACGTGGATGAACCGAGAGCATTGGCAGCCGAGATCCGCCGCGTTAGCCAAGGCTACTTTCTACAGACGCCTAGTGGTGACTTTCCGGTAGAGCTGCATTCGTTCATCGCCATACCCTTCTACGGCCTGATTCCCTGGGTGCGGCTGCGGGGTTTCCTGTGTAAGGTGTTTGGAGCAGACTTTGAATATGTGAGCAGTGTGCGATACGTGACCGAGCAAAGATTGAGGTCCCTTTTCCCGGATGCTACGATATCCTATGAGAGAGTTTTGGGCCTGAAGAAATCCTTTTACGTTTTTCGTTTCAAAGAGGACATCTGATTGCTGACCATCCCAAACAAGTACCCAGGAGAGGAGCCTCTCATTGCTTCAGCCAGTAATCCGTGGTAGAATGGCAGTGGGACATTTACAGATATACCACAACAACTATGGATTATGTTGGGTTCAGGATGGCCTAGCCGTACGTCGGGTAGCGTAGCGAATAGGCGAGTTACATCCCGATATTCAATAGCTTCAAGGTTGTCAGGCAGATCGAGAGGAGTCGCTAAATGACTTCTCTTTTCTTCTGTTTGCGTACGTTCGTGCTCAGCGCGATTCATTAAACTAAACAGATTAGCAATGTGTCATATCGACGAAAGCTCGCTGTTTGCGCCTTTACCCGAACAATCGCGGTTGATGCGTTGGCTCAAGCGTTGGATTCCCGACCCCCAATTGTCATTCCACAGTCAGCAAAGCCGACAGACCTTTGCCGCGTTTATCCGGCGCATAGCCAGCCATCCACAGGCGACAGTCCTGAACATCGGCAGTAAGTCTGTTCACTTGGGCCTCAATGTCCTCAACCTGGACATATTACCCTATCCAGGGGTTCACGTCATCGGTGATGCACACTACTTACCATTTAAGGATAGAGCCATAGATGGAACAATCATATCCTCTGTTTTGGAGCATGTAGCTGATCCACCAGCAGTCGTTGGTGAAATCGAGCGGGTGCTTAGAGTCGGCGCTGAAGTATACGCCGAGGTGCCCTTTATGCAACCATTTCACCCAGACCCGGGAGATTATCATCGCTATACATTAACCGGTGTTGAGCATTTGTTCAGACGCTTTGCTATCCTAGAAAAAGGAATATGTGTCGGTCCCAGTTCAGCGCTGGCCTGGATACTCTGCGAGTATCTGGCGATAATGTTTTGTTTCAGCAGTCACTATCTGTACAAAATCCTGCTGAGGCTATGTCGCTTCCTTTTCACCCCCCTGATCTATCTGGACATACTCTTAGAAAAGATACCTTACTCTCTTGCACTGGCCAGCTCTCACTTTCTTGTTGGATCTAGGAGGGCGGACGGGTTCGTACCGGACATCCAGACTGTAGAGTAAAGCGCTCGTGACCTGAAAGCAGTTTCCTTCTCACTGCTTCAGCCGGCGATTTTACGGGAAATTAACCACGTGAGATATGATTCGACTATTGAGCCACACGATTGCAAGACAAAAAGAATAGGAAAAGAAATAGGTCTATGAAAGTACTTGTCACAGGAGCCAGAGGTATGCTGGGCACTGACTTGTGCCGCGTTATGGGAAACGAGCATGAGGTCAGAGCTACAGGCACTGACGATATGGATGTGCGTGATCGGAACGCGGTTTCGAGCGTGGTAGCCGGTTTTCATCCAGAGCTGATCATACATCTCGCCGCGTTGACTGACGTGGACAGATGCGAGCGAGAACCGGATGAAGCATTTCACATCAATACGATTGGAACGCAAAATGTGGCTCTGACCTGCCAGCAATTGGCGATTCCCATCGTCTACGTCAGCACGCTGAGCGTCTTTGATGGCACCAAGCCGGAGGCCTATATCGAGTTTGATGCCCCCAACCCACGGAGCTGTCACAGCAAATCCAAGTATCAGGGCGAGAGGATCATCCAATCCTTGCTTCAGAAGTATTACATTGTACGGGCCGGCTGGTTGTTCGGCGGTGGTGATAAGGATAGAAAATTCGTTGCCAAGATCCTAAAGCTGGCACGGAATAGATCGGAACTCAAGGTTGTGGACGACAAGTTGGGATCACCGACCTATACAATCGATTTTGCCCACGGCATTAGGGCGTTGATTGGTACTGGACAATATGGCGTTTATCATATCGTCAACACAGGTCGTCCTGCAAGTCGCTATGAGGTGGCACAGGCAATTCTCGAATATGCCGGCATCACAGACTGTGAGCTGAAGGCCGTAAGTTCCGCCGAGTTTCCTCTTCCTGCTCCGCGTCCCCGCATGGAAGCCGGACGCAATCTCGCCGCTGAGCTTATTGGGCTTCCACCTATGCGCCCTTGGCGGGAAGCACTCAAAGAATACCTTGTTGATTTCTAGGTGGAGGTGAAGGGTGCCCAGACACGTTTCTGGACATTCCAGGCAAGGGTAGACGTATGAGGATCGCCATACTTGGCACACGTGGTATTCCGGCCAGCTATTCCGGTTTTGAAACCAGCGTAGAAGAGACTGCCTGGCGGCTGGTAGAGCGGGGGCACGACGTGATCGTGTACTGCCGGACCAGTCATGTCAGTGCCTCGAAAACTGAACACCGAGGTGTGCGGCTGGTCCCACTGCCTTCGATTCAATCAAAACATCTGGACACACCAAGCCATACAACTCTCTCTGTCCTTCACGTGTTGACTCATCGTCATCGCCCAGAAGTAATCCAAGTGTATGGGGTAGGGAATTCATTGTGGCTGCTTCCTCTCCATCTGATCAGGTGTCCTTTGATGTCAGTGGTGGACGGTCTCGATTGGAAACGCAAAAAGTGGGGCCGGTTCGCCCGCACATTCCTGCGCGTCTCTGAGCAGTTCGCCGTATGGTGGTCGGATGAGTATGTGGTCGATTCTCGGGCGGTGATCGAGTATTATCGGACACGATATCGAAAGCAGCCGCTTTACATTCCGTATGGCGCCAATATCCCGACGGCAGCCGAATCCGATGAGCTGGTCTGCCAATTTGGGTTGGCGCCAGACAAGTACATCCTGTTTGTAGGCCGTCTGGTGCCGGAGAAGGGTGTTCACCATCTAGTCCGCGCATTTGAGTCAGTTCAGACAGATATGAATCTGGTCATTGTTGGTGATAATGTTCATGATCGCGACTATGTCGATTCACTCAAGAGCACAAAGGACACGAGGATTCGTTTCCTGGGTTTTGTGTATGGAGAGGCATATAGACAGCTCAACAGCCATGCGTATGCCTATGTCCAACCCTCAGAATTGGAGGGCACTTCACCCGCATTGCTAGGTGCAATGGGATTTGGAAACTGTGTTCTGGTCAGCGATATCCCTGAGAATTGCGAGACGGTCGGTGAGGCTGGACTGACGTTCCGCCGAAATGATGAGCAAGATCTAGCACGTTGTCTGCAGGAACTAACCGACAACCCACAGATGGTGCGACGTTTCAAGCAGCTTGCACAGGACCGCGTGCGCACACATTATGACTGGGACAAGATCACCGATGACTATGAACGCTCATTCTATCATTTGCTGAAGCGTCCACTACCGGCACGCTTGCAGTCTTGAGTGGATTTGTTTGCTCCTCCTCACAGAAATCGGGGCAAGAGCTGTTGCGAGAGAGAAGCTTTGGACTGTGGAAAGTGATAGTCAAGTGGTTGAGAGCTTATGACTCAGCGTCGTGAAGTCAACCGCGCAGTGATACTAGGCCTGATAGATATTGCCCTCACCTTGCTGGCTCTCTATCTAGCCTCTTGGGCTCGCTACCTGATTCCATGGGGAGTACGTCTCCCCTGGCCGATCGTCGCCCTGCCCTGGCCAGTCTACCTTATGGCGACCCTCATCTGGCCGTTCGTCCTGTCCTTGGCCTCTGCTTACGCTGTTCGAGGCCACGCTTTTCGCCAACTTTCTGTTGAGCTCCGCTCGCTTCTGCTGGGTGTAGGGTTGGCCCTCTTTGCCCTGGCAGGCGCTCTCTACTTTTCCTATAGAGAAGTCCCGCGCCGGCTGTTCTTCTACTTTGGCATCATTGACCTCTCTCTCCTGATGCTGGCCCGGGTAACTACCTACCTGCTGCGTCGCTTGGCCCGTTGCAACGGTCGGGCTTCACGGCTTCTCATTGCCGGGGCTGGGCAACTGGGAGAGGAGATTGCAGGCCAGATTCAGTGTCACGGCGAAGACTGGCGACTGATCGGTTTCCTTGACGACGATTCGGCCAAGTTAGGCAGTTGTGTAGCTGGCGTCTCGGTGCTGGGGTCGCTCAGTGCGCTGGAGGAAGTGATTCAGTCGGAGAGAGTAGACGAAGTGATCTTTGCTCTGCCGCTACGGGCCTACGAACGATTGATGCAACTGGTCCTCAACCTGGAGAGACTGCCAGTCGAGGTCAGTGTGGTGCCTGATTACTTTGACCTGGCTTTCTTCCGCACCCGCGTGGATGAGCTTTTCGGTTTTCCACTGGTCCGCCTGCGGGCATCGGCTATCGAAGGGGGCGACTGGCTCGCGAAGCGACTGTTCGATTTAGCGATTGCCCTGCCCCTCCTGATACTCTGTACACCATGCTTGCCCCTGGTTGCTCTGCTCATCCGGCTCGACTCGCCTGGGCCAGCGCTACTCCGGCAAGAGCGCGTGGGGGAGAACGGCGAGGTTTTCAAGATGTGGAAGCTACGCACGATGGTACAGAATGCGGATGAGCTAATCCAAGATGTGGTACAGCAAACAGTGGATGGGCAGATTGTTCACAAACATCCCAACGATCCACGGGTGACGCGTGTAGGTCGTTTCCTACGTCGCTACAGCTTGGATGAACTGCCGCAGCTTATTAATGTCCTCAAGGGAGAGATGAGTTTGGTTGGGCCGCGACCAGAGTTGCCTTGGCTAGTGGAACAGTACGAGGATTGGCAGAGAAAGCGGTTTGCAGCGCCGCCAGGGATCACCGGCTGGTGGCAGATATCGGGCCGTAGCGACCATCCCATGCATCTTCACGTCGAGGACGATCTATACTATATTCAGAACTATTCTATCTGGCTCGACCTACGCATCCTCTGGCATACGGTTAGCGTGGTTATCGCGGGTAAAGGAGCTTACTGACTGAAAACCCCAAACGGGCGCATCGCACGCTTGCTTTATGTGCGAAGGAGGCTCTGCTTATTCCACCGCGATCAGATCCCTCAATCCCTCAAACGTCGCCGAGCCGATGCCCGGCACGTTTTGAATCTGCTCGATAGTCTCAAACGGTCCATTCGCCTCACGGTATTCCACGATACGGCCTGCCAGCGCCGGTCCAATCCGGGGCAGAATTTCCAGTTCCGCCGCCGGGGCTGTGTTGATGTTGACCAGCGTTTCCTCCTGGTTCCTACTGGCCGGGTCACCGCCTGAGACTGGTGGCGGGGGATTCGTCTCACCACGGCGGGGCACATAAACCTGCTGTTGGTCGCACAGCTCTTCAGCCAGGTTGATGTGCTCCAGATCAGCGTCGGATGTGGGGCCGCCAGCGGCGTTCACCGCGTCCTGAACGATGCTGCCCAAGGGCAGTTTGTAGACGGCAGGCATTCGCACTGCGCCACTGACGTAAACCCTAATTGGAGCTGGGGTTGGTGTGTAGGGAGGCGTGGAGGTCGGGAGAGGGGTGGAGACAATGACCGGTGTGCTGCTCTGCCGGTGTAGTGTAAAGTACACGACGGCGCCGCCGACGAAAAGGCTGAGCGCTGAACAGAGGATGATGATAGCCCGGCGCTGAGTTATCCCCTGATCCATGGTTGCCCCCCGCGTCCCCTCTGTTGGCGTGGGTAGATGCCGAGTTCAGTGAAGGCCCTTCGGGTCCCAGCCCTGAGGCTTGGGCTGGATCGTCAAGCTGCTTGTAGCACCTCTAACAGCAGTCGTACGCTGTTCTCCACATCTTGTTCATCCACCATCTCTGAAGGAGAATGGACGTAACGACAGGGAATCGATATCACGCCTGTGGGCACTCCTGCGCGTACGAGCTGCATCGCCGCCGCATCAGTGGTGCCACGTTCCAGCACCTCTAGTTGATAGGGGATGTCTGCTCCTTTTGCACGCTGGACCAGCATGTCCCTTACCTCTGGGTGGGCAATCATCCCTGAGTCTTTGACCTTGATAGCCGGGCCGTTGCCCAAGACTACCGCCATCGGATGGGACTCTGGTGTGTCTCCGGTCGTCGTCACGTCGACGGCGATGGCCAGGTCGGGGTCAATGGTGTAGGCAGAGGTGCGTGCCCCTGAGAGTGTCGTCTCCTCCTGCGTGCTAAAGATAAAGTAGATGTCGTGCGGTGTTTGCTCCAGCCGGCGCAGCGTCTCAATCAACACGGCGCAGCCGATGCGGTCGTCCATCGCCTTGGCGATCAGCCGGGACCCTTGCGTGGCGAAAGGCCGTACGAACACGGCTGAATCGCCTATGTGGACGGGGCAATCATCACGGCTCGTGGCACCCACGTCGATGTAGAGCTGGGACAGCTTGGGAGCTCGGCTGGCATCGTCCCGTTTCTTCTCAAGGCCGATGACGCCCAGCGTGCCGTCGCCAAATTCTACCCGAGTCCCCACACACGTAAGCGCGCTCACGCCACCGATGGCCGTGAAGCGCACAAACCCCTTCTCATCCACGTAGGTTGCCATCACGCCGATCTCGTCCATGTGGGCGGCCAAAGCGATCCGCCGTCCCTCGCCACTTCCCTGCTTGCGGGCTACCAGACTCCCAAGCGGGTCCACCCGCAGTTCGTCGGCCAAGGGCTCAACCTCGGCGCGGATAACCGTGCGAATCTGTTCCTCGACCCCTGAAGGACCGTAGGCTTCCACCAGTTTGCGGATCAGATCTTTTTTCATTCTCTCTCCTCCAGGGTGCGGTATGTGAGGCGCGAGAGGGACTCGCGCATCAGCCTCACTGTGTCGTCATAGTCGTCCAAGCTCAACAATGCCACAGGGCTGTGAATGTAGCGACAGGGAATGGCTACGGTCACCGACGGTACCCCTTCGCGGGTGGCATGTATTGCGCCCGCATCGGTGCCACCGATGCCCGGCTGCTTGACCTGGTACGGGATACCAAGTGCTTCGGCGGTACTCGTCAGGTGACGTACCAGCCGCCGGTCAGCGATGAAGGAACGATCCATCACCGTGATCGCGGGTCCCTTGCCCAACTCGGTCGTTGGGCTGGTGTCCTTGTCCTTGGGCAGATCATCGGCGACGGTGCCCTCCAATACAAAGGCGCAATCGGGTTTGATGGTGTAGGCCGCTATCCGCGCTCCGCGCAAGCCGACCTCCTCCTGAACGGTGAAGGCTGCCCAGACATCAAAAGGAAACGGTTCGCCACGCAGAATCTCTACCAAGACCGCACACCCGGCGCGGTCATCGAAAGCCTTGCCGCGGACGGTGGGCCCCAGTTCGCGAAACTGGGTGGCAAAAGTGGCGTTTGTGCCCAACGGCGCCAGTGTCTTGGCCTCGTCTTTGTTCTTGGCTCCCACGTCCACGACCAACTGTTCGATCGTGGCGACCTTGCGACTCTCCTCTTGTTGAACCAGGTGAACGGGCTTGATACCTATAATGCCGGGAATTCGCTCCGGACCGACCCAGAGAAGAACACCCGGCAGCAGGCGGGCGTCGATGCCGCCCACAGATCTCACCTGCAGGAAACCATCGCTGTCGTGGCCCACCACCATCAGGCCGACTTCATCTATATGGGCGGCCAGCATCACGCGCATCGGTCGCTCGTCAGGCTTGGAGGTCAAATCCGGCCCGGTGGTTCCACGCTTGAGGGCCAAGATGTTGCCCATCGTGTCCACCTGGACCTCGTCCACGTGCTCGCGGACCGCATCGATCACGACCTCACCCACGCGCCTCTCATCTCCTGCGACGCCCACTGCCTCTGAGAGATCCTTCAGTATCATCGGATATCTACTCGCTTTCCGCTGGGGCGTCCCAGGCTAGCCGCTCCAGGAACTCGGGCTCCAGCCCAGCGATGAATGCCGTCAGCAATCGCCCGGTCCGCTCGACGTCCAGTACATCCAACATTTCCACCGGCTGATGCATGTAGCGGACTGGAATGGAGACAAGCGCCGTAGGCACTCCTTCGCGGGACACCTGAATTGCCCAGGCATCGGTGCCGCTGCGACCGGGAACGGGTTCAATGTGGTATTTTATCTCGTGGGTATCGGCCGTCTTTCTCAAGCGCGCCGCGAGGCGGGGATGGAAATTAGGGCCGATTCCAATGGTCGGTCCTTCGCCCAACGGGATACTGTCCACATCTTGCACCCCGGGTTGCTTTCCGAAGGTTACGTCCAACGCCACGGCTACGTCGGGCGCTACACCGTAGGCAGCGGTAATGGCCCCTTTGAGCCCTGTTTCCTCCTGTACCGTGGCCACAGCCCAAACATCCCAGGGGTGCTGCGTGCTCGCTAGTTGCTCCAAGGTGAGCGTCAGGGCAGCTACGCTTGCCCGGTTGTCGAACGCCTTGCCTGCCACACGCTGATTCTTTAGCACCGCCATTTCACGCTGGATGGTGATCAGGTCGCCAACCGCCACGATCTGTTCCACCTCTGGTGCTGGCAACCCCACATCTACAAAAAGCTTGTCCCAAGGAACAGTCTCTTTCCGTTCAGCGTGCTCCAGGACGTGGGGCGGTCGCGTGGCGACGACGCCAGGGAGGTCGTGTTGCCCGTGAACGATGACCTCCTGCCCCAGCAACACCCGTTCGTCTGTCCCTCCCACCCAGGTGATGCGCAGAAAGCCCTTGTCGATGCCGGTGACCATCAGCCCGATCTCGTCCATATGAGCTGCCAACATCAACCCCGGGCGAGGCTCGGGACCTGAACCCCGCTTGAGGGCGATCAGACTTCCCAGTCTGCCCTCCCGCATTTCGTCCACAAAGGGCTCCCACATCCGGCGCAACAGCTCCCGCACCGGCTCTTCGTAGCCGGAGACACCATTGATTTCTGAGAGCTGCTTTAATAGGGGAATCGGTTCCACTCGGGGCTTCCTCCTCTCATAACTCAGTATGCCTGTCAATCACAATGACTGGGTCGAAGTGACGGTCAACGTAGATTCGAGTGTCGGAGTCGCAGTGACGGTGGGCGTGTTGGTCGAAGTGGACTGAGGTGTCATCGTAGGGGTGTCCATAGGCGTCTCCGTCGGAGTCGACGGGGGTGTGGTGGTGGATGTACTGGTTGGGGCCTGTGTTGGCACAGGTGTTTCCGTCGGCAGGGGAGTAGCCGTGTGAGTGGCCGTTGGCGTGAGTGTGGGCGTTGCCGTAGGAGAGAGGGTGGGCGTAGCAGTGGCGGATGGCACTTGAGTGGGTGCCAGAGTGGATGTAGGGGTGTGAGTAGGCGGGAACCATTGAGTGGGGGTTGGCTCCAGCGTCTCTGTCGGCGCTACGGTCTGTGGGGTAGCCGTAGCAGAAGGCGCTGTTGTAGGCGTTGCGGTCGGCGTAGACGTCGGCGTCGGCGTCGGCACTCTAGCCTCTGGTTTCAGCGCCAACATCGAGATACCGATACAGTAGCACGGCAGTGTCAAGAGGATGATACTGGCCAGCACCCAGTGGATAGGTTGCCACTCAGTCGTGTTGCGCATTGGATAACCCCATTGATGTAACCAAGGTATGATAGCACCAATAGATGGTCTTGTCAACGCTCGGCGCTTTTTTCTTTGCTTGCCAAGCGGGCTGTATTCAGTACAATACCTCCCATGCGTCGGCGAGTCTTTCCTTCCATCCTTCTGATTGGAATCATCGGTATCTATACATTGATTGGCGTGCTGTATGCAGCACTCACGCCAACCTGGCAGGTACCCGATGAGCCGGCCCACTACAACTATATCCGCGCAATAGGCGACGGGCAGGGTATCCCCGTCATCGAACCCGGGGACTATGACCAGGCGTACATCGACCGCCTCACGACGGAGCATTTTCCACCACATCTGCCCGTGGATCCTCTGGAGTACGAAGATCACCAACCGCCGCTCTATTACCTGCTGGCAACCCCGATCTATATGGTCTTTGACGGTGCGGTGCTTGCGTTACGATTGCTCTCGGTGGTTTTTGGTGCTGGGTTGCTGGTGGTTGCCTTTCAGACAGTGCGAACGGTGTTTCCAGACTCTTGCGAGTTGGCGTTGATGGCTGCGGCCTTTCTCGCGTTCATCCCCCAGCACGTGGCTATGGCGGCTGGGATCAACAACGACGTGTTGGGCGAGTTGGTCGCAGCCGGGACGCTTTTAGCGCTGGCGGCCTATCTGAAAGCCGGCGGCAGCCCAGGAGAGGAGCGCAATCGGCCGTGGTCCATCGGACTGCTGCTGGCGGTCGCGCTGCTGACCAAGACGACGGTCTATTTTGTCTTGGGTGTGGCGGTGCTGGCGGTTGTGATCCGCTGGCGGCAGGAGCGCCGGACGTGGAGATGGGCGGCGATAC
>CAYUIS010000048.1:0-34016 GCA_964444825.1 uncultured Anaerolineales bacterium | reverse complement strand
AGCACCTTGTGGGCAAAATCGATGATCGTCATTTCGTCCGGGTTGCCGACGTTGACGGGCGTCACCTCTCCCGAGTGGAGCAGCCGGACCATCCCCTCGACCGTGTCATCGACGTAACAGAACGAGCGCGTCCGGCCGCCGTCGTCGTACACGGTGAGCGGTTCCCCGCGCAGCGCCTGGCAGATGAAATTGGGCACCACCCGCCCGTCGTCCATCCGCATCCGGGGTCCATACGTGTTGAATATACGCACGATCCGCGTGTCCACGCCGTGGTAGTGGTGATAGGCCATCACCAGCGCCTCGGCGAAACGTTTGCTCTCGTCGTACACCCCCCGCGGTCCCACCGGGTTGACGTTGCCCCAATACTCCTCCGACTGGGGATGCACCAGCGGGTCCCCGTACACCTCCGACGTGGACGCCAGCAGGTAGATCGCCCTCTTTTCCAGCGCCAGGCCCAACGTCTTGTGCGTGCCCAAGGCCCCCACCTTGAGGGTCTGGATCGGCAGGTTGAGGTAATCCACCGGGCTGGGCAGGCTGGCCAGGTGGAGCACCGCGTCGACGCCCCCCTCGACGAAAATATAGTTGGTCACGTCGTGCCGGATGAAAGAAAACCGTTCGTGTCCCGCCAGGTGCGCGATATTGTCCACGCTCCCCGTGCTGAGGTTGTCCATCGCGATGACCTCGTGGCCATCGCCCAACAGCCGGTCACATAGATGGGACCCGATAAAACCCGCCCCTCCGGTGATAAGGATTCGCATACTCCCCCCTGGATGTAAGGTAAATTGGAGACGACAGAGATTATACCCCAGCACACTGGATTTGCCAGCCCACGTCGTTCCTACTCAGCCGATGAGACCCTAAAGGTTTAGCGTAAGGTCTTCACAACAGAGCAACTGGCGGCTATGAGATTTATTCCCCAACAATCACCTTATGAAAACCTTTAGGGTCTTTTCCTTCTAACAATGCTGGCCTAACAATACTGGACACCGATCCAGAAGTAGAGTATACTGTGAGGGTGATCTGATACACAAGGAGGGAACGAGGAACAGTGGACACAGACTATCCTGGCAAGGGCCAGGTGGCGATCCTCAAGACCCGCCCCGAGACCGTGCTGGCCGACTATGCCCGCCTGATGGAGTTGGCCGGTTTTCGCACCGCCCTTCCACAAGACAAGGAGACCATCCTCAAGATCAACATCTCCTGGCAAACCTGGTATCCGGCCTGCTCGACCGCTCCCTGGCAACTGGAGGGCGTGATCCAGGCGCTCCAGACCGCAGGCTACCAGAACCTGATCGGCGCCCACAACGACACCGTCGTCGTGAACGCCCACGTGGGCGAACACAACAACAAGCACAAATACGTCGTCGAGAAACACGGTGTGCGCAACGTCCACCTGTACGAACCCCAGTACAACTGGGTCCGCTACGAGCCCAAGCGTCCCTTCCTGGTGCTCGACGAGATCTATCCCGAAGGTGTATTCATCCCGGAAATCCTCATCGGGCGCAACATCGTGCAATTGCCCACGGTCAAGACTCACGTCTTTACCACCATCACGGGGGCGATGAAGAACGCCTTCGGCGGCTTGCTGGGGCAGAGGCGCCACTGGACCCACTCTGTCATCCACGAGACCCTCGTCGATCTGCTCATGATCCAGCAGGATATCCACCCAGGGCTCTTTGCGGTGATGGACGGCACCTTTGCCGGTGACGGTCCCGGCCCTCGCGCTATGCGCTGGCACGAAAAAGACGTCATCCTGGCCTCCGCCGATCAGGTGGCTATCGACGCCCTCTCCGCCCGCCTCCAGGGCTTTGACCCCCTCTCGATTCCCTTTATCCGTATCGCCCACGATATGGGGCTCGGGGTCGGCGACCCCGACCAAATCGAGATCGTGGGCGAGGATCGCGAGTGGGTCTTGTCCCAGAACTATCACTTTGTCCAGGAGGACACCTTTGCCAGCCGCGGGCAAAAGCTCATCTACCACGGCTGGCTGCACCCCATCGAACCGCTGCTGCTGCGCACGCCCCTGGTCCCCTGGTCCTACTTTGCCAGCAACTTTTACCACAACGTCTACTGGTACCCCTTCGTGGGGCGTAAGCGGGTGGCGTCGGCGCTGGAGACCAAGTGGGGGCATATGTTCCGCGAGTACGGGGCAGAGGCCGGGCTGCGGGGCGCCGTTATGCCGGGGATGGAACCGCAGACCGTCGCCATCGGCGCCATCGGCCTGGCGGTCCTGGCCGCGGCCCTCGGCGCTGGCTTGTACCACCTCTTGCGACGGCCCGGGCAAGGTGACGTATGAGCGATCCACAGGAAACGCACGCGCTCCTCGGAGGACTGCGCGCCTCCGTCACCGTCGCCGACGAGTTTTTCCGTATCATCTTTATGAACGACCTGGCCATTGAACACTATGCCTATGGAGGGGGCCAGGCCCTGGTCGGCACCGACCTGCTCGACTGCCACAACGCCGAGTCGCAGTCAATGCTCCGCCAGATGTATGCCCGCTACCTTGCCGGTGACCTGACCCCAACCCGCTACCGTGTGGACAAGGGAGACGATCTTGGCAAAAGCATAGTCTTTTTCCCTCTGATAGTCAGAGATCAGTTTCGAGGTGTTGCGGAACTGATTTGGTACGAACGCTCAGATCTGGTCTTCGAAGAGTAAAACAAGACGCACGAATTACGTTTCACGTTCTTACGTTTCACACATCACACGACGCACACTTAAGGAGATTTAACGATGATCGTTGGGGTACCGAAGGAGATCAAGGATAATGAGTACCGCGTAGCTATGACGCCAGGAGGAGCCCGCCAGTTGGTGGAAGCCGGGCACGAAGTGTGGGTCAAGACCAACGCTGGCGAAGGCAGTGGTTTTCCCGACGCGCAATACCAGAAAGTCGGCGTCAAGATCGTGCCCACCAACGCCGACGCCTGGAGCGCACAGATGGTGGTCAAAGTCAAAGAACCACAACCCAGCGAATACGAGTTTCTACGGCCCGACCTGGTGCTCTTCACCTACCTGCACCTGGCGGCGGAGGAGCGATTGACCCGCGAGATGGTGGCGCGAGGACCGACCGGCGTCGCCTACGAGACCGTCGAAATGCCCAACGGCAATCTGCCCTTGCTGACCCCCATGAGCGAGGTGGCCGGAAGGATGTCGATCCAGGTCGGTGCACATTACCTGGAGAAAATGAACGGTGGTCGCGGCAAACTCCTGGGCGGTGTCCCGGGCGTGCGCCCGGCCGACGTGGTCATCATCGGCGCGGGAGTGGTTGGCACCAACGCAGCCCAGATGGCGTTGGGAATGGGCGCGCAAGTCTTTATGATTGACATCAGCCTCGACCGGCTGCGCTACCTCGACGAGGTGATGGGTGGGCGACTGACCACCTTGAGTTCTAACCCCCTCACCATCGCTGAAGCCGTGCGACGGGCCGACCTGCTGGTGGGAGCGGTGCTGATCAAGGGGGGCAAAGCGCCCAAACTGGTGACGCGCGAGATGATCGGCACTATGACTTCTGGCAGCGTGATCGTAGACGTGGCGGTTGATCAGGGAGGCTGCGTCGAGACCACGCGCCCCACCACCCATTCCGACCCAATCATCATGGTAGATGGCGTTATTCTCTATTGCGTGGCCAATATGCCGGGGGCCGTGCCGCGCACCAGTACTTATGCCCTGAGCAATGCTACCCTTCCCTACGCCGTCAAGTTGGCCAACCTGGGCGCTGAGGCCGCCGTCCGGGCCGATCCCGCCCTGGCAAAAGGAGTGAATACCTACAAAGGCAAAATCACCTATCCCGGCGTCGCCAAAGCGTTCGATCTGGAGTACACGCCGCTCGACAGGCTGCTCTAGGCTCAAGCCTGATCGCCGGTAGCCTACCTCTGTACAGATACATCCGCTGCTCCTACGCCACCGCCTACGAAAAGATCGAGGAGGCGCTGGAGCGGCTACAGCGATTTGTTAGGCGACACGGCTGAGGCCGTTCACCCGAGCTGTTGACCTGTACCCCAACTACAAATCGCGGCTACAAAACGAGATTTTCCGCTTGTTGACACTTGTGGCTTTGGCGAGTAAATGCTATAATCCACATTTGTTAGGCACGTCTGATCAATGAAAACTCTCAGATGCAATCACGCTCCAAAAGTTCTTCAATGAAAGGAGGTGTAACGCAGAGAGAAACAGACTGCAAACTTTCTCGCTTCTTGTACAACGAAACACCATCTAGCTATGAAAGGAGAAGATACCCCATGCTCAAAAAAGTCACTCTTTTAGCGTTGGCCCTGATTATAGTCGTTCCCGCTCTCACCGGTTGTGGCGGTGGGGGAGCAGCGACGATCAAGATCGGGCTTGACGTACCTATGACGGGCGACATCGCCTACGTTGGTACCCAGTCTCAACGTGCAGCCGAGATGATGGCTACCGAGATCAACGAGGCCGGCGGCCTGGACGTCGGCGGGACAAAGCACACCATCGAGTTGGTCATTGAGGACAACGAATCCAAAGCCGAATCAGCCACAGCAGCGGCAACCAAGCTGATTACTCAGGATCAAGTGCTCGCAATCATCGGCCCGCAGTCCAGCAAGCAGGCCGTGCCCACCGGCGAGGTGTGCAACGAGAACGAGACACCCATGATCAGCCCCTGGTCCACCAACCCCAACACCACCCTGAACCGGCCGTGGGTCTTTCGTGGCTGCTTCCTCGACCCCTTCCAGGGGCCGGTGGTGGCAAACTTTATCACCGACGAGTTTGGCTTTAGCAAGGCGGCCGTGCTGTACGACGTGGCCTCTGACTATCCCAAGGGATTGGCCGAGAATTTCCGCGACGCCTGGGAGACACTGCACGGCGCGGGATCGGTGGTGGCTTATGAGAGCTTTACCACCGGCGACGCGGACTTTAGCGCCCAGTTGACCAAGATCAAGGGGACGGACGCCCAAGTGTTGTTCACGCCCCAGTACTACAACGAAGTGCCGCTGATCGTCAAACAGGCCCAGGAACTGGGTCTGACACAGATCATCGTCGGTTCGGACTCTTGGGGCGACCCCCAGACGCTGGAACTGTGCGGCGACGCCTGCGAGGGGCTGTTCTTCAGCACCCACTACGCCGCCGAGGGCGCGACGGGTGCCACCAAGGCATTCATTGACGCCTACGAGGGACTGCATAGCGAGACCCCCGGTGACGTGGCTGCCCTGACCTGGGATGCCATGGGCCTCCTGCTGCAGGCGGTCCAGAACACTGGCGGGTTGAGCGGCGATCTGGCCCAGGATCGAGAGGCCGTGAAGAACGAGTTGGGCAAGATCACGGACTTTGCCGGCATCACTGGCAATATGACCTTTACCCCTGAGGGTGACCCCATCAAGTGCGCGGTCATCGTCAAGATCGAGGGCGGCAAGTTCACATTCTACGACTCGGCCTGCCCGTAGCGGGACGCGAGTTCCCCCCTCCACATCTCTCGTATCTCGGTACTTAGAGGGGATGGCTTAGATAGGAGAGGGGACCTGATACATCAGGCCCCTCTCCTTCTGATGTGAGAACATGGATTTGCAGGATTAACGGATCGGGATGGCGGGTTTCCCCGATTTTGAGGAGGTATGTATGACGACAGCCATCTTTCTTCAGCACCTGCTCAACGCAATGCAGTGGGGCAGTTTTTATGCCCTGATCGCCCTGGGTTATACGATGGTCTACGGTGTCTTGTTGCTGATCAACTTTGCCCACGGCGACATCTTTATGGTCGGCGCTTTTATCGCCTACTTTATCGCTGTCTTTTTGCTGGGGGAAGGCGCTTTCAGTTTGCCGTTCGCTTTGCCCTCGTGGCTCATCCTGGTGTTGACCATACTGGGCGCAATGATCCTGACGGCGGGGGTGGGCGTGACCATTGAGCGGGTGGCCTATCGCCCCTTGCGAGAACGAGGCGCCCACCGGTTGTACCTGGTCATCACCGCCTTGATGATCGGTATCTTTTTGGAGTATTTGAACCTGGCCTCGCTGGGTGGCGCTGCCCGAGGTTTCCCGGAACTGATCGAGACCAAGATTTACACTATAGGGGGCGTGAGCTTTACCAACGTCAAACTCATCGTTATCGGGCTGGCCGTGGTGGTGATGGTCGGCCTGGAGGTGTTTCTGCGCCGCACCAAGATAGGTCTGGCTATGCGCGCCATCTCCTACGACAAGGTGGCCGTGCCACTGATGGGCGTGCCCCTGAATACCATCATCGCCGCCACCTTTGTCATTGGCTCCTCGTTGGCGGCGCTGGCCGGTGTTATGTTCGGCTCCGCCTATCACAGAATCAGCTTTGACATGGGCATTCTCATTGGCTGGAAAGCGTTCATCGCCGCGGTGGTGGGTGGGATCGGGGAGATCAGAGGAGCCATGGTGGGCGGTTTCCTCCTGGCGTTCATCGAGATTTTCGTCGTTGCTCTCGGCTCGGTCTCCGGCTTTGAATGGCTGTCCTCCACCTACCGCGACCTGGTATCCTTCACCGTGCTGCTGGTGATCCTGACTATCAAACCCACCGGCATCTTTGGCGTGGCAAGAAGGCAAAAGGTGTAACCAATGAAAAAATTCTACCTACCCCTGATCGTTCTGCTACTATTTGTGGCAGTCATAGGCGGCTCCTGGTTGCGCCTCTTTAACGAGTACTGGGAACTGGTCCTGCTGTTTATGGGCATCAACATCATCCTGACGGTCAGCCTGAACCTGGTCAACGGCTACATGGGCGAGTTCTCCTGCGGGCACGCCGGCTTTATGGCCGTGGGGGCCTACGTGGCTGGAATCTTGACCGTCTGGCTGTTCGCCGATGACAAAGTGTTCGGCTTGCCCGTCCTCCCCGCCGCCTGGGCCATTCCGCTGTTCCCCGTGGCCTTGATCATCGGCGCTATCGCTGCCGCTCTGGTGGGTTTGCTCGTCGCCATTCCCTCCTTCCGAACCCGAGGGGACTATTTAGCGATCATCACCCTGGCCGTCAATTACATTATCAAGAGCGCTATCGAGAATATGGAGGTCATCGGCGGCCCCCGGGGCTTTGTGGGCATGAAGCGGGTGATGAATGGCATGGCCGACGTCTTTGACGCGCCGTGGCTGCTCATCTGGACGTTCATCGGGATGATCGTCACCATCCTCATCATCCGCAACTTTGTGTCCTCCACACTCGGCAAGGGCGTGGAGGCCATCCGGGAGGACGAGATCGCAGCCGAGTTGATGAGCGTCAACACCCACCGCGTCAAGCTGATCGCCTTTATGCTATCGTGCGGGCTGGCCGGACTGGCCGGCGGTCTGTTCGCCCACGGGCCTGGCGGATACATCAATCCCGGCACGTTCACTATCCTCAAATCCACCGAGGTCATGGTTATGGTATACCTGGGTGGGATGGGTTCTATCAGCGGCTCTATCATCAGCGCCATCGGCTTTACCTTGCTGTTGGAAGTGTTGCGCCCGCTGGGGCTGTACAAGTGGGTGGTCATCCCTCTGCTGTTGGTAGTGATGATGCTTCGCCGTCCCACCGGCATCCTGGGAAACAAGGAACTGACCGACGTCTTCCCCAGGTTGCGGGTGATTTTCGGTTCCAAGGAGGAGAGTTATGTCTCTGCTTCAAATTAGAGATATGACTCACTTTTTCGGTGGGCTGCGGGCCGTTTATGACTTTAACCTCAACCTGGAAGAGGGGGAGTTGGTCGGCCTGATCGGTCCCAACGGGGCAGGCAAGACGACGATCTTTAACCTGGTCACCGGGGCGTACAAACCGAGCGAAGGCCAGGTGCAGTTCAACGGCAACAACCTGGTCGGTCTGCGCCCCCACCAAATCACGGCCCAGGGCATCGCGCGTACTTTCCAGACCATCCGGCTGTGGAACGAACTGACCGTGCTGGACAACATCTGCATCGCTCGCGCTTCCCGTATCAAGTATAGCCTACTGGATTCGATCCTGCACGGCCCCAAGTATCGGAAAGAAGAAAAAGAGATCAAAGAGCAAGCAATGGCGTTGCTGGCCGTGTTCGGCCTGGAGAAGGATGCGCAAGAACTGGCCAAAAACATGCCGTATGGGGCGCAGCGGCGGGTAGAGATCGCCCGTGCGCTGGCTACCGAGCCACAACTGCTCCTGCTCGACGAGCCAGCAGCCGGGATGAATCCCGGCGAGATCGGTGACCTGATGGATTTCATCCAACGAATTCGCCAGGAATTTGATCTGACCATCTGGATCATTGAGCATCAGATGCGGGTCATAATGAACATCTGCGAGCGGATCAAGGTGATTGACTTTGGTGAGACCATCGCCGGAGGCACACCGGGGGAAATACAGGACAATCCCAGGGTGATCGAGGCGTATCTGGGCGAGGAGGTGTTCTGATGCTGCTTGAGGTGAAGGATCTGCGAGTCAGCTACGGTAACATCGAGGCCCTGCACGGCGTCTCATTCGGCGTGGACGAAGGAGAGATCGTGACCCTCATAGGGGCCAATGGCGCTGGCAAGACTACCACCCTGATGACCATCTCCCGCCAGATCCCCCACGTGGCCGAACTGGGTGGAACGGTCACGGGCGGGAGCATTATGTACCAGGACGAAGACATGCTCCAGTACAAGCCCCACCAGGTAGTGGGCAAGTTCGGTATCGCCCAGGTGCCCGAGGGACGCCGCATCTTTGGCAACCTGTCGGTGCTGGAGAACCTCAAACTGGCGACCTATGCCCGCAAGGACAAACCCCAAATCGAAAAGGACCTCAAGCGCGTGTTCGAGATATTTCCCCGCCTGGAGGAGCGCAAGCGCCAGAGTGGCGAGACCTTGAGCGGCGGCGAGCAGCAGATGTTGGCCGTGGGCCGGGCGCTTATGACCCGGGGCCAACTGGTGCTCCTGGATGAGCCTTCGATGGGGTTGGCTCCCGTTCTGGTAAGAGATATTTTCGAGACCATCAAAGAGATCAACGCCCAGGGCACAACCATCCTGCTGGTGGAGCAGAACGCTAACATGGCGCTCAAACTGGCCCAACGTGGGTACGTGTTGGAAACGGGGAACGTTGTCCTGGAGGGAACGTCGGCGGAACTGGTCGCCAATCCAGAGGTGAAGAAGGCATACCTGGGCGGATAAGTCAAAGGGGCAAGAGACAGGATCAAGAGATGGCCCCCTCGTCTTGGGCGCAGGGGGCTTTTGCGTCCGCTAATCCTGCCAATCCGTATTCAAGG
The DNA here is from genome assembly GCA_964444825.1 of uncultured Anaerolineales bacterium. Classification (GTDB taxonomy): domain Bacteria; phylum Chloroflexota; class Anaerolineae; order B4-G1; family B4-G1; genus CAYUIS01. The sequence goes on along the minus strand of CAYUIS010000048.1, from coordinate 24,852 downwards.
GAGCAAACGTGGAACTGGACGACGTTCTAACCTGGGCAGAGATTGACCTGGACGCCATCGCCTCCAACGCTGCCGGGCTGAAAACCCGCGCCGGGGGGAAGGCGGAACTGATGGTCGCCGTCAAGGCCAACGGGTACGGCCACGGGGCTGTACCGGTGGCGCGGGCAGCGATGGAGGGCGGCGCGACACGTCTGGCAGTGCATCGCGTACTGGAAGGGGTGCAACTGCGCCAGGCGGGAATCATGGCCCCCATCCTCGTCATGGGCTACACCCTACCCACCGCGTCGGAGCGAGTCGTGCACTGGGACCTGACCCCGACGGTCAACAGCAAGCCCCAGGCCGAGGCATTGTCGTCGGCGGCGCAGGGCAAGACGCTTCCCGTTCACGTCAAAGTGGACACCGGGATGGGTCGCTACGGCCTCCTGCCCGGCGAGGTGCTGGACTTTGTGCGCTTCCTGAGCAGGTTGCCGGGTTTGGCGTTGGAGGGGTTGTACACCCACCACGCCGTGGCCGACCTGGCCGACAAGGCCTTTACCCACCGCCAGTTCCGCATTTACGTGGACGTGGTGAAGCAATTGGAGGAGGCGGGCTTCAGCTTTCCTCTCAAACACGTATCCAACAGTGCCACCACACTCGACCTGCCGGAGATGGCACTGGACATGCTGCGCTGCGGTATCGCCCTGTACGGATTGCGCCCGTCGGACGAGGTGGAGCCGGCCATTCCACTGCGCCCGGCGTTGACGCTCAAGAGCCGGGTGGCCCGCGTGCGCACATTGCCAGCCGGAGCCAGCATCAGCTACGGCCGAACGTACATCACGGACAAGCCCAAGCGCGTGGCGCTCGTCCCTGTCGGCTACGGTGATGGCTACCACCGCATCCTCTCCAACCGGGGCGCGGTGCTCATCCATGGCCAGCGCGCCCTCATCCGGGGGCGGGTGTGTATGGACCAGTTCGTGGTGGACGTCAGCCACATACCCGACGTCCGGCTACACGACGAGGTGGTGCTGATCGGGCGGCAGGGGGAGGGGCACATCTCAGCCGAGGAGGTCGCCCGCTGGGCTGAGACGATCAACTATGAGGTAACGACCGGCATCTTACCCCGTCTGACGCGGGTGTTCCTCAAAGGCGGAGAGATCGTCGAGGTGCATCCGTTGGTCGAGGAATGAGCGGGTGTGGCGTTGTCCGAGCCAGCGAACAGCAGGCCGACGATTACGACCACGGGGCAGTGTCGGTGGCGTGGGCAAGGCGATGGGAACTTGCTGCAAACACACCGGGTTGGTATAATTGGCGGCAGTTATGGTTACCCTGCATCCGCTCTGAACAGGTTTGACAGGGAGACGCAATTAGGAGGAACCCTGAAGAGGAGAGACTACACCCACCTTTTGGCCGACCTCACGGCGGCCTATGTCAAATACTTTCCCAACTCTGCAGCCCTGAACGAACAGGCCGAAAAGGTCCTGGTGGACGGCGGCAGCCACGCGCTGAGACTCACCAAGCCGTTCCCACCCCGGATCATCTCCGCCCGAGGCGCGTGGCTCAAGGATGAAGACGGCCACGACATCCTCGATTTTTGGCAGGGGCATCTGGGCAACATCCTGGGTCACAATCCCACGATCGTCACCTCGGCCCTGACCACCGCTCTCGGGAATGAAAATGGCTTTGGTCTCCAGACCGGGTTCACCGAGCGATTGCAGGTCGAAAATGCCGAGATCATCTGCCGGCAGACGGGGGCCGAACGGGTGCGCTTTACCACCAGCGGCACTCTGGCGACTATGTACGCCATCCTGCTTTCCCGCACCTTCACCGGTCGTGACGTGGTAATGAAGGTGGGTGGCGGCTGGCACGGCGGGCAGCCCTGGGGGCTCAAGGGAGTAGGCTTCAAGGCCAAGGATGGCATCGGTTTCCAACAGGCGGACACCGAAGGACTCCCTTCCACGCTGACCGATGCGGTCGTAGTCACCAGGTTCAACGACCCCGATATGCTGCACGACCACTTCCGGCAGTATGGCGACCGGCTGGCCTGCTTTATTGTCGAGCCAATGGTCGGCGCTGGCGGCGTGATCCTGGCGACCCCCGAGTATCTGCAGACCGCCCGAGAGCTAACGCAACAGTACGGCGCGGCGCTCATCTTTGACGAGGTGATCGCCGGTTTTCGCCTCCGCGCTGGCAACGCGGGCTCCCTCTATGGTGTGAGACCTGACCTGACCACCCTCGGCAAGATCATCGGTGGGGGAATGCCTGTGGCGGCTGTGGCTGGCCGCTCAGACATAATGAATCTCGCCGGGAGTGAGAACGATCACCGCGTGAAATTCTCAGGCGGCACCTACTCCGGGCATCCCAGCGCTATGCTGGCCGCCAACACGGTCCTGACCTATCTGGTCGAGCACGAGGCAGAGATCTATCCCAGATTGGCCAGATTAGGCGACAAGATCCGCCACACGCTGGAGACGGCCTTTACCGAGGAGGGCATTTTCGCCCGCTGCACTGGCTATGGCAACGAAGCAGTGCCTGGCAGCTCGTTGTTTATGGCACACTTTCCCTACGATGCGGATGCCTCGTTAGTCAGTCCAAATGATGTGGCAGATCCATCCGTGTGCGACACCACACTGAATAGAGAAGTGCTGCAGATGGCCCTACTGCTGGAGGATGTTTATCTGATCCACGGCCACGGCGCAGTTTCCTACGCCCACACCGAGACCGACATAGATATCCTGGGCAATGCCTGCCGCAAGGTGGCACGCCAGATCAAATCTTATACCTAGGATGGCTCCGCGCAAATCCGCATTCTGGGGGATCTGACTGCTATGACACAAAAGATTCGAGTGATCCAATACGGGCTTGGCCCCATCGGCAGCGCCGTAGCGCGCCACGTCGTGGAACGCGCAGGGCTAGATCTGGTCGGCGGCGTGGACATCGATCCGGCCAAGGTCGGCCAGGACGTCGGTCAGGTCATTGGTTTGGACCGTCCCTTGGGCTTTACCGTGGCCGAGAAGCTGGAGATGGCCCTGGCGACGTCCAAAGCCGACGTCGCACTACACACCACCAGTTCCTACTTTGACCTGTTCAAACCCCAGATCATCCAGCTCCTGGAGGCAGGACTGGACGTCGTCTCCACGGCCGAGGAGCTCTCCTTCCCCTGGCTAGCCCACCCCGAGGAGGCTGCCGAGATCGACGCTGTGGCCAGGCAGGCCGGCAAGACCGTGCTCGGCACCGGCGTCAACCCCGGTTTTATTATGGATGCCTTGCCACTCGGCTTGACGGCCATCTGCCAGCGAGTGGATCACGTCGAGGTGACGCGTATCATCAACGCCTCCACACGGCGCGGACCGTTCCAGGCCAAGATCGGTTCCGGTATGACGGTGCATGACTTTGAGACCAGGATGGCTGCCGGCCGTATGGGGCACGTGGGACTGCCCGAATCCGTAGATATGATCTTTCACACGCTGGGCAGGGCGCTGATCCGCTACGAGTCCGGCGTCGAGCCGGTAGTCGCCGATCGGCCCATCAGGACCGAGTACTTTGAGGTTCAGCCCGGTTACGTGCAGGGTCTCCGGCAGGTGGCCCGCGGCTATGCCCCGGAGGGCGAGTTCGTCCGACTTACCTTTGTCGCCGCCTTGGAAACCAGAGAGGAAGGCGACACCATCAAAATCACCGGCCAGCCGAACCTGGAAGTCAAGCTCACGGGCACCAACGGTGATATTGCCACGGTGGCCATCGCCGTCAACGCCATTCGCCGTGTCGTCGAGGCCGCGCCAGGTCTGATCACTATGCGCGACCTGCCTATCGTGACCCGTTGGTGATTCACCCGACTGGTTGGGAGGTGTGGATCGCTCGGCTGATGCGCCTCCGTCGGCCCCTCCGCTGCCTTGACACATTTGACTTGACGCATAGGGTGGGATGAGTATAATCTAACTGCCAACAGCCAGCATTGCTTCTCTTCGCATCCCGGCCGAGGACGCAACAACCATGATTCCTTACTAAACCGGTGGGAGTCGACATCCGTCGTTGAGATTCGCGCATGCGGACGGGGTTGAAGCGATAGGATAGTCCAAATGCCCGTCGTGGCGCTATCAGGCATCCCATACAGCGCCGCATCAGCACTGGATCGATCCAGGAAAGGAGGTGGAGCGCCACGGATTTCTCGTCTGTTTACCCGCGGTATTCGTATCCCATGTATGACCTAAATAAGGAGGAGAACTGTGAGTCGAAAACTGTTTGCACTGCTAGCTGTGCTACTAACTCTGAGCATGGTGCTCACTGCTTGCGGGCAGCAGGAGTGCCCCGAGTGTCCCGATTGCCCGCCCTGCCCCGAAGCAGGCGAGTGCCCCGAATGTCCTGAAGTCGAGGAGTGTCCTCCCTGCCCCGAGGCGCCTGCCGCTGGCGAGTCGCGTCTGCAGATAGTCAAGGATCGCGGCAAGGTCGTCTGTGGCGGCCGTACCGATCTACTCGGTTTTGGCTACCTGGACGCAAGCGGCAGGAACATCGGCTTCGACATTGACCTATGTCGGGCCGTAGCTGTCGCCGTTTTCAACGACGCAGAGGCCGTCGAGTTCGTACCCCTGACAGCGGCCGAGCGTGGCCCGGCCTTGCAGACCGCCGAGGTGGATATGCTGTCCCGCAACTGCACGTGGACCTCCACCCGCGATGCGCAATGGGGGAACTTTACGACCGTCATGTTCTACGACGGCCAGGGAATGCTGGTCCGCAAGGAACTTGGCGCCACCGTGCTGGAAGACCTCGATGGTGCGACCGTCTGCGTCACCACCGGCACCACCACCGAGTTGAACTTGGCCGACAACTTTAGGGCCCGAAACTTGGAATACACGGCGGTCACGTTCGAGGACACGGCCTCAGTGTACAACGCCTACGAGGAAGGCCGTTGCGACGCCGCCACGAGCGACAAATCCCAGTTGGCGGCCGTCCGGGAGGGCTTTGCCAACCCTGACGATCACGAGATCCTGGACGTCACGATGTCCAAGGAGCCCCTCACGCCAGCGGTCCCCGCCGGGGACGATCAGTGGTTTGACCTGGTCAAGACCGTGATGTATGCCCTGATCAACGCCGAGGAACTGGGCATCACCTCCGCCAACGTTGATGAGATGATGGCCAGCGACAGCCCAGAGATCAAGCGACTGATGGGTGTAGAGGGCGAGTTCGGCCAGGCTGACCTGGGTCTGGATGCCGCCTTTGCCGCCAACGTCGTTCGCGCCGTGGGCAACTATGGCGAGATCTATGACCGGTACATGGGCCCCGACGGGGATGCCTTTTCCCTCCCCCGCGGCCCCAATAAGCTATGGAGTGATGGTGGCTTGATCTACGCGCCGCCACTCCGCTAGTCCAAAGCCTTGGAAGTAGGGACCAGGTTCCTGGTGGGGGACCTGGTCCCATTTCCGGGAGAAGAAAATGAGTCGCGATTCTCGCATTCAGGTGATCACGAGAAGCAGCATCCCTCTTTGGCGGGACGAGCGGGTGCTCCAGGGAATTGCACAAGTCGTCTCTGCCGTTCTCGTGATAGGCTTTCTGATCTTTTCCATCAGCAATGTGCTCAAAGCCGCCGAGGCGAGGGGATTGGGCCTTGGGTATGATTTTGTAGATGAGGCTGCCGGTTTCCCCCTGGCCGAGTCGGTGATCCCGTACGATGAATCCCGTTCCTTCGCGTATGCCTTTCGAGTTGGCATCCTGAACACCATCAAGGCCGCGCTGGTGGGGGTTGTCCTGGCGACAATCGTGGGGACAACGACGGCCCTCGCCCGGCTGTCCACCAATTGGCTGGTCAGCAAGATCGCCAGCGTCTATATCGAGGCCATCCGCAACGTTCCCCTGCTGGTTCAGCTCTTTATCTGGTATTTTGCTGTGTTTCAAAACCTGCCGGACGTCAGAGAAAGCGTACAATGGCCTGGTCCTATCTATCTCAGCCAGAGGGGCGTCTACCTGCCGGCCCCGGTGCCGACCTCGACCTTTCGCCCATGGATCGTTTTTGTAGCGGTGGCTATTGGTCTGGCCATCCTGTTGCGCATTGTGCTGGGGCGTTATCAACTGAACACGGGGCGCACAACCTATCCCGTGGCGACGGCGATCGTGGTGCTCCTGGCACTGCCCGTCGCAGGCTGGTTCCTGGTTGGCGCAAGCCCATTGGTGACCGACATACCGGTCATGGGCAAGTTCAATTTTGGAGGAGGTTTGCGCCTCACGACAGAGTATGCTGCCCTGTTGGCTGGGTTGGTCATCTACACCGGGGCCTTTATCGCCGAAGTGGTGCGCGCCGGCATCCTGGCAGTTGATCGAGGTCAGTTCGAGGCAGCCCGGGCAGTCGGTCTCAGCAATACGCAGGTCCTGCGCCTGGTCGTCTTTCCTCAGGCAATGCGCGTCATCATTCCGCCGCTGATCAGTCAATACCTAAACTTGACCAAGAACTCGAGCCTGGCGATTGCCGTCGGCTATCCAGATGTCTTTTTTGTGGGACGAACGATCATCAACCAGGCCGGACGCGCGGTGCCAGTCTTTATGATGGTGATGGCCGTTTATCTGTTTACGAGTCTGACCACGTCAGGCCTGATGAACATCTACAACCGTCGCATTCAGTTGGTGGAGCGATAGTATGGACGCCGATTCGACAACCATCATACGACGGCCAGCTCCTCCGGGGCCTGTCCGCTGGCTGCGCAAGAATCTTTTTAGCACCTGGTACAACACACTGCTCACTTTGGTGGCACTGGCGTTCCTTTACTTTGTGCTAAAGGGTGCCCTAAGCTGGGTATTGTTCACGGCTAACTGGACTCCGGTGGCAAACAGCCTGAAGCTATTTGCAGTCGGGCAATACCCGCCGGATCAACTGTGGCGGGTGGGTGCCATTGTGCTTATGGTCTCTTTTCTCTCTGGCATCAGTTGGTGCGTCTGGGGCGGAACGGTGCGCACTTTTGCCCTGACCCTGGCTGTGGCATTTGGCGTCGCTGCTCTACTGCCCTTCGGCATGAAGCCGAGTCTGCGTCTTTTCTTCGCCGCCAATCCGGTCGCGACCGGTATCGGCTATTTGGCAGGACGCACCCCCATTGGAAAGTCTCGCTGGCTGACGCTGGGCTGGCTCCTCTCGTTTTTCCTCACTATCATGCTGCTGACCGGAATCGAAGGCATAAGCTGGCTGCCCAAAGTGGATACGGGATTATGGGGCGGGTTGCTCCTGACCTTCTTGCTGGCCGTGGTTGGCATCGTCGCCTCATTTCCTATCGGCGTCCTGTTGGCCTTGGGTCGCCGAAGCAAGCTGCCCGTTCTCAAGGCCTTTTGTATACTATTCATCGAACTTGTCCGCGGTGTGCCTCTGGTGACTATTCTGTTTATGGCATCGATCATTTTGCCCCTTTTCCTGCCCGAGGGGGTCCGCATCGACCGCGTGCTGCGCGCGATGATGGGTATGACCCTCTTCGCCGCCGCCTACATGGCCGAGAACGTGCGAGGTGGACTCCAAGCCATTTCCTCAGGACAAGTAGAAGCAGCCAAGGCAGTTGGACTCAACAGCTTTCACACCATGGCGCTCATCGTGCTTCCGCAGGCGCTAAGGCTGGTGATCCCCGCCATCGTGGGCCAATTCATCGCCCTCTTTATGGATACCACCCTGGCAGTCATTGTGGGGCTCCTGGAACTGCTTGCCGTTGGCAGGGCTGTTCTGGAGAGTAACGTAGAGTGGAAGCTCCTGAACATGGAGGTATACATCTTCATTGCGGCCGTTTTCTGGGTGTTCAACTATGCCATGTCCTACGCTAGCCGACGCCTGGAGGTGGCTCTGGGCGTGGGCCAACGCTAGATGCAGACCCTATCAAGCATCGCTAAGGAGAGAGTATCGTGACCCAAGATACCACCACCGCACAGCCTTCTGCCGACAACGTTTCATCATCCATCGATGATATGATCATCTGTCGCAACGTCCACAAGTGGTTTGATGACTTTCACGTACTGCGGGGCGTTTCGATAGATGTGAAACGGCAGGAAGTAATCGTCATCTGTGGACCCTCGGGGTCCGGCAAGTCCACCTTTATCCGCACCATAAACCGCCTCGAAGAGCACCAACGAGGAGACATTATCGTGGACGGCATCGTGTTGACTCACGACATCCGCAACATCGAGGCCGTCCGGCGCGAGGTGGGGATGGTGTTTCAACAGTTCAACCTCTTCCCGCATCTGACGGTCCTGCAGAACGTCACCCTGGCACCAATATGGGCACGCAAATGGCCTCAAGCCAAGGCAACGGAGACGGCTCTACAACTGCTGGAACGGGTTGGGATCCCCGAACAAGCCTACAAGTACCCCGCCCAGTTGTCGGGCGGACAACAGCAGCGAGTGGCTATTGCCCGCGCCCTGGCTATGCAGCCCAAGATAATGCTCTTTGATGAGCCCACCTCCGCCCTTGACCCCGAGATGATCAAAGAGGTGCTTGACGTGATGCGCGAGTTGGCGCACTCGGGTATGACGATGATCGTCGTGACCCACGAGATGGGTTTTGCCAAAGAGGCGGCAGACCGAATTGTCTTTTTTGACGAGGGGAACATTGTGGAGCAGAACACACCAGAGGAGTTCTTCTCCAACCCTAGAGAGGAACGAACCAAGCTATTCCTCAGCCAGATTCTGACTCACTGACGATCTCTATCACCAGGCAAAGAACCATGCCCCAATACGAACCCGTCATCGGCCTAGAGGTCCACGCTCAGATTCACACCGCCTCCAAGATGTTCTGCTCCTGCCCGGTGGTGGAGGATACCGGCGACCTGGAGCCCAATACCTACGTCTGTCCCGTGTGCACGGGGATGCCGGGGACACTGCCGGTCATCAACCAGCGCGCGATTGAGATCGCCATTATGACAGGGCTAGCCCTCAACTGCGAGGTGCCCGGTTCCACCCGCTTTGCCCGCAAGAACTATTTCTACCCCGACCTGCCAAAGGGATACCAGATATCCCAGTATGCACCGGTGTTTCCACCATTGACGATTAACGGCTACCTGGATATCGAGACCGAGGCAGGCACCAAACGTATTCGCATCAACCGCGCCCACATGGAGGAAGATGCGGGCAAACTGTACCACACGGGCGACGCTAGCCTGGTGGACTTGAACCGGGCTGGTGTGCCCCTGCTGGAAATCGTCAGCGAGCCGGACATGCGCTCCGCGGAAGAGGCGCGCGCCTATGCGACCAAGCTCCACCTTCTGCTGGTCTACCTTGGGGTCAACTCCGGAGATATGGAGAAGGGGATGATGCGCTTCGAGGCTAACGTCAGCGTGCGCCCCGAGGGCTCCGACGTCCTGAATCCCCACCACGAGATCAAGAACCTCAACTCCTTCAGCGCCATGGCCCGCGCCGTCGAATACGAGATTGCGTACCAGATCGAGACGTACGATTCCGGTGGCACGATCACTCAACAGACGATGCGCTGGGACGAGGCCCGGGGCGTGACCTACCCCTCGCGGGGCAAGGAACACGCCCAAGACTATCGTTATTTCCCCGAGCCAGACCTGCCGATCTTAGAGATCGCCCCCGAGTGGGTGGACGATCTCCGCGGTCGGCTGCCGGAACTGCCCGACGCCAAACACGCTCGCTTCATCGCTGACTATGGACTGAACGAGTACGACGCAAGGGTTCTCGTCGCCGACAAAGCCGTGGCCGACTATTACGAGGCTGCCGTCACGGATAGCAGCGCCGACCCCAAGACGGTCGCCAACTGGGTCACCGGCGAACTGTTCCGTATCGTGAAAGAAACGGAGAGCGAGATCGTCACCGCACCCGTCCAACCCGCGGACTTGGCGGAATTGATCGACCTGGTCGAGGAGGGGACCATAAACCTCAGCACGGGCAAGGATGTATTGGCAGACATGTTTGGGAGCCGCAAAGGCGCTCGACAGATCGTGGAGGAACGCGGCCTCGTGCAGATCTCTGACACGGCCGCTCTGGAGGACATCATCGCCCGCGTGTTGGACGAGAACCCCAAGCAGGTCAGTAAGTATCTGGGCGGCAAAGAGCAGATCGTGGGGTGGTTGATCGGTCAGGTTATGCGGGCCACCCAGGGCAAGGCGAACCCGCAAGTGGTGCGGACGCTGATCATACAACACCTGGAAAAACTGAAGGATGGGTAGGGTAGAAGGCGCGTAGATAGAGATCGAGCGAGTTGCCGAGCACAAGATGAGTTGCGCCGCCTCACCCGTCGCTTCGCCACCGAGATCAGCGTCCTGATGAGCGCCGAGGGCGATATCCCCGCGCCCGATGTCGGCACCAACGCCCAGACGATGGCCTGGATCATGGACACTTATTCGATGCACCAGGGCTATTCGGTGCCAGCCGTAGTAACCGGCAAGCCTGTCCCCATTGGTGGATCGTTGGGACGCACTGAGGCCACCGGCCGCGGTGTGATGTTCTGCGTGTTGGAAGCGCTCAAGCACCTGGAAATGCCAATTGAAGGAACGCGCGTGGTGGTGCAGGGATTCGGCAACGTCGGCTCGGTCGCAGCCTACTTGCTGCAACATCAGGGAGCCAAAGTGGTTGCCGTTTCCGATGCGAATGGAGGAATCTACAACCCCAAGGACCTGAGCACGTGGGCAGTGTTGACCTACGCACAGGAGCATGGGACCGTCGCCGGCTATGCCGAGGCGGACGAGATCACCAACGCCGAGCTGTTGTCACTTGAGTGCGACGTGTTAGTGCCCGCCGCATTGGAGAACCAGATCCACAAGGAGAATGCCGCTCAGGTCAGGGCCAAAGTGATCGCCGAGGGCGCCAATGGCCCAACCACGCCTGAGGCTGACCGCATCCTGGAGGGCAAAGGCGTGTTTGTGATTCCCGACATCCTCTGTAACGCCGGGGGCGTCACGGTTTCCTACTTTGAGTGGGTGCAGGGATTGGAGTGGAACTTTTGGACCGAGGCTGAGGTCAACAAGCGTCTCGAGCGGATCTTGGTCAGCGCCTTTCACGACGTCCAACAGGCCGCCCAGAGGCAAGGCCTGAGCATGAGAATCGCGGCGCAGGTATTGGCGATCTCCCGAGTGGCTGAGGCCTTAGAGATCCGGGGTGTCTATCCGTAGGCAGGCGACGCAACTTCACCACAGTCGATCCACAGTCGAGGAGGGCAAGCCTACACACCGTATGCCATCGCCCCCCTATCGGGTGACCAGATGAAGATACGAGCTGCGCCTCGATTCCCAGGCTCTGAGTTAGCCTGTACGCTTCAGATACCCCACCGCCAGCTCGTGTTCTCCATCCATCAGAATCTCCAGGTAGCGACCTCCGGTGACTGCTGGCACGTCGATGACCCGGATGTATTGGGCATACGTCGCGTCGGATGGCAGCAAATCGGCCAACACGTTCGGTGACTCGCTAAGGAACGGCAGGTTGAGCATAGCACCGTCCTCGTCCAGGGTGATGGGTAATGGAAAGATGCCTGTCTCGACTAGATCTTGGAAAAAGTGGGTCCCATACGAAGCTTCGGCCGTGCTACCTTCCTTGATCAACGGAATCTCGACCAGCATCTTTGTGTTATAGATGTCGCCATAGGTCACCTTCACGCCCAGGTCCAGGTTAGAGCTACCCCATCGGCCCGGCCCCATCAGGATAAACCGCTCTCCCTCCAAATGCTTGTTGAGCCGCCCAATCACCCGGGCCAATTCGAGCTTTGTCACATAGTCTGAAATCCGGCCATACGCGACTGGATCCACGTACACCACGTAGCGCACCCCAGACACCACACCCTGAGGGACCAACTTGCACGCCGTCAGAATCATATCCTGCTCAGGAATATCTTCAGGAATCTCGACCTTTCCTAGCCATTCTTGGCTAACCAGGGGACGACACTGCAGCAACTGGACGTCATAGCTCGCCTGTGGATACCCGGGTTCGACATCCACCACGAATTCTATGTCCACTGGCCACTTGTAGTAGCGCTCCAGCTTGGAGAGAATGGTCTTCATCAAAGTGACAAACCGTTGATCCTGGGTCATACGATCAAAAGTCAGCACCAAGTCTTCGGCGTCGGCCGCATCCATCCGGGAGATCAGAGGGGCCAAATAACCACCCTTGTCCACGGAGACAAGATAGCGCAGCGCCGGATAGTCGTCTGCGATCACCTGCCGGACTGGCAAGCTCCTGAACCTATCATCCTTCAGATCTACCACGTCTACAAAGTGCTGCGAGTACTTGCGAATCCTGGCCGCACCGACTTCGGGCCGAAGTTGAGGATGGCTCAGGGCGATAATTCGGGGGTAATCATTGGCCACCCGTTCCACTGCCCGGGTGCCCAGCCCCCATACCACCCGCAGGAACCCATCCTCACGCCGGATTTTCGGATTCCAGCGAAAGGGGTTGCGACTGTAGCCCACGCCCGCGACGGTGGGGAAGAAATAGTGCCGGTAGCGGTTCCCTTGCACCTTCTGAATCAACACCGCCATACGCTCGTCATAGTCCACCAAACCGGTATGCTGACGATACAGTAGGGCATCGGGGTTCAGGACGCTGGCGTACACCTGCTTGATGGCTTGCAATAGGGCTGCCAGATTGTCCTCCAGCGTGCCCTGATTGGGGCAGAAGAAACTGTCATATTTGCCCGCAAAGGCAGTTCCAAAGTTGTCCTCCAATAAACTGGAAGAGCGCACAATCAGTGGCGCATCGCCCATCCTCTCCAGCAACTGTCGCAGATCATAAACAATTTCATCAGGAAAGCGACCATCCATATAGGCAGCCCGGATCGACGAAAAATCGGCCTCTATCTCATCGCAAGGCTTGTACTTTTGGTTCATATAGCGGTTGAGACCATTGGTGGAGAGAAAATCGTAGAACACATCAGCGCCAATGTAGTAAGAGTCGGGAATACCGATATACTGTCGCACGTCTGTCTCATCCGCGTCATCCACCAATTGGAGTATCTTCCATGCCAGCAGCATACCGGCTGACTTGCCACCGATCTTGCCCCGGCCGATGCGCCGACGACGGATCTCCTTTAGATCAGCGATAGTGAATAGCTCTTTGGCCACCCCCACAAACGCCAGTTGATCGCTGATCATCCCCTTGATCAGGACCACGATGATCTCTTGCAGGTGATGCCGAACTTTAGCCCGTTCATCGCCCGTCAAGCTCTCAAACTCCTCCCCTTTGACAAACAACAGGTCCCATGGGGCCAACTCGGGGTTAAAACTGAGCACCGGGTCATAACCCTGGGGCAACCTGCCCGCCAACGCCGAGTCGATGATCTCCGCCAATCGATCGTGGGGAAGATTGTAAGCAAAGTAAAAGTCGGTGAGTTGATCACGTACGAGAGCCAGTCGTTCGCTCCAGACTGCTGTTGGTTCTTCGACCAAGGGACGCGCTACTCCCTCCCGCCGTTGCGAGAGGATGGCCTTGTTTTTCACTTCGGCTTCGAAATCCTCGATCGTGATTATTCCCTTGGAGAACAACTCGTGCCGCATGCGCTCTCGAATCTTGTACGCCAGGATAGGATACTGCGATAGCTCCAGATGGATTCCCAGGACTTTGTGCTGAAACTGGACATCGACGCTGGACCGACCTGTCGTATTCGGCTCGACAACCATCTCGTTCTCCTCCATACCCTCTCATCGAGAGGTTACCACGAAACGCAGCATAGAGCAAGTGGGGCGTCACAGGAGCAACCGAACGCTGGCCTGAAGATTGTCACAGCCGAAACATACTGTTTGTCACTGGCGTATCCGAGGCGAGTGGGTATACTGATACTGGGTGCCAAGGATTTCTTTCTGCAATGCTTGGGGCGTGATGCCTGCGACCTTGTGATCCGTCTCACGCCCAGTTGGGCATCCAGTTAACCACATAAATCAAACGGAGGAACGGTATGTCAGAAGAATTGAACCCCTTTGCCATCGCACAGCATCAATTGGGTCAGGCCGCAGACATCATGGGGCTGGATCCGGCGACGCACGAACTGCTGCGCTGGCCATTGCGTGAACTGCACGTCACGCTACCAGTACGGATGGACGACGGCACAACCCAGATATTTCACGGCTTCCGCGTCCAGTACAATGACTCCCGGGGGCCGACAAAAGGTGGCATTCGTTACCACCCCGAGGAAACCATCGATACCGTGCGCGCCCTGGCCGCCTGGATGACCTGGAAGACCGCTGTGGTCGACATTCCTCTGGGCGGTGGCAAGGGTGGCATTATCTGCAACCCCAAGGAGCTGTCCCAGAGAGAGCTGGAACGTCTCAGTCGAGCCTATATCCGCCAAGTCGGCAAGATCCTCGGCGAGGAGATCGACGTGCCTGCCCCTGACGTTTACACCACGCCTCAGATTATGGCCTGGATGATGGACGAGTACTCGTTTATGCGCGGGTACAACGTACCGGGCGTGATCACCGGCAAGCCCATCCCCCTTGGAGGCTCCCAGGGTCGCGGTGACGCGACGGCTCGCGGCGGGGTGTACTGCGTCCGCGAGGCCGGCAAGGTGCTGGGCATCGACTTGAAGGCTGGAACCGCTGCTATCCAAGGCTATGGCAACGCCGGTCAATTCGCCCATGTCCTGGCGCAGGAACTACTGGGCCTGAACGTCGTGGCCGTATCTGACTCCAAGGGAGGCATCTATAACGCCGGCGGTATCGACCCCGAGGCCGTCATTGCTCACAAACAGGACACCGGCTCGGTGATCAACTTCCCCGATGCAGAGAACATCACCAACGAGGAACTGTTGGAACTGGACGTGATTGTGCTGTTCCCATCTGCACTGGAGAACCAGATCACGTCCGCCAACGCCGAGGACATCAAGGCCCGCATCGTGGCCGAGCTGGCCAACGGTCCCACCACACCCGAGGCGGACGAGATTCTTCACAAGAACGACGTGTACGTGATCCCCGACTTTTTGTGCAATGCCGGTGGCGTGACCGTCTCCTACTTTGAACAGGTACAGAACGCCTACGACTTTTATTGGGAACTGGAGGTGGTCCACGAGCGCCTGGACAAGAAGATGACGGCTGCTTTCCACGCCGTCCATGATACGGCGCAAAAGTACAAGGTCAACAACCGAATGGGCGCGTACATCGTGTCCGTAGCCCGCGTGGCCGAGGCCTGCAAGCTGCGCGGTTGGGTATAGGACCTGCCAGCCAATCGAAAAACTCCCGCAAACCCCTGTCCGCTGGACAGGGGTTTGGCGTTTTGACTTTGTAGGGTTTTCGGGGTAAGATAGTGCTATGCTTAGCCCCTAGCCATATGCTGATGAAAGGAGATCAAATGTATCACAAGATCACAATCGTCGGATATCTGGGACGCGATCCGGAGATGAGATATACCGGTGACGGCACCCCGGTCACCAACTTTTCCGTTGCGACCAGCCGAAAGTGGAACCGCCCAGATGGTACCCAGGTCGATGAGACAGTCTGGTTCCGCGTCAGCGCCTGGCGGCGGCTGGCCGAGATCTGCAACCAGTATCTTCAAAAGGGCAGACTCGTTCTAGTCGAAGGGCGACTGCAAGCCGACGAGAAAGGCAATCCACGCACCTTCACACGCAATGACGGCACGCCCGGCGCTTCGTTCGAAGTGACGGCGCTGGAGGTCAAATTCCTGGGTGGACGTGACGAAGCGCCCTCATCGGATATGCCCGGCCTACCTGACGAGCCGCCGGCCGAACCAGAGGACGAGATTCCATTCTAGAATAGCGCTCGTCACAACCGAGTTTTGTCATGCCAGCAGCACGGTCTCGACCGCCGCTCCTGCCGCGGCGGTCTGCCTGTGCCCAACTAAGGAGGCATTCCTGATGAAACAGCCAAGCCCGCGCCAGGTGCAGATCAACGTCGAGGTACCGCCCGACTTGGAAGCTACGTACTCCAACCTCGCGCTGATCAGTCATTCCGCCTCCGAAATCATCATCGACTTTGCCCGGGTGCTGCCCAACACACCCAAAGGCAAACTGTATGCCCGCATCATCACCACACCCCTACACGCGAAACTCCTGCTGCGGGCGTTGGGTGAGAACCTTGAGAAATACGAGGCCCAATTCGGCAAGATTACAATGCCCAATGAAGAAGATGGGTTGGCACAGCAGTTCTTTGGCGTCGCCAAACCACCCCACCCCTGAGCGTCAAAACTCGCTCCTCGGAACACAGATAATGGATGACATAGAAAAGACCTTTGAGCACATCCGGGCCGACTTTGAGGCCCGCAACGACGCCCGAGACAAGGCGCTGCGTAGCTCCAGGGAGCTGATCCGCCTCTGCGCCACCGCTATCCGGGCCAGCCACCGTGACGAATGGGACGCAGCGCGGGGTTTCTTGGCCCAGGCCGATGCGCTGTCCAAGAACCTTCAACAGATTATCGCCCCATATCCCGATCTTTTGTACGCCGGCTACACCCAGGATGCCCTAAAGGAACTGGTCGAGGCGCACGTGACCCTGGCTATGGCCAGCTCCGCCACCATCCCAGAACCTGACGCCCTGGGCGTATCCTATCCTGCATATCTGAACGGCACATGCGAAGCGGCAAGCGAGATGCGGCGTCGCTGTCTGGATGAAATGCGGCGGGGCAACACGGCCGAAGCTGAGCGTCTCCTCGCAGCGATGGACGAGGTTTATGACCTGCTGGGCACCTTTGACTTCCCCGATGCTATCACCGGGGGTTTGCGTCGCCGGGTGGATCAACTGCGTGGCGTACTGGAACGCACACGCGGCGACCTGACCAACAGCTTGCGCCAGGATCGGCTGATCCGCGCCTTGCAGGACTTCCAGGAACAGATCGGACGTGAGTGAACGTCACGACAGGGTGATCCGCGCCAGCGAGATCGGACGGTACGTCTATTGCGCCCACGCCTGGTGGCTGGGAAGTGTCAGGGGCCTGCCATCTTTGCGCCACCGCGAGATGGCGGCTGGTGAGGTCGCTCACCACCGCCACGGGCTGGGAGTAAGGACCTCGATCTGGCTGAGCCGATTGGCTTACGTACTGCTTTTGCTGGCAGCGGCGGTCGCGGTCCTGTGGCTGACTGGTTCCTAGGCTGGCTGGCGGATCGACAATGTCACCGTGGTTCTTTGTCCTGCTGGCTCTCGGGCTGCTGTTGCTCTGGCTGGCCCAACGGGGCCGGGCCCGCAGCGGACTGCCGCAAGGGCGGGTCATATACACCGACACCGACAGGTGGAACCGGATGGAACGCCCACTTTTCTCCAACGAGTTCCTCCTGACCGGGAAGCCCGACTACCTGGTGGTCGACGGGAACGATGTCATTCCGGTCGAGGTCAAGTCGGGTCCCGCTCCGGCTCAACCCTATCCCTCCCACGTTCTCCAACTGGGGGCCTATTGCCTGTTGGTCGAGGAATGTTACCAGCGACGTCCCCCCTACGGCATCATCAAGTACGCCGACCGCGCCTTCGAGATGGAGTATACACGCGAACTGGAGGATGAACTACTGGCGACGGTAGACGATATGCGGGCCGACCTGGCCGAGGGAGGGGCCGACCGCAACCACGACGAAGCTACCCGATGCGAGGCGTGCGGATACCGCCAGCACTGTGAGCAACGACTCGTCTGACCCTATGTGCAGAACGCTACTCGCCATCTTTGCCCACCCTGACGATGAATCCTTCGGCCCCGGCGGCACGTTAGCCCGGTATGCCGCTGAAAACGTGGCCGTGCACCTTATCTGCGCCACCAGGGGGGAGGCGGGTGAAAGCGACACACCCGATCTGGGGGAGTGCGAGGACCTGGCCTGCCGGCGTGAACAGGAGTTACGCTGCGCGGCGAGCGTCCTGGGCCTGAGGGAGGTACACTTCCTGGACTATCGCGACTCAGGAATGGCAGGATCGACAGCCAACCAGAACCCTTGTGCGTTGGTACAGGCAGATCCAGATATGGTGGCCGGGCAGGTGGCCGATCTGATGCGCCTCCTGAGACCTCAGGTAGTGATCACATCTGATCCCTATGGTGGGTACGGGCATCCCGATCACATCGCGATGCACCGCGCCACCGTCGCCGCCTTCGAGCGGCTGCCGGTCGACGAGCGACCACAGAAACTGTATTTCACCGTCTTTCCGCAGACCCTCCTCCGTTGGGTCGTGCGCTTGATGCCGATCATGGGCGCGAATCCGGAGGCGATAGGCAAGAACCAGGACATCAACCTGCGAACCATACTTGAGCACGAGCTGCCGGTCACCGCCCGCATAGACATCGGCGCTCACTACGACGTCAAGTTGCAGGCCGGAGCCTGCCATTCGAGCCAACTGTCGGGACCAGCCTCGGTCTGGGGGCGTCTGCCACGCTGGCTGGTCCGTCGCTGGCAATCCACAGAGACCTTCTACCGAGCCAGGCCGCCGGTCCGGCGAGGAGAACCCATGGAAAGAGACCTGTTCGCCGGGCTATATGGTTCTACTTCTGCTGGAGGCTGAAGGATGCGCGTTTTTGTCACCGGATGTAGAGGACAACTAGGGCGGGCAATCGAGACAGCGCTGGGCAAACATGAATTAGCCGGCTGTGACCTGCCCGAACTGGACATCACCGACCGGCAGGCCATCGGTGCGGCTATCGCCGACTTTGCTCCCGAGGTCGTGATCCACGCCGCCGCCTGGACCGACGTCGACGGCTGCGCCCGCGATCCAGAGAAGGCATACCTCGTGAACGGCATTGGCACCCAGAACGTCGCCCTGGCGTGTGCCGCTGGCGATGCCTCGATGGTATACATCAGTACCAATGAGGTCTTTGACGGCAAGACTACGGAGCCATATCGGGAGTGGGATCCACTCCATCCCGGCAACCCGTATGCCAGGTCGAAGGCGGCTGGAGAATGGTACGTGCGAAATCTGCTGACCCGCTTCTACATCGCCCGTACTGCCTGGCTCTACGCCCCCGGCGGGCGCAACTTTTCCAACCCGCATCGGATCATCGAGTTGGCCGACGAGCGAGGCGTGCTGAAGGTTGTGACCGACGAAGTCAGCAACCCGACCTATGCACTCGACCTGGCTGCAGCGATTGCGGCTCTCATAGAGACCAAGGCCTACGGGGTCTACCACCTGGTCAACGCCGGACACACGCCCCGCTACGACTTTGTCCGCGAGGTCCTGCGGTTGGGGGGACGCGAACACGTACGGGTCGATCCCATCAGTCTGGACAGTTTCCAGCGTCCCTCCACGCCACCCCGGTTCGCCCCTCTAGCCAACACCGCGGCCGCTGCGCTGGGCATCGAGCTGCGGCCCTGGCAGGAGGCTGTAGCCGACTTTTTACAACCCGAATCCTGAAAGATGGAGCTCAAAGACCACTCCCCTCTTGTGTCCGTCGTCATCCCGCACTGGAATGCCGCGCACCACCTGCCCACCTGTCTTGAGAGCCTGCGCCGTCAGACGCACCCTCACGTCGAGGTGATTGTGGCTGACAATGGATCCACCGACGGCTCGCTGGAACTGCTGGGCCGCGACTACCCCGAGGTGCGTGTTCTAGCACTGGGTGAAAACCGGGGTTTCACAGGCGCGTGCAATGCCGGGATGCAGGTGACACAGGGGGAGTTTACGGCTCTCCTGAACAACGACACCGAGGCGGACCCACGCTGGTTGGAGGAGATCGTGGCCACCTTTCAATGCCACTCGGAGGCCGGCATCGTCGCCTCCAAAATGCTCCTGTTCGACCGGCGCGACACCTTTCATACAGCAGGCGACTTTTATCGCGTGAACGGCATCCCCGGCAATCGGGGGGTATGGCAAAAGGACATCGGCCAGTACAATCGGGAGGAGCACGTCTTTAGCGCCTGCGGGGGCAGCGCCGCTTACCGGAATAGGATGCTGGAGCAGGTCGGTCTGCTGGACGACGATTTCTTCTTTTCCTGCGAGGATCTGGACCTGGCCTGGCGGGCTCAGTTGGCCGGTTGGCAATGCGTATACGCACCCCGGGCCATCGTCTACCATAAACTGAGCGCCACCGGCGGGGGAACCACCGCCAGCTTTTACGACGGGCGGAATTTCCTGTACCTCTTGGCGAAGGACTATCCTGGCGACCTGTGGCGAACATACTGGTGGGCCATCATACGGGCGCAGCTACACATCACGACGGAAGCGCTGCGCGCCTGGCGGGGAGAAGCAGCACGGAGCCGCCTCCGGGGTCAACTGGCGGGTCTCGCCGGCATCCCCAAGATGCTCCGCAAGCGTCGAAAGGTGCAACATAGTCGCACCGTCAGCCGGGCGTACCTTGAACGTATTCTAACTGGGGTAGGCGAAAGCCCCTGAGAGGGGAAACAGCCGCCTCTCTCCCGTGTGGGCGGGACAGAAGCAATGACCGTGGTTCATCAGGTCGCTTGTCCTACAACCTGAATCGAGTATCATGTCTGTGTCGACCAATGTGAAGACGATTGATGAGGAGCAGCGCGAATCACAATAGTTGAGCCATGAACAACGTGCAGATGGCATATCACAATTAGACAGAAAGCGGAGTGGAGGTAGATGAGCACAAACATCACACACGCAGAATCCCTGTCGACACATCAAGATCAACGGCTCTCGACCATCTTTGAGATTGCAAAGATCATAGCTACGCAGCAGAATTTGGAAACCATGCTTGCGGATTTCCTATCTTGTATCATCGAGAGACTGACCGCGAGCGACGCTGGTGTTATGCTACTCTACGACACTTCTGACGAGCGACTGGCAATAAGGGCGACTTTCGGCTACGACCTGGAAACACTCAGACAGCTCCGGCTTTCCCCTGGCGAAGCCACGTGCGGTATAACATTCCAGACGGGTGAGACCCAACTGTACCCCACACCACAATCGGTGACCGCAGCCAGGAGGAATCTGACAAGAGAAAACCGAAAGATCGTCCAAGCGGCAACCATGAGCACAAAGCAGGTGCAGAGTGCCATATGCATACCGCTGTTCATTGGTGAGGCAAACAAGGTCGGGGTCTTGATGTTGGAGAACCAGCATCAACCCGGCAGTTTTGATCGCGATGATATTCCCTTCCTGGAAGCCGTGGCCGACTTGATCGCCCTGTCTATCGAGAATGCACGCTTGAGGCACGAGTTGCAGATCACTCGCTCACTTGAGGAGGCCAACCGTCTCAAAGCAGAACTGATCTCGACATTAGCTCACGAGATGCGTACGCCGTTGACCTCGATCAAGGGTTACTCTACAGCCCTGCTTATGGACGAGCTTAGCTTCCGTCCAGAGACACAGCAAGAGTTCCTGCAAATCATAGACGAAGAGTGCAGCGTTCTACAGGACCTCATCCACGATCTACTGGAATCTTCTATCATCGACGCGGGCCTCCTGAAGCTAGAGCCTCAACCAGTGATGCTGCCTCGCATAGCTCAGGATGCGGTCGATGATATGGCGCACCGCAGTCAGGTTCACACCTTCGTGGTTGATTTTGAAAAAGGTCCGAGCAGTTTCCCGATCGTAGACGCCGACCCGCGCCGCATTGAGCAGGTGCTGCGAAACTTGCTGGACAATGCAATAAAGTACTCGCCAGAGGGAGGGTTGATCGTCGTACGGGGCGAAGTGCACGAGAACGAGGTCATCGTCAGCGTAGCCGATCAAGGAGTCGGTATCGCCCCTGAACACCTCAACCGGCTCTTTGAAAAGTTCTTTCGGGTCGATTCTGGGCTGGGGCGACATGTCGTTGGATCAGGATTGGGACTGCCCATCGCCCGCACGATCGTGGAGAGCCATGGTGGCCGCATCTGGGCCGAGAGCCAATTGGGCGAAGGGAGCACGTTGTACTTTACACTTCCTCTGGAAGGCCCAAGTGCGGATCTCAAAGCGGGAGGAGAGACAAGCGGATGAACGAAAAGATTCTAGCCGTGGATGACGAACCCCGAGTCGTGCGCCTGGTCACCGAGGTCCTAGGAGCGATGGGCTATCAGGTGGTCGCCGCTATGAGAGGTGACTCTGCTATCGAGATGGTTGCTTTGGAGCAACCAGATCTAGTGTTGCTGGATATTCGGCTTCCGGGTGACTTGGACGGATATGAAGTATGTCGTCGCATCCGCGAGTTCTCAGATGTGGCGGTGATTATGCTTACCGCCAAGGCCCAGGAAAGCGACATACTGTGCGGCTTTGATGCCGGCGCCGACGATTATCTTACCAAACCTTTCAGTACTAAGGAACTGATAGCGAGGGTCAGGGCAGTTCTGCGACGCACCTACAGTCCCGAGGAGACAGTTGTGACGGATTTCTCATGCGGCGATCTCACGATCAACTTTGCTCGACGTCTTGTCAGGATGGGAGATAGGGATACGTCACTCACTCGCACCGAGTATGCGCTATTGCGGCAGTTGGCTCTCAACGCCAATCGTGTGATGCTGCACGAGGACCTGCTGGCAAAGGTATGGGGACCGGAGTATCGAGATGACGTCGATTATCTGCGAGCCTACATCCGGTACCTGCGACGCAAACTTGAGCCGGATCCATCCAACCCCCAATACATTCTCACCTCACCGGGAGTCGGCTACATACTAACCTGCCCTGAATCTGAGGAGAAAGAGACAACCGACAAGGAATAGTTACCGCACAGGGTGCGACAGCCACCAGTGCACCACGTCTCTCGCTCATCGCAGACCTCCGAGGTTTTAAAACCTTGGAGGTCGTTTTCGTTTTCATGGGTTTTTCACAAAGCAGCGACTACTTTCTATGCGATTTTCATGGGTTTTGTGTTATCATCTTGATGGTCAAGTCAGAACAAGATCGAACCAAAAACAGATATTCAAATCAAGATATGGAGGAACAAGAATGACCCAGCCCACAAAAAAAGTCAAGACCCAGACAGATGTCAAAAGGGCAGTGCCCCAGCTACGATTACCTGATTCAGAAAGCACAGCTCAAATCATTATGGACCAGATGCTAGACTTTTGCGCCCAGAAAATGGGGCTCGTCGGCCGTCTGCCGGTGGTCGATCTTTTGCGACAGGGCAACAGGGACGCCTACAAGTACTGCCAGTACAGCATAGCCAAGCAAGTGGCCGAGTCTCTCGGCGCATTGGATAGGACGATCAAGTCGGTCTATATCGTCGAGTATGACGCCACACCCGAGGACATGTGCTTCAGCGAGAGAGCTCCCACGTCGCTAATTCATCTGATCGTATGGACTGATCGCAAGACCAAAGCCCTGGACTCCCTGGTGAGCGCATTGGATCGCGCCCTGGTTCAGCGTTTTGTCGAGATAGTGGCCACAGATCGATTGGCCCATCTGCTGGACGTCCAAGCGGTGGATGACGAGGATGTGGAAAAACATGTCGGCTACGGCGCAATGCTTTCATCGCTGCATAACCGCCCCATTCGGATCTGGGAGCACTAGGGAGGATGACTTTGGAAAAGCCGAAAGAGACATTAGTTGACATACATCCCACGTTCACGGTAGCAGAAGCACCCAAGGGAGGTCTGTGGGACACAGTTCTGGATCAACTGGACGATGTGGCTCGGCGGCTTGACTTGGACCCAGGCATTCTTGCCATCCTACATCAGCCCGAGCGAGAATTGACGGTGTCGGTCCCAGTCAAGATGGACAATGGCCTGATCAAGGTCTTCACGGGCTACCGCGTCCAGCACTCTAGCGCACGAGGACCATGCAAGGGCGGCATACGATATCATCCTGGCGTGGATCTCAACGAAGTCAGAGCGCTGGCAGCCCTGATGACGTGGAAATGTGCAGTAGTAGGCATCCCATACGGCGGTGCCAAAGGTGGGGTCGAATGCGATCCACGACAGATGTCCGAGGACGAACTCTGCCGAATGACCCGCCGCTACACTGCGATGATCATGCCCATCATCGGCGGTATGCGGGATATTCCAGCACCCGATGTAAACACCAACGCTCAGACAATGGCCTGGATCGCCGACACGGTCAGTATGCTGGAGCGCAAAACTGTGATCAACGTGGTCACTGGTAAACCCATACCTCTGGGTGGATCGCTAGGGCGCAAGGAGGCCACCGGACGAGGTGTCGCCATTATTTGTGCACAGCTCCTCGAGAGAAAGCGGAGGAGGCTATCGGACACAACGGTGGCGGTGCAAGGCTACGGCAACGTCGGCTCTTACGCAGCCACGATCCTGGACCAAATGGGCTGCAAGATCGTTGCAGTAAGCGATGTCAGTGGCGGTCTGTACAATCCACAGGGTCTCGACATCTCCAGCATAAATCAACATGTGGCGGCTCATCCCCAGCATCTACTGGAGGGATACAAGGCACGAGGCGTCGCAAGAGTTAACAACGACGAACTGCTGACATGTAAGGTGGATGTGTTGATTCCGGCTGCGTTGGAGCACCAGATTCGCGCCGACAACGCCCCATTCATCCAAGCAAAGATGATAGTGGAAGGAGCCAACGGCCCCACCACCCGCGAGGCCGACGAGCTTCTTAGCACCCGGGGCATCACCGTCGTGCCAGATATCCTGGCTAACGCAGGGGGAGTAGTTGTCAGCTATTTCGAGTGGGTTCAGGATCTGCAGTGTTTCTTCTGGGATGAAGCCGAGGTCAACAAGAATCTCAAGCGCATCCTGACCCGTAGTTTCAAAGAAGTCTGGGACTTTAGTCGAGAGCAGAACGTATCGCTGAGACTCGGGGCCTACATGCTGGCCGTGGACAGGGTAGCTGGCGCCATCGGAGCTCGAGGGGTATTCCCATAGAGCAAGCTGAACGGAGTGGCAATAGCAACTGGCGCTTGCCGCTCTTGTCCGTTCCTCTAGACAGACGCCCAGCGTGTGCAGACGCTGGGCGTCTCGTTTTCTACACCCTATGCACTTGTTCATTAATAACTTCGCACTTTGGCACAGGAATCGGACGCAAAACAGCCGTAGAAGCACGGAGTTGTTTTTGAACAAGTACTACGGGTAGACCGAAAGGACGCAGTACCCTCTCTGTATGTAGCATAGCCATTCCGTTGCACGAACATACCTCAAACGTAGCTTGC
>CAYUIS010000047.1:0-34028 GCA_964444825.1 uncultured Anaerolineales bacterium | reverse complement strand
CGGGCCGATGTTACCGGGGCTCATCGTCGTTCGTACCGACGAGAGCGCCACGATATTGCCGGCCCGTCAGGGCGGCGGGCTTTGCGCGGGCTGGCGCGCCTTCCCATAGAAGCCATTACCCCGCCTCAAGACATAATGGCTCTAAAGATCCAGCGGGCACCTGAGATTGGTTCAATCTTCAAGATTGAACCAATCTGGCCAGCAAAAAGGCGCCCGCAGCAGGCGCGCTCGCGCCGAGGACTGCTGCTTGAAACCTAGACCCTATTCTGCATCCTTGCTGGACACGAAACGGGTCACCTTGCCGCCACACTCCGGACAGGTGCCCTTGGCCATCCGCCGGCCCTTGTCTGTCTCTACAACGTTGCCATCCTTGACCTGCTGCTTCTTGCGACACTTCATACAGTAACCTTCGAACTCCATTGTGGAACCTCCTTTAGGCATCTGGTGGATGGAATTTCCATCCTACCCCTACAAAAGCTGGCGCGCTAACGGTCCGGGCGTCAGGCGCGCGGCGGGGCTGCTGCCAGCACCTGTGCCCGTGACACGGCGAACCTAAACAACACGTCAATGCCAACTCTCAACGCGACCTCCGACTGGCATCGATTCTATCGCGGCGATGACCTGAGGCTATCAGACGAGCCGCGATAACTCACGCTGTGGCTGTCTTTCGATACGTCTCCCGCTCCATCTCCTCCACACTGACCGTGATCTGCGCGTTCAGTTCCTGTCGCGCCTGTGAAAAGCGCTTGTCGAGCACGGCCAAACAACGCTCGCTGACCTCGCGCCGGAGTTCCACTGGCCGGCCATCAAAGATCTTGACCTCAAGGTGCACAAATCCGTTCTTTGGATCTCCCTCGCCGACGCGGTAGGTATCCAAACGGATGGCCCGGCTCTTGCAGTTCCCGACGTCGACGCCGACGGTGTCCACCAGCACCCGGTGCAGCTCGGCGAACAGGTCGGAATAGCCGGCCTGTGGAAGATCTATGTTGTCAGTGACCTCGAGCGTAAAGTGCGGCACCCCGACCTCCAACCCGGCCCCTTGAGCGCGGGTGTCTGACTGGAATCGGTTCCTAGGTGTCCTCGTCCCTCGCCGTCGATGACCCGGTGTCGTTCAAAAAGCTCCTGTAATACCGGACTAGAGGCAGGCCAGTAAACCCGGCTTTCTCATAGGATCGCCTGGCCGGTGCGTGGCCCGGGTCTCCGCCCGTTCCCACGACGGCCATTTTCATTCCGCTTTCCTTGATCCTTTCGAGCGCAAAGACGTTCAACTCGGTGCCTATGCCACGGTTTTGATAGGCTGGATGCACCGCGAGCAGGTAGACTTCTCCCGTCTTGTCATTGTCGTGCAGTTCGTATGCGATAAACCCGACCACTGTTCCTTCCAGTTCCGCAACCCAGACCGTGTATTTCTCGGTATCCTGGCAGACGTTTTCGACTCCCTCCCTTTGACTCGTCTTCCAATCTGGCCAGATCAGGGAGTAGATCTCGGGACCCAGGACCTGCTTGAAGGAATGAAAGACCGGGACCCAGGCCAGCAGCGACAATTGAACCAGGGCTTTTACGTCATCTTGACGAGCGAGTCGAATGTGTGAATCCATAACCTCCTCTTGGTGCAAGGGCGGCAGCGACGATCTTTTCGAGGGCGGTTTGGGTCCAGTAACGAACAGCCGGCCACCAACCAGGTTTTGGGCTGTCACTCTCAGCAACAGGGCCCAGTCTCTTGTCCCGCCCCCTTGCATAGACAAAGACTGGAACCGTGACGAGGACAACGATGGTGTTGCCGTCAGTCTGTACGCCTACATTGTCTGTACGTCTACAGTGTCTGTATGCCTACAGTATAGCACAAAACGGCAAACAAGGCTATAGCAAGGGGAAGGGCTCCAGACAGTCGTTTTTGGACCAAGGCGAGGTGCAACGCACCAAAAGGCGCCAGGTGCAACGCACCGCGAAAGGTGCGTCGCACCAAAAGGCGTCAGGTGCAATGCACCTTAGGCATCGGCGGCGGGGGCCTGGTCTAGAAGGCGCACGGGCGAGACGAGGAGCCAGACCGTGGCCGACATCAGGCCGAGGACCGCGACAAAGAGCGCCCAGCGGGTACCGATGCCACTGCCAAGCAGCCCGCCCACAAAGATGCCAACCGCGCCGACGCCCTGGGTCACAAAGTCGAAACTGGCATTGACCCGCCCCAACATCCCGTCCGGGGTGGCGGACTGGCGCACGCTTATCTCCAGGATGGTATAGATCACCCCGAAAAAGTCACCGATCAATTGGGATATAAGGAGCAGGAGAATGCTGAGCCACGCTGGGCCCTGGGCCAGTGGGACAAGCAGGTTGAGCACGCTGCCGATGGCGGCTGTGGCTATCAACGCCCTGCCCGTTCCCAGGCGGTGCGAGACCCGCCCGGCAGCAAAGGAGCCGATCAGTGCGCCCAAACCACCCGCGCCGATCAAAAGGCCCAGGAGCGTGGCGCTGAGCTCGACGGTGCGCAACACGTAGAGGCCGTAGAGGGCGGCGAAAAAGCCGCCAAAGAAACCGCGGGTGGCCGCCCTCCCGGCCAGGGCGCGCAGGACGGGATGGCGGGTCAGAAAACGCAACCCCGTTGTGATCTCTCGCCACACCGTTCCGGGCGAGCCCTTGTCCGCATCCATCGCACGGGGCGACTCGGGCGTGCGGATCGATCCGACAAAGAGGGCCGAGATGAGGAACGAGCCGGCATCGATCATCATGGTGAGGGGCGCACCAAAAAGGTTCACCAGGAGACCACCCAGGCCCGGCGAGACGATCTCTGCCAGCGATTCGCCGGCGGTGAGTGTGCTGTTGGCGTCGACCAGTGAATCTCGCGCCACCACCGACGGCAGATAGGCGCGGTAGGCGGTGTTGAAAAAGATGGTCAGCGCCCCAGTCACGAATCCGACTAGGTAGAGGTGCCGGATGTGTAGGCGACCCATCAAAGCCCCCAGCGCCGCCAGGCCCAATACCAGGCCGTGCCCAATATCGGCCCAAATCAGGAGCGGGCGGCGGCGCAGCCGATCCACCCATACCCCGGCGAACAGCCCCAGCAACAGCACCGGCAGGACACGGAGTGTCTCCAGCGTGCCCATCTGGGCCGGGGTCGCGTCAAGCGTGAGGATGGCCAGCAGCCCGAGCGCGCCTAACCAGGAACCGAACTGGGATATGGTCTGTCCGGACAGGAGCCAATAGAAATCTGGACCTAGAGCTGGGCGTCTGGGTCGCATTCAGTTTATTGGAGTCTGACGGAAAGCTCGGCGATCTCGTGCTCCAGATGGGCTGGGTACAGTTGTACCCCTGGCGATACATCGTCTGGAATACCGTCAAACATCCAGGCAATTCCCAACAGCATCACAGCGGTGTAATGGTCAAATTGGTCAACGCCATAGGGGCCTGCTCCGGCGGCCAGGTTCAGCAGGCTTCCCTGGGCCAGCAGGAACAGGTGTGTCTCTCCAACGTCAAAGCGCTCGATATGGGGCTTCAAACGGCGGTGTGGCTGCTGGTAGAGCCAGTCGATGTCGATCTCGCGGTTCGAGTGGCCCGCGCTAAAGAGGATGGCTCCAGGCCTCACCTGGCGAAGATGCTCTGCGCGCAAAACGCCCTTTACCCCGGTGGCCGTCACGATGATCTGGCAACGTGCAAGCCCTTCATCCAGGCTAACGGCCTCACAGCCGAGGTGACCGGCTTCCAGAAGGCGCACGGGGTTCAGATCGGTCACAAGCACGATCCCTCCCAGATAACGCGCCCGCTCAGCGATTCCCTTTCCGACAGGCCCACACCCGATGACAAGTACGCGTCGCCCATACAACCCCATTCCAGTGACGTGGTTAAATGCGGGCCAGACGGTATCGCCAATGTGAAACCGATTGTGCAGGTCCTTCAGAGGGATGCTATTCCAGTCAAAGACCGGAAACGGCAGCTCGTGTTCTCTCAGGAGATGCAGCCCACTCATTGTGGCCTCAAGCGCGCCCTTGACCGGCGGGGTCTTGTCGAGGTAAGCCACGCTCAGTTCTCCGCCCATATCGCAAAGGTAGTCGGCCTCGAACCGACGAACCAGCCGGAGGTTCTCCTGGTACTCCGATTGGCTCATCCCGCGCCGCCCATAGACCGTGATCCCCTTGGAAACGGCGTAGGCGGCTGCGACATCGTCGGTGCTGTCGACGTTACAGGCTCCGATCACGATCTCGGCCCCTGCCGCTTTCAGGGCTGGCATCATCTGGACGGTGTTCTGGGACGTGATATGGCCCCAATAGGCCAATCGTTTGCCCCGATAGTCCCGTTGGGCGATCTGGCGCGCATAGTGATTGGTGATGGGGGCGATGGTCCGCAGCCATTCGAGTTGTCCGTCATCTATTTGTGCGGCAAGATCTGGGTCCCTTATTCTTGAAACTACCATCACGTGTGTCTCCTTTATGGCTCCCGATCTGAAGGGATTTGACTCGATGTCAGGGGATGTGTTCACGTAGGGGCGACGCATTCCACGAACGGTGTTTTCGTTGCGTTTAGCTCTTCGCTGGCCGAGGCGCTCTCGTCAACCTGCCGCTCACCAGGGAGTGCGTCGCCCCTACTCCGAATTGCCTAGCGCAAACCTCGCTTGAATACCTCGGTCGTCTTGTACCCCGTGCGGCCATCCTCCTTCGTGTAGGGATCGTTGAACGTGAGCAAGCCTTCCTCGATCAGGAAGCTGTAACGCACGCCATCCGCGCTCCGCACGATCGCGGGCGGCTGGCCCTCCTCCTGGTCGTAGACGAACCCTGACGGCAGAGGATAGTGGTGGTCGAGATCGGCAAAGGTCCTGATGTCCGCGTCAGATATGATATTGTCTCCCAGGGGAAAGTCGGGTGGAGGTGGCGGTGGCGTCCGAGGCACATCTGGTTTTGCGATACGTTCCGTCTTCTTTTTTTTGCCGAACAGGCCTTTTAGAAAGCTCATTTTATTATCTCCTTTTTGAATTGGCGCCAGAATCAGAACAGCCGACCACCTACTGGCCTGTCACTTCCCGCATCAGGGTCGGCTGAGGATGCCCGGGTTGCCCTCCTCCGTGGACTAGGCTGGGATGGTGCAGCTCTCAGCCCGCGCATCCACAGTATAGCATAGATCGGCGGACAAGGCCAAAGCTGTGTGCACAAGTCAACAACACTCAAGGAGGACCAGGGTCGAGGTGTCTGGGCAAATGCCAGGTGCGTCGCACCAAAAGCAGGTGCAACGCACCTCAATTGGCAAAATGCCAGCACGCGAATGGCCTCAGGATCAACTTGAGGGGGTCGGTCGAGGGAGCCCAGCCAGGTGCATCGCACCTAGTTTGGCTCGCTGAACGTCTCCTCGATCAGGCGGACCGCTTCGGAAACGCCGTCCTCGGCGCGTATCCGCTCGCCGAGGCGGGAGGCGGTGGTGTGGAGCTTTTTCTCGCACACCAGCTCGTTCAGCGCATCTGCCAGGCGCTGTGCGTCGAGCTTGTTGCGGGGAATGGGCGGCGGCCCCGCGCCGAGCTCGCGGACCTGCTGGCCCCAGTAGAACTGGTCGGCCAAGTGCGGGATGACCAGGTGCGGAAGACCGGCTCGAAAGCTGGCGGAGGTGGTCCCAAAGCCGCCGTGGTGGACCACGCCCGCGCAGCGATTCATCAGCCAACTGTGGGGCAGCGACCCGGCTGCGTATACGGTCGGCGGCAGAGACAGCCGCGCGAGGGCTGATTCCCAGCCCTGGACGATAGCGCGCACGCCCGCCTGCTGGATTGCGTCGATGAACAGGCCAGCGGTCCCTGCCGTTTCCTCACCGCCTAGGCTCATCGCGCCCAGACAAACGAGCAGCGGCGGCGCGCCGTCCTCCAAGAAGGCGATCAGGCCGGCCGGGGGCTTCCAGGCCGATGGTTCCTGGACGAACCAGTAGCCGACGACCCGGTGGTAGGGCTCCCAGAGGGGGTTGGGCGGATAGACGGCCGGGCTGACCGGCACGAGGTCCAGGCGCGTCGAGGCAAAGCCCTCCCTTCCCACGGGCTGAAGCCCCTGTCGCTGGCGCAGACGGTTGAGGGGCCGGGTGGTCATCAGGCTGGCCAGTTCGTCTATCAGGCCATAGGCCAGGCGCTTGAACGGCGGCCGGTCAGGGTCGTCCCAGCGGATGGCCCAGGGCATCAGGGTCACACTCAGGGTGGGCCGGTCGAGGTGATCGGCCTCGTTCTTGCCTGTCGCGATCGCCGTAGAAACCACGACCAGGTCGGCCTCCCGGCACAGCGCCAGGATATCCTGGTGGGATCGCTCCAACACGTCAAAGGCATAGCGCATCGTCCGGGCCAGGCTCACCATCACGTTGCGCGAGCGCAGGCGGATGGCGGCCGTTTCCAGGCCCATGTCGATGTCGGGGCCGATTGGGGCAAAGGTCACCCCGTGGGATTCGACGAGGGGTCTCATTCCGGGGTGGGACGCCAGCGCGACGGTGTAGCCGGCGCGCGTCAAGCCCTGGGCGAGGGCGATAAAGGGCTGCACGTCGCCGCGGGAGCCAATGGTGGGAATCAGGATTTTCATTGCAGGTCCACCGAGAGCTGTGTCGCAGTGGAAGACTATGGTGTGGATTGAATCACGTTGACACTTTTCTGTGAGCGATTGGTGCCATCTGGTCCACTTGCCTCGATGGCGTACGTGACGTTGCCGGTTCCGGGTGGACAGTTCTGAAGACTGCCGCTCAGAGGAGCGCCATCCCACAAGGCTACGTTGTTGGTGGTGATCTTTACCTGGCTCACGTTGCCCCGAACCTGCCATTGGATATTCACACACTGCCCAACCTGGATCTGGAACTCGGGCTCGACCGTGAACTGGGCAATGACTGGAGCGTCCACTACAGGCTCCACTTCAAGCCTGATCTGCCTGACTTCAACCGAGTCATCCCGCTTGACCACGCGCAGTTCATAAACCGTCGTGCTTTGCGGGTAGACCTCTCGTTTGCCCTGCCCTATCACACCGTTCTTTTCCCACGGCTCACCTTGAGCATAAAAGTAGACGGCTTTGACGTTCACGACGTTCCAGGTGAAGACGACGCGCTCTCCGGTCTTGACGTAGGTGCGGTCGGCACTAAAGTCAATGCCGGACGAGGGCGTCTGTGTCGGAGCGGGCGTCGCTGTGGGCTCGGCCGGAACCGCGATGCCGACCTGGAGAGTACGGCCAAAGGCAACGTTTTGCCCGTTGCGCATTTGCCAGAACGCCACGTAGATACCTGGCGTTGGCGGGGCGACCAGATTGACCTGAACGTCATACGTGTCTCCGCCTGGCACCGTACGCGCTATGGCCACAGGCTCTCCGCTCATGCGAGCGGCCGGCACGTTCCCCTGCACGTAGACGAGACTGTAGGTGTTATCCCAAGAACACGTGCCGGTGTTGCGCACGCGCCAGCCTTTCAAGAAGGGCTGGCCTGCCGCCACCTGGGGCGGCGCGCTCACATCGTGGTCATCGTACGTCAGGTGTTGCACCAGGTCCATGCCGTCAATGCAGGGTGGGGTAGGCGCCGGGGTCGGTGCGGCCGTCGGCACCGGTATGGGTGTCGGTGTGGGCAGGATTTCCGCCGGCTCCAGGTCCAGATACGCTCGAGCCAGTTCAGCGATCCGGCCTTCATCGTGCAGTTGGGCCAGCGCGCGGTCGATCTCTGTCTTGAGCGTAGTTGCTCCCTGGCGCATCGCGATGGCATACAATTGCTGGTTGAAGCCGTGTCCAACGATCTTGACGCCCCCCTCGTTGGCGAAAGACTGTGCCGGTATGTAATCCAGTATGACCAGGTCCACCCGCTGTTCCCTCAAGTCTTTGACAGCGTCTTCGCTCCGTGCGTAAGAGAACAGATTGCTGGACGGCATCTGACCGGTGTCAACCAGGTTGTTTTCCAGCCAGGTTTCGTGAACAGTGCCAGCCTCCACGCCGATCCTCTGGCTGGCCACGTCGGCTACGGAGCGAGTAGAGACGGTCGAATCCTGGCGCGCCAGGAACGCGTCCTCACCTGTGTAGTAAACAGTGCTAAAGGCCACCACCGCCTGGCGCTCGGGAGTGCTGGAGATGGCGGCAACGGCAACGTCAATCTGTTCGAGCTGCAAAGCGCCGATCAGGCCATCGAAAGCAAAGTCGCGGAACTCGACCTGCACGCCCAGACGCCGGCCGATTTCGCGCATCAGCGCGATGTCAAACCCATCCAGTTGAAATTCACCGTCATAGTAGGCAAAGGGCGCGTAATCTGGCGCTGTGCCGACGACTATCCTGCCCGCGGCCTGAATACGCGACCACTCGTCGGCAGGTGCGGGCTCGGCAGGTGCGGGCGCGGACGTAGCCGCGCCGGCGGTCGCCGTCGAGGGGACAGCCGTGGATGCGGGGATCGGTGTCGGTGTTCGGCAGGCGGTCAATAGAGCAAGCGCAATTGCAACCAATATAGAGATTCTGCCTATGCGTTTGTTAAACATGTGTCCTCCTTTAATCTCTGAGGGGCATCGGGGACATTCGATCCTCATGGGGAGGACTATGCCCTATCGAACATCATCTTGCCGGCACCATCCTCTAGATTCAGCACCAAGCGTTCATTTTCGACGGTGTAGCTACTTACACGACCCAGTAGGTCGAGGTATTGCTGGTCGGATGACTGCTCACCACAATAGGCCATCGTCGAGGGGCCAAGCTCAATGGTGAGGGCATTGCCCTCCTGGATGTACGAACCTCTCACCTCATTGCAGTCGGCTTGGATGTCCAGGGCACCGTCGGGTTGGAAGACCAGGGTATAGTTCTCTGGATGGGGCACGACCGACTGGGCAGCTGGCTCGGTCTCGACCAACGACGACCACTGCCACACCGTGCCAAGCAACTCCGCCGGGATCTCGGCTTCGCTCGTTTCCTCCACCGAGCCGATCACCTCCGACGCCATCTCAACCAGCGTATCGCCTTCCAGCGCATAGATATTGCGCACGATCTGAGTGGGGCAGCACATCGGGTCGTCTGGACCGTGGGTGACCATCTCGATGATGACCTGTCCCGTTTCAATAGAGAATGCCCGAATCTCCGCTCGATCCCCCAAGAAAACAGTGGCGACGTGCTCCGGTTTTCCATTCCGGTTGAGAACGGCGGCCAGATCGTAGAACGTGCCGCTGCCACCGGGATCAGTGACCAGGATAACGGCGGCGTCTTGGACGCCATCGCCGTCCAAATCACCGAAAGCTATGTCGGTCAGCCGGATGATCAGCTCCGTGGCGCTGCCTTCCACGATCGACTTCCGATACTCCCCGTCGGTGAGCTGCGCCACGCCGTCTTCAGGCCATTCGGATTGATAGACACCGTTTTCAAGCGCCTCTGGTGTCAGAGAAGAACTACCTTCCGGGGTGCATTCGCCGCGGAAGAAGGCCCACTCCTCGCACTCGCTACCGTCAGGGAAAACGCAGTATCCCACCTCGCCCCCCTCTTCGGTGCGGATCTCAACGGTTCCGTCCTGCTCCTCGCAGTAGACAGAGGCCGGGTTGGGCATACCGGCTTCTGTTTCGGCGGTGTACAATGCCAGGCGCATTCCGCCGGCGTCGAACAGTTCCAGCGTGTTTCCCTTGATCTGGTAGGTGGCGACT
Source organism: uncultured Anaerolineales bacterium (assembly GCA_964444825.1). GTDB lineage: Bacteria > Chloroflexota > Anaerolineae > B4-G1 > B4-G1 > CAYUIS01. Next base: position 24,448 of record CAYUIS010000047.1, on the reverse strand, counting down.
GATTCCAGGGCGGCGAGATATTGCGTTTCCTGCTCGTTCACCTCAGACTCACAGGCCATCATAGTGGAGCCAATCTGACCGATCGTCAGACTGTTGCCCTCGACCTCGTAGGATGCAAAGTAGGTGTTACAGCCGGCGTTACCGCTGATCTCGTCTGCTTTGAATTCTATCGTGATCTCGGTGTTCGACACCACATCCACCGATTCACTCTGGCTGTTCACGCGGGAATCCAGCTTCCAGAGCATCCCCTCCAGGTCTGCCAGTGCTTCTGCAGGAGTAGGTTCGGGTGTGTGTGTCGGAACCTCGCTTGTTACGTCTGTGCCTGGCGCACATCCGGCCAGGTTTGTGCTGATCAGCAGTAGCGCGATCAGCAGACCGAGTTTAGTTGGGTGATACATTTGTTGGCCTCCTTTTGAACTGGTCGCGAGCGACCATTATCAAAACGTATCCCTCCCCGCTTGTGTCGTACCCCATCGCCGCTACAATACCGTCCCTCGCTGCCCACCCCAACGGCCATTCGTTGTCACACACAGTATTATATCCCCGTGTGTCTGCGCTGCAACTGAGTGAATTCGACCTCATAGACTCATTACCCAATGGTGATAGTTACCCATCCCGAAGAATGTTGGGATGATGGTGTATTATGATTTGGGCGTTTTATCTCCGTGGGAGGGGCCTCGCCGTCGAAGGCGGGAGATTCTTCACTTTGTTCGGAATGACAGGCGGGTTCACTTTGTTTGGTCCACCGTTCTGACCAGGCGGCCATCCTGGAGTTCGAACAGCCAATCGGCGGCCTCGTGGACGTTGGGGTCGTGGCTGGCGACGACCACTGTGACGCCGGTCTGGGTGGCGATCTCTTTCAGAAGCGAGATGATGCTCGCACCGGTCAGCGTGTCCAACTGGCCGGTGGGTTCGTCGGCCAGGATGAGGGCGGGGCATTTGACGAGCGCGCGGGCGATGGCGACGCGCTGCTGCTCGCCGCCGGAGAGCTCGTAGGTGCGGTGCCGGGCGCGGTCGGCCAGGCCGACCTGGTCGAGCACCCCGTCGACCAGGGCCTGGCGTTCCTGGCGGGAGGTGGATAGAAGCCGTAGCGGCACCTGGACGTTCTCCTCGACCGATAGGAAGGGCAGCAGGCCAAAGGTCTGAAAGACAAAGCCGATCTGTCGCCGGCAGAGGTCGATCTTTTGCTGGGATGACATCTCGGCGAGCGAGCGTTCGCCAAGACGGACGTTGCCGCCGGTGGGTTCATCCAGGCCCGCAAAGAGCTGGAGGAGAGTGGTCTTGCCCGATCCAGAGGGCCCCTTGATCGCGCTGAGGGAGCCAGCGGGGATTCTGAGGCTGACGCGTTGGACGGCGTGGACCTTTTCGCTGGCCAGCTCAAAGGTGCGGGAGACGTTTTCGGCGGTGACAGGGATGCCGGGTCGGGGATCTGACGATCCCCGCCGAACGTGTGGCGATTCCCTCGGAACGTCTGGTGATTTTCTCCGAACGGTGGGGGTGGTGGGGGCGATGGGGGTGTCGTCGGGTGACCTGTGGGTGCTGGGTCGGGGATCTGGCGATCCCCTCCGAGCGTGTAGCGATCCCCTTTGAACAGTAGTGGGAGTGAGGGGGGCGGTGGGGGTGTCCTGCGGCCAGACGGAGACGTGGTCGGGCTCCAGGTGTACCTTGACCCGCTCCCGCATTTCGAGGGTGTTGACGTAGGCGCGAGGCAGCTGTAGGCGGCCCACCCGGTCGAGGATGACCCACTCTTGTTCTTTCATGCTGCCATTCCCCCGCTCCCGGCGGCGGCGGATCTCGGTGCTGGTGCGCCCGTCGCGGATCGTGACCACGCGGTCCACCCGGCTGGCGACGAGCGGGTCGTGGGTGACGATCACGGCGGTCGTGCCAAAGGCCCGGTTGATGGCCAGCAGCGCGTCGATGACGCGCATCGCGGACGCAGAGTCGACCTGGCCGGTTAGCTCGTCGCCCAGGAGCAGGGGCGGGTTGTTTGCCAGCGCGACGGCCAGCGCGACCCGTTGCTGCTCCCCGCCGGAGAGGCGTTCGGGGCGGAAGTCGGCGCGGTCGGCCAGGCCAACCACCTCCAGCAGTTCGAGCGCCCGTCTCTCGCGCACGTTGGCCTTGACGCCCCGGTGCTGCATCGGCAGCTCGACGTTCTCCCGCGCGGAGAGATAGGGCAGCAGGTTGCGGGCGGGCTGCTGCCACACAAACCCGACCACCTGGCGCTTGTACGTGACCCGCTGGCGATCGTTCATCCTGAGCAGGTCCCAACCGGCCACCCGCACTCCCCCGGCGCTGGGGGTGTCCAGCCCGCCGATCACGTTGAGCAGCGTGGACTTGCCCACGCCGGATGGCCCGACCAGGGCCATAACCTGCCCCTGAGCCATCTCCAGGTCCAATCCTTGCAGGGCGACCACCTCCAGGTCGGCGACCTTGTAGATCTTGAACAGGTTATCACATACGATAAGTGGCAAAGTGTCCATCATTCGTCTCCCAACCGCGATGCCAGGTGCGCGCGCGGACGTCTCAAAACCGCCGCTAGGAGTACCAGCGCCGATCCGTACACCCCGGCCAAAAGGGCATACGAGCGCGTGACGGCGGGCCAGTCGAGCCGAATCTGCCCCAGGGTGACGCCGGCCAGGGGGTCGGACAGCGCCAGACCAAGGTAGGGGATCATCAAGCGGGATAGGCCAACGCCGACGGCGGAGCCCGCCGCCAGCCCCACGATCAGCACGAGCAGGCCTTCGGTGACCACCAGGGCCAGCCATTGGCGGTCCGAAAGACCCAACGCTCGCAGGATGGCAAAGTCGGAGGCCCGTTGCTGCGAGCGGCGCCGGCTCTGCGCCGCGAATAGGTGAACCAAGAAAAAGGTCGTCACGCTGAACAGGACCATCGTCAGCGCGTTCAGTTGGAGCGTGGCGCTGATGCCCAGCGCCAGCGCGTCGGGCTGGCGTGGATCCTGGCCGCGATCCAGCGCGGCCCCAAAGGTGCGGGTGAACAGCAGCAGGCCAGCCGTCAGGCTGACGAGCAACACCAGGCGGCTAGACTGAAGCGGGTCGCGGGCCAGGTGGGACAGGCCCAGGGGGAGCATCAGCCCTCGAAGCTGCCGGGATAGCCGGGCGACCAGCCGCAGCAGGAAGGGTACAAAACGCAGGAATACCATCGCCGCGGCGATCAGCAGTAGGGATGGCCCGATCAGGAGCAACGGATCGGCCAGGGGGATATTACCCAGGCGGCGGTCGGCAACGGCCCGCATCACAAAGGAGCCGGAGCGGTTCAGTTGCCAGTACAGCAGCCCGCCAAAGGCGAGCAGGTACAGGTCCAGGTAGCGCCGGTGGGCGGCCGACAACTGTGCGGGGCGCGCGCGCTCGTCCTGCGATCCAGAAACACAACGCCGTGCCGCCACAAAGACAGGCAGGACCAGGGCCAGCCAGCCCAGACCGGCAGAGATCCCCGAGAGCAACCACGCCTGGGGGGACATCCTGATCGTCGTGGCCGCGCCGATGGATATTCCCCAGCCCTGCAGGCGCACCATCACCTGGGCCAGCGCCGGCCCCAGGAGCAGGGCCGCCGGCAACGCCAGGAGCAGGTTCTGCAGCCCGAACAGCCCCGTGATCTGCCAGACGCTGGCACCCCGGGCGGACAATGTCGACAGTTCGACCCGCGAACGGTCGAGCATCGCGGATGTCAGGGCAGTCAGCGTGTACAGCACAAAGATGACCGACTGGGCGGTGAACAGGAGGAGCACCATCCGCACGCGGGAGAGCCGGGCCAGGTAATCGGCCAGCAATTGGATCAGCCCGGTGCTGGTCTTTGCGCCCACGGTGCCGGATTGGGTCTGGAAATTGATCAGGTCGGAACGGAGCGGTCCAGCCCCGTCGACGCTGATAAGGTGGTGGTTCAACGTGATACGCCAGACCACCTGGTGGAAAAAGATCGGCACGTCGGGATAGACGGAGCGCATCGACGCGGGCGCGATGATCAGGGGCAGCGGGATGGGATCAGCGCCAGGGTTGGTCAGATCGAGATCGACCTCAAAGGCGCGCAGATCCTCGCCCCATACGTCGGCCTGGGGGTCGAGGGGTTCGATGATACCGACAATATCGAGGCGGTGGTAGCCTTTGCTGGCCTCCACCCGGTCGCCGATGGCGTAGCCGGACTGCTCGGCCGCGCGCGCGCCGATGACGGCCTCGATGGGGGGCGGTCGCCACGAACCCCGGGCTTCGTTCAGGTCGACCTGGACCGGCAAGCGGCCCTCCACCAGGCGCACGTGGTCGGGCAGCCCGCTGAACGAATAGACCTCCACGAGGGCGACCTCGCTCCTCTGGCCGGTCGTTCCGGTCGCGGGCTGAGGGTCGGCAGGCAACGTGACGTGGCGGATCACGAACCGCTCCTTGAGGACCTCGCCCAGCCTCTCCTCGAGGCCCTCGTACAGCTTTTCACTGAATGTGTAGCGAGACCCAGTGATGACGAGGTTGCGCTGGGTGGGAGGGGCCAGGGCCAGGGTCTGGCTCAGCTCCCGCGCCGCAGTGGCCGCGGAGTAGCCGGACAGGCTGACCAACAGCGCCGAGGCCAAGGTCAGGCACAGCAGGACGGCGGCGTGGAGGTGGACATGGCGGCGCAATTGAGACAACGCGAGATTGATCATTCCTGCCCAATCCGCAGAATACGATCGAGCCGCGCCCGCCACAGCAGGGCGGTGACGAGACCGAGCATGATGAGAAATGCCACAGTCAAGAACAGATAGAGCGATCCGATGGCCAGCCAATCCGCCCGAGGAACAAAGGGAGGGATGGGTGGCCGGTCTGCCAACGAGACGGGTAGCCGCGGTAGCGTGATCTGATTGAGCAGCAGTCCCAGGCCGGTGCCCAGTGTCAGCCCGGCCAGGATAAGGACGGCCTGCTCGAGCACGATCGAGGCGTACAACTGGCGGGCCGACATGCCCAGCGCTCGCATCACCCCGTAGAGCATCTCCCGCTGGCGGACGGTCAGGTAGAAGTGGGTGGCAAACCCCACCAGGCTCAACACGGTCGTCAGGACTGAACCGAAGAAGGTGACGCTGCGCAACCCCAGTGCCAGTGGATTCGCCTTGAGGGTCTGTCGCACGCTCTCCGCCTCCCAGCTTTGCAGAAGCATCGGCACCATCGGGGATAGGCTGTCGATCGACGTGCTGCCGTCGGTCTCGATCAGAGCCTCGTTGGCGTTGGTCGCGTGTTGGGAGGTATCGTTGAGCAGCGCGAGCAACAGGTCGCGCGACGTGATCAGATAGCCAGCCTCCAGTTCCTCGTACATGGTGGGGAAATAGCGCGCCGTGCCGACGATACGAAAATCCACCTTGTCCAGGTCACGCTGGCCATAGCCTTCGATCCGGGCGCGGACGACATCGCCCACCTCCAGGTGGGTGGTCTCGATAAAGGCCGGGCTGGCGATCGCCGGCAGGGGGGCGGCGGTCCACGTCTGTCGCAGCCGCAGCGGATAGATCTGGTCAGGGCGAGTATAGGCCATACGCACGCCTTGCGCCGACCGCCCAGAACGAGATACCGAGCCGGTTAGCTGGGTGAAGAGGCCATACCAGATGCTTGAGCCATCCATCGCGTTCAGGAAATGCGCGCGGGTGAGGGCCTCGAAATCCTCGACGACCCGTTGTTCCTGCGTTTCCGCATCCACCACCGTCAAGTCGTCTATGACCAGGGAGACGCTCTTTGTGATCGGATCGCCGAGCCTGGTAGCCTGGTTTTGAAACCACAGCGAGTGCAGACTCAGCGGATAGCTGGAGGGCGGCAGGACTGGCAAGGAGCTCTCAAAATAGTGCCAGCCCTTGGTATCTGGTTTGAAGCGAACGTGCAACTGGATGTCGCGCTCACCGATGTTCGTATGCAGCGTCAAGGAATCTGTCTGCAGGGCGGCCTGTTCGGCGGTTTCCTGCCTCTGCAACCGCACGGTGAATACCTCGCCCTGGACCGTTTGAAGTTTGGCCACCACGCCCACGCGCTCCGCGTCCCCGTCGCCGTCTATCCACCGATGGTACGAATCCAGTTCTGCCTTGTCCTCAGGCATCCCCCACAGCCATAGTCCGAACCTGGCCGGGTGGCCGGGGAGCAGAAGCAGCGAGGGATGCTGTCCCTCGGCGATGGCCAGTTGGGCCAACATCTCGTCGATGTTCTCGTCCGAGAAGTCGTCTCGAAAGGTGGTGACACCGGCGAAGGAGTCCGGCTCGATGGCGAGCACCTCAAAGCGGGGGGAGGCGGTGTCGGTCGTTTCGTCCTGGGCGGAGGCCAGGTCGATTGCGCCCTGACCGCGCCACGCGCCGGACAGTTGGCGCACGCCTGCCGCCGACTGTAGATCGACGATGGGGACAGCGCCCTGGGAGATGAGCCGCAGGTCGTTGCCCGCCAGGTAGTAGGCGCGGTCGACCTCGCTCTGATCGAGCGTGGTGTTCAGGCCGGTGGAGAGATTGGCCAGAGCGATGGCCAGCGTGAGCAACAGGACCAGCCGGGTCACGTGAGTGGGGTTGCGGGATACCTGCCACAGGGCGAGCGGGCCGGGCAGCTCTGGCCCACGGGCGGCAAGGGAGGCCAGGAGCCGCAGAACCAGTGGAAAGAGACGCAGCAGGATGGTGGCCGCGCCCAGGAGCATCGCCACGGGCGCGAGCAACAGCAGCCAGTCGAGACGGGCGCCGCCAGGCCCGCCGGTCGTCATCTCCCCGTACAAGCGCAGCCGCCACAGCAGGAAAAGGCCTCCCACCAGGATGAACACGTCCAGGTAGGTCCGCTGCCACCAGGGCGGCTGGACGCTGCGGGCCATCGTCTGCTGATGGGTGACGATGCTGCGGCGCAGGGCCGGGCCGAGGGGAAGCAAGAGGGCCGCCAGGCAGGCCAGGATGCCCACCCCGGCGGCCTGCCAGGCGGACCGATTAAGGCTCAGTCGCCAATCGGCCTGCCTCACGTCGGCCAGCGGCCCGGCCCAGGAGAGCCCTTTCACCAACGCCGCCCCTAGCCAGGGGCCGCTCAAGAAGGCAAAAAGAACAATGATCAGCGCCTCGATAGATTGAATGGTGGCGATCCGGCGGGCTGACGCTCCCCGGCTGCGCAGGATGGCAAACTCGCGCTCGACCTGGCGCATCAGCAGCGCCGCGACCATGGTCACGTAATAGAGCACCAAGAGCATCACCTCGGCGACGAGGATGTAGATCGGCACACGAATCGACTCGAGCTGGGCCTGGAAGCGGGTCAGGATGGCGGGCACGTCTGTGACCAGCGTGATCCTCGGTCCTATTCCGTCCAGCCCGGCGTTGAGAGCGGCAAGCTGAGCCTGGAACGGCTCGATGTCGGTGACGGAAAAGGCTTGATGTCTTAACAGCCCGTGCCAAGCAAGGCCGACGCTGCCTCCGGGAAACAGCGCGGCAACAGCCGGAAGAAACCCGTCCAGCGGCAGGATGGCGCTGTACTGGGTCAAGCCGGGGCGGATGGGGCGGGATGTCAAAGGGCTGAACTCGCCGAACCAGTATGGATCGCGGGGATTCTGGGGCTGCACGACCCCGGTCACCTCGATCCAGACGTGCGGCCCGGCGCTGTTTTCGCTCAAACTGAGGGGCAAACGGTCGCCCACGCGCAGGGCAAAGGCGCGGGCCATACCGTCGCCGATGACGGCACGGAAGACGTTTGGTTCGGCGCCGGCCTCCGTGGGCCACTCGCCCGCGACGAACTCGACGTGATTCTGGGTCGATTCGTAATATCGGAGATTGACCCGCAAGTCGGTCGCCAACTGGCCGCCCACCCAGGGGAGCATCGATGGAGATTCCGCCGACCGGGCCACGCGGTCCAGGTGTTTTCCCAATGCGGTTTGGAGCAAGGGCTGTACTTTGCCGTCGAGGGCCTGGAAGCCAGCTTGATCCACCAGGGTGGACGTGGTGACCCGCAGGTTGGTTTCGGCCACGCCGGAACCCTGAAACGTGAGATAGAGACCCATCTCGATGACGGCGTCCACCAACAGCGGGCCGCTAGCCAGCAATCCGGTCGTCAGCACCACGCCTAAGCTGAGGGTGAGCAGGAGCTGCCAATGGCGGCGGGCGCGCTTTAGAATAAAGTGCAACAGGTCCATGACGTCACTTGGTCAAACCAGAGCGAAGATGGGTTTAACGCGGAGTCGCAGAGGCGCAGAGAGTCCATCAGTCTGGTCACTTGATGCTCTGGTTGAGCGTGTGGCCTTGTTGATCACGAATGACACGAATGTACGAATGTCTCGAATCATTTCATAGGTAATCCCGAGCAATTGGTGGCTCTTGCTCATTGGTGCTAATCCTCGCCCCCGGCGCTGACCGGGATGATTTGCGTCAACTCGTTGTTGCCGGGGTTGGGGTCGGCCTGCTCTGCCACGACCCTAGCGGAGTGAAAGATCTCCTCTAGCAGCGTCAGCGAGTCGTCAACCGCGACGACGATCGTTACAGATACTGTCTCTCCTCCGCTCAGACGACCGAGGTTACACACCATGGTGCCGGTCGTGGATTCCTCTCCCTCCGCACGGCAATCGTCTCCCCGGCCCGATGTAGCCGAGATCAGACGGGTGCGGACTGGCAACGTATCGGTAAGTATCACGTCGGCATCGGATGGGCCCAGGTTGACGGCCGCCAGGGTGTAGCTCAATGTCTTGCCCGGGACCGCTGGCCCGGAGACCTCGGACCGCACCAATAGGTCAGCCCTGATCCCCACGGTGATCGTCGCGGTGTTCGTAAGGTCCACAGGGGGCAGTCCGGGCTCGTGCTCATTGGCGCTCACGGATACGGTGTTGGTCATCACTCGCTCCCGCACCCCTCCGGCAATAAAGGCCAATTGAACGTGAGCGGCCTGACCGGGTCTCAGGAGACCAAGCTCGCAGTTCAGGATATGGAGATAGTCCCTCTCCCTGAGCACTGTGCAGAGGGGCCAGCCCGGCATCAGCGGATCCAGCTCCATTATCATCGGCTGCCCGGCGTGCCCCTCGATCACCACAGAGAACGTGACCGTCTCGCTGCTGTCTGGATCCCGCAGGGTGCAGGTGAGGATGTCGCCGCTCTGCTCGCACCGGGGCAGGTCCGGCGCGTAGGCGTGGAGGGTCGTGGCGGGCGGGAGTACGTCCTCAAAGTGCACGCCGGCGGCGTCGAGCGGGCCTCGATTGGTGATTGTGAATGCGTAGGTGAAGGGCAAACCGGCGAGAACGGTGGTGGGTCCGTCGGCCTGGAGGATCAGGTTGGTGATGGTGAGAACAGGGTTGCCGGCTATTGGTTCGCTCAGGGCAGGCCCTTCTGTGTTCGTCCCGGGGAGGGGCGCGGGTCCGACCGTCATCGTAAACACGGCGCGGTTGTTCAAGCGATCCGTGTCGGGCTCGCTTGCCGCGACGGAGGCGATGTGGACGAGGTCGCCGGTGGCGCCGGCTTCCACGCCGACGCCGACCCGCATATGCGCCTGTCCACCGGGCTGGAGGCGGGCCAGACGGCAGGTGACGCGGGGTGGGGCGGTCCCATCGTCGATGGTACAACCGGGCCCTGCCAGATCCCAGGTCACCCCGGCTGGCTGCGTGGTGATGGTGGGAGTCTCCGCCCCGCCGGAGCTAAGATCGAGGGTCGCGGTGAGGACGTGACCAGCCCGGAAAGCGCCCGTTTCACAATGAACGGTGCGGCCCTGCCGCGTGCAGATCGGCTGAGCCGGCTGGGTCCAGAGCGGAACCAGGCCGGACGGGAATACGTCGGTCAGCAGGATACCGGTGACCGGCGCCGGGCCGGGATTGATAACGGTCAAGGTGTAGACGGTCGTCTCAGCGGAAGAGACCTGGAGGGGCCCAGGCCCCTGAATCGCCAGATCGATGGCGGGCGGCGGGCCGGACGGGGAAGAGGCGGTGGGGAGGGATGAAGGTGTACCGGTGGGGACGGCCGTGCTCGTAGGAAACGGTGCGCGGGTAGGTGTCGTGGTGGGCGGCGGCTGCCTGGCGCAGGCGCACAGCAGGAGGAGGCTCGCGCTTATCCCTATCGCAATCCCTATTCCTATCACAGGGGCGATTGCCCGTGCGGGCTTGACTATGTTCGCGTCTGCCACCGCTATGGATACAGGCTGAGTAGTCACTTTTGATCTTGTTATGCGGACGCAGCTTGGTTGGATACCAGTATCGTCGATCCGTCTATATCTTTACCCCTATACAGGGAGAAAGGATCAATGGCACGGGCACGGTGTGACGATCAGTCAGACCAGACGGTGAAGGATGGGCTGTCGGGAAAAAGAGCCGTTTGGACGCCTGACATAGACAGTTGTTGGAAGACCTCGTCCATACGCTGCGGTGAGTAAGGCATCTTGTTATCAAGCCACCACTTGAGCAGGATCAGCAGAGCGCCTGCCACAGAGTAGGATAGGATCGGAAGCGGGATTGAGGGAGATTGCTTGCCCGACGTGAGCAAAGCCAAGCGATCTTGGATCTTGCGGCTGAGGGCGGCGTGTCCGTGCTGGGAGAGCAGTTCGAAACCAGATCCCCAGGCAAGCGTTCGATAGAGGTTGTAGTGCCCTTGGGCGTGAGAAAAGAGCATAGAGGTATCAAAGAGACATTTCTCGTCGTCGCTCAGGACGATCTGCTGGACCAGCGCGTTGAGCATATGCTCAAAGCCGCTCGTGAGCAGATCATCCTTGTTCTGGTAATGCATGTAGAAGGTGGATCTCCCGACGTTGGCCTGATCGACGATATCCTGTATGGTGATCTGGTCATAGTGCCTGGAGGCCAAAAACTTGACCAGTGCCTCGATCAGCGCCTGTCGCGTGCGCAAAGAGCGGCGATCCTGCCCCTGACCTGTCATAGGATTCACCTCATTCCTGCACATTTCCCCTGTTTCGTCCAATATTGGACATTCTAGCCTGATTGCCGATTGACGGCAAGTTTTTTGTCCACTATGATGAGAGGGACTGAATCGAACCAGTCACAAATCAAATCACTTGCCGCAACTGGCGGCGAATTAGTCTAGGAGGTAGAAATGATAGCAGCGAATGAATGGTGGGCAGTTCTACAGAACTATAACCTGACCGTGTTTCCGGCACAGATCCTGTTCTATGTATTGGCAATTGGCGTCCTGGTGATGTTTCTCACACGACCAGGAAAAACGACGGATCGGGTGATCAAGGGTCTGTTTGTCCTTACTTTTGGCTGGATAGGCATCGTGTTCTTTCTGGTGCTAGGGCAGAAACTCCCAGCACACAACGCACAGGCCTTTCTGTTCCTGTCACTATCCGCACTGTTTGCTGCCGATCTGTTTACCGACACCAGCCAGTTCAGGTTGCCGCAAACGGGCTGGCGACGGACGGCAGTGCTGGTTGGGTTCGGGTTGGTGATGGTGTATCCGGTGATCGGTATGGTACAGGGACATCCGGCTTCCAAGTGGATCGTCCCCGGGATCTTTCCCTGCCCGACGACTGCGTTGGCACTGGTGTTTGCGACAACCACGTTCCCAACCAAACGTCGATGGCTGTATCTGATCACGTTGACGCTGATGGAGATTTGGGCCATTCCTTTCCCGATCATGATCCAGATCCCGCAGTTTGGTGTTTACGAAGACGGCATCATGCTGGCAGCGGGACTCTGTGCGTTGGTGATGTTGATCGTAAACTGGCGGCTGTCAGGGCGGACGCGGGTTAGCAGCAGCCCAAGCGTGGTTTAGCAGATACGGGCTGGTCATAGGAGCGCGGAACCGGGCGGCACGATCCGTCAAAGGATTGGGCCGCCCGGGGAAGTTTGGAGCCAGTGGCAGGTGGTTATCCGAATATAACATCGAATACGGAGGATTTAACGAATTGAAGCCTCCTGATTCGTTGTTATATGGGACCGATCGAGACAGTCTAGCGAGATGTATCGCACCTGGATGCGCTGAGAAACCCTAAGGGTCTTGTAGACCCTTAGGGTTTTTTCCGTCTCGCGCGGCGTGCGTATTGACTTTCGGGCAAAGCGTCCTATACTTGAGCACAGCAGACAAAAAGCCGGATCGGATAGATCCGCAGCTAAATCATCCTACGAGAAAGGAGCCGGATGAAAAAGAAGAGTCTTTTGGATTTCTACGCGATGAAGGAAAAGGGAGAAAAGGTCGCCTGGATAACGGCGTACGACGCTCCCACTGCCATCTTTGCCGAGGCCACCGGTATGGACATGCTCCTGGTGGGTGACTCGTTGGGGATGTGCGTTCTGGGCCTGCAGGGCACCGTCCCGGTGACGATGGAGGAGTGCCTGCATCACACCCGGGCGGTGCGCAACGGCGCTCCGAACACGTACGTCATCGGCGATATGCCGTTTCTCTCCTACCAGAGATCGGCCGAGGACGCGGTGCTCAATGCCGGGCGTTTCCTCAAAGAGTCTGGGGCGGATGCGATCAAGCTCGAGGGCGGGGTCCGGGTGGCAAAACAGATCCGGGCCATCGCCGACGCGGGGATCGTCGTCTTTGGTCACATCGGCCTGACGCCACAGAGCTCTGGCCAACTGGGGGGGTTCAAGGCGCAAGGGTTGACGGTCGAGTCCGCCAAGCTGGCGATGGCGGATGCACGAGCCGTCGAGGATGCCGGCGCTCACTTTCTCCTGGTCGAGGCGGTGGCCCCGGAGGTCACCAAGCTCATGCACGAGAAACTGAGCATACCGGTCTATTCCATCGGGGCCGGGCCACACTGTGATGGGCAGTTGCTGATCGTGTCTGACCTGCTGGGGATGTTTGAGGCGTTCACACCAAAGTTTGTCAAAAAGTATGCCAACTTGGCAGACGATGTCAAGAAGGCGTTTGCCGAGTACATCAAAGAGGTCAAGTCGGGCGCTTTTCCAGGACCGGAACACGCCTACAATATGCGCAAGGGCGAGGTCGAGCGCTTCGAGGAGATCAAGGACCAGCTCTAACCGGTAGGACCAATCGTCGATCCATCCAACCTGGCTGTCACCTTTTTGCTGAGCAGATTGGTTCAATCTCTAGAGATTGAACCAATCTTTGGTCACACCGACTCCCGAAAATATGATGGCTCACCCCGCACGCACGAGGCGCAAGATTCCATTTTTGCTCTCCCTGATCCTGCTGCTGACGGCGCGGGTCGCACGCGCGCACTCGGCGGACATGGTCTTTCACCGGCACACGATCGTCCTGTCGCCGGATGGGGTGCGGGTGGAATGGGATCTGTCGACGGGGCCGCTGCTATCGGAAGTGGTCTGGTCGCAGGGGGATGCGGACCGGGATGGCACCGTGACCGAGACCGAGGCCCTGGCCTGGGTGGAAGCACGCCTGGCCGGGCTGATGACCACGGTGGATGGGGTTCGGCTTGATTGGCAGGTCGAGGACGTGGTCTGGCCGTCCTCCGCCCGGACGTTTATGGCCGGGGAAGACACGATCCAGGCCACGCTGTGGGCCGAGTGGCCGGTTCCAGTGGGACACGCCCACACCCTCCAATTTCAGACGAACGATCAGGAATTGGACCTCATACCCAGGACCTCGCTTGGCTATATGACGACCCTGCAGAGCCTGAACTGGTTCGCGGTCCAGGGGATGGAGGGCGTCACCTTTGGCGTGCCCGAACAGGATAGTGGGCTCCTGAGCCTGGCCCTGGCGCTCCCCTCAGATGGTGCAGCCACCGAAGATCTGACGCTGGACGTTTGGGATAGCGGCCAACCACGTCTGTCGGGGATGGCCGAGACGCTAGGGCTGGGGCAGGTTTCCGAACAGGCCAGCGGGCAAGCACAGCGCCAACAGGGTGGGCTGGCCCTGCTGGAGGGTTTGGTACGCAGGACGGAGCTGTCGCCGCTGTTCCTGCTGGCGGCGTTTCCGATCAGCGCGGTGCTGGGGGCCTTGCACGCGCTCAGCCCTGGCCACGGCAAGACGGTGGTGGCGGCCTACCTGGTGGGGTTGAAGGGCAAGGTACACCACGCGGTAGCGCTGGGCAGTATCGTCACGATCACGCACACCGGATCGGTGATGCTCCTGGGCGGACTCACGCTGGTCGCCGCGCGTTACATCATGCCGACGAACATCTTTGTGATGCTGGAGCTGGCGTCAGGGCTGCTGATCGTGGCATTGGGGATCGGCCTGCTGTACCCGCGGATACGGGGCTGGCGGGCGGAACGGAGACGGTCCGACCAGTTGCAACGTCGACCGGTCCTCAGCCAGCAGGAAGCGGATGGGCGGACGCGGCTGGTCTTGAACCAGCCGATCGAGGAGGTCGGCCCGCCGCACACACACGATCCATCCACCTGGGGCTACGTTCCCAGGGGACCGTTGCAGGGCACTCCGTTGTCCGGTATCAACTGGCGCTCGCTGGTGACCCTGGGCGTGAGCGGCGGGCTGGTCCCCTGCCCGGATGCGATCGCGCTGTTGCTGATCGCGGTGACGATCAATCGTGTCCCGCTGGGGCTGGGATTGATCGTGGCGTTCAGCCTGGGGTTGGCCGTCGTCTTGATCGGAATCGGCATCGTGATCGTGCAGGGTAAACGGCTGTTCGAGCGGTTGCGCTGGTTCGACCGGGTCGCGACCGTGATGCCGGTGGTCAGCGCCATCGTGGTGACCGTCCTGGGGGCGGGCCTGACGGTCAACGTGTTCACCAAGTACGACCTCCTCGCTTTTTGGGAAAGCAAAATGGAGGAGCCGGTGGCAGCGCTGGCCTTCGATCTATCGCAAGCGCGGGTGTTGTACGCCGCACCGGAGGGGCAGGACGGCGGACCCCAGTTGTTCGTGGTCCCGCTCAATTCCACGGCCGCCCGCCAACTCACGCAGGAGCCGGTGGGGGTCCTTGATTTTGCGCTCTCTCCCAATGGGCAGGAGGTGGCCTACTCGACCGCGGACCGGGATGGGCGTGAGAGCATCAAGGTCGTGGCGATCGAGACGGGCAGCGTGACGGCGGAGTTGGCGTGCGAGGGTCGGGTCTGCTCCACCCCGGTCTGGACCCCGGATGGCGGGCGACTGCTCTACGCGCGGCTGGATATGGCCCTGGCGGCGACCTCCACAGAGTTCCCCACGATCTGGTCGTTTGATCCGGAGACGGGAGAGACGGCCCCGCTGTTCCAGGATGGTCAGATGCCGGGGTACCACCCCCAGTGGTCCCCGGATGGGGCCTGGCTGAGTTATACCTCGGTCAACCCGTGGGAGGTACGGCTGTATTCGCTCGTCGATGGGGCCAGGCACTCGCTACCCACGCAGACCGGCGATCCGGCGATGTGGAGCCCGCGAGGAGACTATATGCTGCTGACCGACTATTTGCGGGACTATTCGAGGGGCCAGGAGACGCCCGTCAGGCACCTGTTCCGCTACGACGTCAGGACAGGCGATCTGAGGGACCTGACGGCCAGCCCCACGGTCGACGAGACCTTGCCCGCCTGGTCACCGGACGGCGAGTGGATCGCCGCCGTGCGGAGCGAGCCAGAACCGTCCAGCCCGATGCTGAAGTGTCAGATCGTACTGATGCGCGCGGATGGGAGCCAGGCGCGCCCGGTGACGGACAAGATCGGCGTGGAATACAGCCGGCCGGCGTGGTCACCCGATGGGGGGTATCTGCTGTATCACGTGCGCCTGTCAGACAGCCTGGGAGACTTGATCGTCCGGGTGTTGGATGTCAGGACGGGGGAGGAGATGGACGTCGCCCGGCAGGGCTATCTCCCGGTCTGGTTACCAACGCCCGTATCTCCTCCACCAGGCCCTTGATCTCATCCAGGGTGGTGGCCGGGTTGTTCAGGGTCAGACGCAAGTAACGCTGGCCGTTCAGGGTGGTGGTGGAAACATAGAACCTGCCCCGGGCGAGCAGCCTGTCGCGCAGCGATAGTTGGGCCTCGCCGGCGCTCTCCACGCGGAAGCACAGGATGTTGGACTGGGGTTCGACGGGGCACTGGAAGTCGGGCAGGGTCTGGAGGTAGCTGTAGGCCTCGGCCGTGAGGTCGAATTGGCGCTCGATATACTGGGCCATCCCGGCCTCTCCCATCGCCGCCAGGACCATAAAGAACTTGAGGCCCAGGACTGGTTTGGTGCACTCGATCGTCCGGTGCAGGAAATCGTAGCCCGGTTGCTCCTTGGCGTGGAAAAGATAGGGGGCCTCCTGGGTAAAGGCCTGGTCGAGCGCGCGGGCATCGCGAACCAGCAGCGCGGTGCAGACGGCCGTGACCCGCATCAGCTTGTGCATATTCATCGCGAACGAATCCGCCAGCTCGACCCCTCGCATAAGGTGGCGGTACCTTTCGGTCAGGAGAGCGGGGCCGCCGTGGGCAGCGTCGACGTGAAACCACAGGTTACGCTCGCGGCAAAAGGTGCCGATCTCGTGCAGCGGGTCGTACAGCCCGGCAGGCGTCGTGCCTGCGTTGGCGATCAGGGCTATCACCCGTTTGCCGTCGGCCTCGACCCGTGAATAGGCGGCCGGGAGCCGGTCGGGAATCACGAGACCTCGTTCGTCTATCTCCAACGGGTAGACAGCCCGATGCCCCAGGCCCATAATGCCGGCCGCGCGGGCAATCGAGTAGTGGGTCTCGTCCGGCGCGAGCAGCGCCAGATCTTCCGGGTTGCCCTCCTGCCAGACCTCTGGGGCGATCTGGGTACGGGCAGCGATCATGGCGGTCAGGTTGGCGATCGAACCTCCGCTGGTTAGGATGCCGCCGCCGCAGCTCTCGTCGGACACGGCCTGGGGGTTCAGAGGCGCGGGGTTCCAGCCTATCTTTTCGAGCAGCCAGTTGATGAGGAAATACTCGATGCTCACCGAGGCCGGGCCGAGTTCGTAGATCGACCCGTCGCTACTCACAAAGTTGTCCACGAGGCCGGCGAGAGCGGCCATACGGTGGGGGACCGCCTGCTGGTGGGCGATGTTGGCTGGATGGTAGACGCGCGTGAGCGCCGACAGGTACTGGTCAATGAACCGGGTCAGGTGCTCCCCGGACAATCCGCCATCCTGGATGAGGGAAGAAAGCTCCATATCCGCTATCAACTTGCCCATCGGCGGTTGATGGATGACGGGAACCTCGCCGGATACGGATTCCTGGTAGAACGCCTCCAGCGCCTGTAGGATAGTCTCGGCGTCCGCTTTGAAGGACATCATAGTCTCTCACCTCACCGGCTCAGGCCACCGCCTTTAGCACGCGCAGGGCGCGCAGCGTGACCCACTTGTTGGGCTGTTTTTTGGCCCCAAAGTCGATCCAGGTCTTGCCGGCGTAGCTATACTCCAGCGGCCAGCGGCCCTGTGCGTCCTGTTTCTCGCGGACGAGGGCCAACGCGTTTTCGAGCCGGGGATCGTGGCCATAACCCAGGCCGACCAGGGCCTCGACGATTTGCAGGAGGTCGGTGACGTAGAAGATAGGGAAGCCGAACTTCCACCAGTTGCCGCTCGGCTTGTCGCTGAACCCGGAAGGGTAGGCGGCCCCCGCTGGGTCGGTGCTGAACAAGAAGGCTACCCCCTGATCTATAGCGCGCTCAATCAGTGGCGTGCGACGTTCCACGGGCCACACGCTAAAGGCCAACATTACCTTGGCCCCACCCCAGGCGCAGGGTAGCTTATTGTTCGAGCCACAGGCGAAGGATGGGCCGCACTGGCTGGCATAGTAGCGCAGCTCTGCCTGGCGCTCTGTCACCGGGGCCAGGCCCTCGCCGGTGACGGTGCGCGCCATCCACTCAAAGGCCAGCGCCAGCCGGGGGTCGTCACAACCCAACTCGACCAGCGCCCAGCACAGGTTGCCCTGCAGGCAGTCGGCCGTGCCGGAGGGTGCGCCGGACGCGCTGAATTGGCCGCCCGGCGCGAGGGCGTGATCGAGGACGTAGCCACACGCGCGGGCGATACGCTCGTCCAGGGCGGCCGAGGCCCCCAATTGGGCCAGCATAATGACGGCCCACACGGTGGAGCGATACTTGGGACGGTAGCCCGGACCCGGCTCGACCCAATAGCCCGGTTTGTCCATCCTTTCCAGAATGGTGGCGATGGGGCCCTGGGTGTGGGCCGCCTGGCTGGCAGCGGATAGCTCGGGGTCGTCAGAGGGACGGTCGAGCAGGTCCCGGAGGGCCAGATAGCGGACGCCGGGTGTGCCGGCCTCCAACAGCCAGGATAGGGGGTCGTCATTAAGCTGATCTAACCACGACATAGCTGCCTCCTCTCGTGGGATCTTGAATGGGACACGATGTGACGGTGGGCGCTGCCAGGGCAGCGTACGCGCCGGAGCGGCGTACGCTGGTCAATCTGATCTAGCGTGCATAGTATAGGTCGAGAGGTCGCAGAAGTCAAAGATGTCATGGCAACACTGACTGGTGCTATCAATTCTCTCCCGAGTTGCTTTGCCATAATTCTGGGCTATAATCGCTCGTATGTTCTCTATGCTGGAAACGAAGCATAGTGCTTTTTGCAGAACAGAAGGGAAGAAGACACTAGTCCCTCGTGACTGCATGTTCCTCCCCATTTCCAGCGGTGCGCTTCTGGTGTCTCGCGATCATGCGGTATTCTGCCGTATATCACCAGGCGATGTTGATACCGTGCGTGCGGTCGTCTTGGGAAAGGAACCTGTGGACGCCCTGAGCCAGGCCACGCTCAACGATCTTGAACAACACGGCTTTTTCAGCCCGCCCCGCCAGGCCAAGCCTGGCTTACCTACCGTCCAGCTTCAACTCACAAACGCCTGTAACCTTGCCTGCTCCTACTGCTGCACAAACTCGGGAGAGCCGCGCACCCAAGAGCTGTGCTTTGAGCAAATGTTTCAGGTGGTGAGGCAGATCCCGGAGGTTCTCGGCACCGAAACGCACGTAGCACTGCTTGGCGGCGAGCCATTGCTGGTGCCGTGGTCTATTAACCTGGCGTCCGAGATCGTGAGGCTGGGGTTAGCTCTGACCATCTTTACAAACGGTGTGCTGCTGGCAGATGATGTTCTAGCGGAGAAAACGGCCAAGTTGGTTGACAAAGGCGTCAAGGTTCGCGTCAGTCTCGGTGGGCCGTCAGCGGAGACCTGCGACACGGTGTCTGGAGCCAGCCGGTTCAATGCGGCACTGCTCGGCATCCAGAAGCTGGCTGCGTTCGGGGGCCGCGCGGCGGTTGATCTGATGTTCACGCCGCAGCACGTGGAGGCGACCTCTCGCGAACTGCACCAGCTCCGTGAGCGTTTGCCTCCGAACACGCCCGTCGCCTTGGGCGTGCTCTATTTGAGCGGGAGGGAAACCGGGGACCACCTTTTCAGAAGCCGTTCGGAGTTGGAGGTAGCGCTAGATCGTGTGGCGTTCGAGGCGGGTGTGTCCATTCCGGCGTCACGGACAAGCCCGGTCACGCATCGCCGTGAAGGATGTGGCTGCGCCCTGGGGAAGCACGTACACGTCCGCAGCGACGGCGCTCTGTTCAACTGCTTCAAGATGGAAGAGAAGGTGGGGCATCTCGACACGCTAGGGTTTGCGACGGCCGCACAATCAATTCGGGAGAATCCTCATCGTGCGAGTGATCTACCAACCTGTGCCGAGTGTCCCCTGGCCACACTGTGTGGAGGGGGTTGCCGATCGGAGAATTTGTTGTACACAGGGAATCCGGACGAGCCACCCTGCGGGCCCTGGCGTGTCCAAGTCATAAGCGAGTTGCTGGCAGAGGATCGTGTGACGGCCGTCGAATGGTCGGTGGCGTTTCTCCTACAGGAGGCCCGCGTCCGGGGGATTGAGACCCCAAGCGACCTGCTTCCAAGGGGGACGTCACGTCACTTGGTTGATGTATAGTCAGGAAAAGGAGGAGAGATGCCAAAACCGATGGCAATCTGTATCGAAGACCTGGATTCTCAACCCAGGACAAAGTACCTGCGCTGTGTAGCGCTGCCGGGCCGACAGCCTGGATTGCGTTTGGACAAGGCTGGCAGCGTGTTGTGGCAAAGTGATGATGGTGTGTCTTGTGAGTTGTGGGTCTCTGCAGATGAACGCCTGATCCTGTACCGGCCAGAAGTCAAGGTACCAATACCGGTCACTCTTCACCGCGCCGGGCGCAGCCTGGATGTACCCTATGGCAAGCCGGTTGTCGTCATTGACAAGGATCAGATCGACGTGGGTTCGCGGCACCTACGAATCCACATACACGGCAAAGCACCCTCGATTGCTGCCCCGTCCCTCCTTCCTTCTAGGCCACGTCCGCTCGGCCGCCTGGCGCAGGCGGCTACAACGGCAGCCGTCATTGGTGCGGTCGCGGCTACGGGAGGTTGCACAGATATCGATGTCCGGGAGCAGCCTCCTGCGCCTCTGGAACCAACTCCTGAGAATACTGTGGCCCCGACCATCGAAGTCATAGAAGACCCTCCTGAGGTTATGCCGCCCTCTGGCCCCTTGTCCGGGGTTACACCTGTGGAGGCCATACAGGGCGAGTGGACAACTGCCCAAGCATACGACGTGGAAGGTGAAAGGGTCTGGATCACGGGAACTCTGACTATTGAGGATAATGCATATTCGTTCACATCTACTAGCGAAATCACAGGGACATCACAGGGGGATCTCGATTTTCTACTCGACAATCCCAGAGGCGAGGTGACGATTGACTATGGGCCTGGGGTGTCACCCAATGAAGATCTCGGGTACTTTTTTCCTGGGGATGAATTAGCTACCTGTGTGTTCAGCGCAGAGTCGGCAGTCGTAGGCGAATTCCAGATAAGATTGGGAGATGCGAACAGCGTTCACTTTCATAGCCTGTCCGGCGAGGATGATCTTTGGTCTGTCGTGAGGACCGTGGAGACTGGTACTGGGGAATAACCCACCCACGACCGGTACGTCCATCAGAGAAACCAGGTTTTGTCGCTTCGCCTACGCGAAAAACCTGGTTTCTGATCTTGTTTAGAGCAACAGGCTCACGTCCAGGGCTGTCAGGACGTTCTGGATACGATTGATCACAGTGGTCGTCTCGGAGCCAGCGAACAGCAGCCCGATAACTCGACCGTTCTCGTCCAGCACTGCGGACCCCGAATCACCGCCGGAACTCATCTCGCCAGCCATCAGTTGGTCGGAGAAGGTCACCGTTTTTCCCGCGCCATAGCTGACCTGGGCCGTCACATCGACCTGGGCGATCTCGCCGCTGGTCAGGCCGGTGGTGCGCCCGCTCTTGCGGATCGGCAGGCCCAAGACCCCCTCGCCAACCCCCTGGGGCTCGCCGATCTCGAGGATCCGCTTCTCCACGAGGTCGGCCGAGGTGGGTTTGGCGATGGCAGCGTCTACCAGGTTTATAGCTGGGTCTGGCTGGAAAGCCGACAGACGGTGTGAGGAACCCACCAGGCTGGCTATCCCGTTGAGCACGGCGGCCGTCCCGCTGGCGATCGAGCAGTTCGATTCGGCAGTCCCAAAGTTGATGGGCACAAAATCTGCCAGGGTGGCGATCTGATCCTGGCTCGTGCCACCGTCGTGCGGGCCTGGCTGGAGGATCGGGTCTCCGAGTTGGGCATCGTTCGAATTGGCCAGCACGTGGTTGTTGCTCAGAATATAGATCTGCTCCCCCTTGGTCACCAGACAGCCGAGGGTGCCGGCGGTGATCATATAGTGGCCACAGGAGACACCGCCTGGGGCCGGGCGCCACTTGTCGGTGCGGGCCTGGAGCGCCCGGATCATGCCCGTCTCCTGGACGTCGGTCCTGACCCCATCCACGGCCTGGGGAACGAGGTCGCCGGGCGCCAACTGGTCCGCAGGCAGCTTGTTGATGACAGAGACGACGATACACAGTTCATCGGTCATCACGCCGCCGACCTGCCTGCGGCCAACACCGCAGGCGACGACGTTCTTTATGCCCAGCAGCGCACTCGTGTGTCGTTGCTTGACTGTTCTTGTCTCTGCAAGAGCCATGTCACACCTCCTCTCTTTGTACGTAAAAAGCCCGCCCTGACCTGTGCGGCGGGCGGGCTCGCGCCAACATAGCCCAGCCAGGCCCCCGCCGCCCTGGCAAATCCTCCGGCTGGCTACAAGCCGGAAAGTGTCATCTGTTGTACGGGCTCAGTATATAGCCAATCGGCGTAGATGTCAAAAGTGGTA
Source organism: uncultured Anaerolineales bacterium (assembly GCA_964444825.1). Lineage (GTDB taxonomy): Bacteria > Chloroflexota > Anaerolineae > B4-G1 > B4-G1 > CAYUIS01. The sequence goes on along the minus strand of CAYUIS010000047.1, from coordinate 2,502 downwards.
ATGTAAAGCAGGCTTGACATCTGGGAGATTCTGTTGTATAATGTAAAGCAGGCTTTACATAGAGACGGGGCTGCGGATTACCAATCCGCTGTACTTGCCATCCAAAGTTGGTCGGATTGGCACTCCGACGGTATCTTTTCAATAATTCGGGGAAAGAAACCAGGTTTTTCGGAAAAGACCTGGTTTCTCACCAGCCAATCCCTGGTTTATTGAGAGGATACATCCGACGTACGGGGAGGGGATGGGATGAATGGCAAAGTAAGGAGTCACATTAAAGAACACCGGTTGCAACGTGGATTGTCTCAACAGGAGCTTGCCGACGCGGTCGGCGTGTCCCGTCAGAGCATCAACTCGATTGAGCGAGGAAGGTACACACCCAGTCTACCACTCGCTTTGAGATTCGCCCGATTGTTTGGATGTGCGACGGAGGAGTTGTTTGAGATCGAGGAGGAATAAGCTATGGAAGCGATTTTCACCACACTGGCCGGACTGTTCAAACCGGATGAGCGTTTTATCATGCACAGGTACTATGCCACTCGCCTGTCTATGGTCGTAGGACTCATCCTGATTGGGCTATTGTTCTGCTACGAACGCTTCGCAAATCACCACCTGCGCTGGGACCTGGCCATCATTGTGGGCGCAATGGCCGTCACAAAGATCCTGGCGATGGTCTATTATCGAGCCACGCGCTAGCACTTGATCAAGGGAATCCTGATATACCGATCGTTCCACCCATGGCAGGCTATCATCGTATATCAAAATCAAGTTGATCAAGTACTAGGTGATCCGCACACTTTAGAGGAGGAACGTGGCCCCTATGCCGGTCGCCAGCATTGCCACAAGGCCGGGCAGCAACGCCTTGCGCAAGGCGGGCGACCCACTTGACAGCACGATGCCGCCCTTGACCACGGTATTCGACATCGCTGCCAGCACGATGGCCCGTGCTGCGGTGTCGATGGGCAGCCCTCCCGTGTTGCTCAGCTCGGCCAACGAGAGCGTGATCGCGTCGACGTCCGTGAGTCCTGCGACGATGCTGGCCAGATACACGCCCGCCGTGGGTAGATACATCAGTGCCGCTTTCGAGAAAAGCAGTATCACCGCATAGATCAGGCCGAACTTGACGGCTGGTCCGAGCTCGAACGGATTGGAAAAGTGTACGTCTCCTGACTCGTCCGTACGCTGCGAGAAATAGAGATAGACGCAGTAAGCCAGCCCGGCCGCCGCCGAGGCTGCCATAGGTATCCAGAATACCTTGAGCAACGGGATGTTCAGAGCCGCGACCTCGACGACCACGCGGGAGAACATCACCGTCCAGGCGACTGTGATGGCCAAAGCGAAGGGTTTGGCCAACTCTTCTTGTCTCTGACTGCGCTCGGAGAAGCTGAGCGTCACCGCCGTGCTTGATACCAGCCCTCCCAAAAGCCCGGTCAGACCGATGCCCTGCCTGGGACCGACGGTTTTGACCAGCAGGTAGCCCAGAAAACTGATGCCCGAGATAAAGACGACCATCAGCCAGATCTTGTAGGGATTGAGTACATCCCACGGCGGCGGGCCAAAGGACTCGTTGGGCAGTACGGGCAGGACGATGGCCGTGATGACGGCGAACTTGAGCGTGGCAAAGACATCCTCCCGCGTGATATTCCGCGCGAACTCGCGCATCTCCAGCTTGAGGGAAAGCAGGACTGTGGTCGTCACGGCCAGCGCCACCGCCAGCGCCAAATACTCCCAGTAGCAGAGTGCCCCAGCAATGACGGTCAACAGGGCGGCCGATTCAGACGTCAGGCCCAGGTTGCCCCGCCGTGCGGTGACATAGTAGGATACGGCGATAAAACCACCCGTTATGGCCACGATGACGATGAAGGGTCCAGGCGAACCCAGAACGTCGGCCGCCATCGCTGCCATACAGCCGATCAATCCCATCAGGGCAAACGTGCGTTCCCCGCCAAAGATCTTGTCATCCGGGTCGGCGTGAGCGTACTGGCGCTGCAACCCAACGAGGAATCCTATGGCGAGTGCTACTCCGAAGCGATAGAAAAGCGTGACCTGTTGCATGAAACGTACCTCCGTGGCTGGTAGCGCTAATTGCTCGGGGGTGTCCGTTTTCAGGAGCCCAACTTGTCCGTGATATAGCCGTATAGCTCGCTCCACTCTTGCTCCAGCGCGTATGCCGGCATCGTCTTGTTGGCCTGTTGGTACCAGTAGCCCGAGTTCCCCAGATCCCCCTCCTCCCTATGGAGGTAGGCGTGGATCCAGCAAGCGTCAGGCGTGTTGAAACGCTGGACGATGGTGTGGGTCGTGTCCCAATCCTCGTCTCTGTCGAGCTCCAGGGCTCGCTTCAGTTCTTCTGTGATGCTGTCCATCCGGTCTCCTCCTGGGTGTTGCCTGGCCATACTTTACCATATCTGTGTCGGCCAGGCAACTCGTTACGATGTGATACTGTCTTGACGATGTCACATGGGTGCATCTCCCAAATTGTGAGTTGCGAGGCCCAGGAAGGCAGGT
>CAYUIS010000046.1:0-34365 GCA_964444825.1 uncultured Anaerolineales bacterium | reverse complement strand
CCCACCCGCTCCAGGCTCTCAGCACTCACCTTATCGAGCGTGTCCTGGGTTGTGTGCCAGTACGGGTAGTCAAAGTCGATGATATCTACCGCCGGAATGCCCTGCTGAGCGAAAGGTATGTGGTCATCGTACATCGCCCAGCGCGGTTCAGCGATAAACGTCGCCGTATAGCCGAGCGACGCGGCAATCTCCCACAGGTGCCACTGGAGCGCTTGATTGGAGTTGCGCTCCAGATACAGTTGTTGATCAGCATCCCCGATCATATCAACGACGACGACAGCCTCGGGCACTTCTTCCAGATTGGCCGCCATGTAGCTAGAGCCTACGCACCAATCCCACCCGTTGAGCTGGCCGTCGTCCTCAGCATCGTAAAAGGCAAGCCGAATCTCGTGCAGCGATCTGTCGTGATCCAGCGTACGCGCCAGCTCCAAAAGCACGGCTACACCAGAGGCCCCATCGTTGGCTCCCATCACCGGCACCGTGGGATCCTCCATATCGGCGCTGCTCCGAGTGTCATAATGGGCGCCGAGCATAATGATCGAACGATCATCCGCCTCCTTATCGGCGCCCAGTGAAGATGGCGAGGATCCAATGATGTTGCGCACCGGCGTATCGCGGTAGGTGAACTCTTGGGTCTCCACCGCCCAGCCCTGCTCCTCCAGGTAGGAGATGATATAATCGCCTGTGGCCCATCCAGCTTCAGACCCGCTGGGCCGGAAACCCAACTCGGTCTGGGCCACGACGTGGGCAAAAGCCGCCTCACCATCGAACATCACAGGTTCTGGCGGCTCTGGCGGTCCTGGCGGCTGGCACGCCGCGACCAGAATCGCAGCCACCAGCATGGTCGTTATCCGCATCGCCTGATTCAGCCCAACTGACACTCGCATAGCTACGCCTCCTCCAACTGTGAATGATTGCGCAAAGGGCGTTTCCCGATCTGAGCACTTGTTCAAGAACAACTTTATTCTTGCAGCGATCCTACGCTTGGTCTTCGCGTCAAAGTGGAAAGTTATTGATGAACAAGTACTAAGGCTTGAGGCTTGACATCTGAACCTCGAGAGCCTCCATCGCTCGCGCCGCATAGGCCTGGTATCGCTTGCGCTTGTTCCGCACCCTTGGTTCGAGCGGCGGCATCAAGCCAAAGTTGGCCTTCATTGGCTGGAATCCCTCCGGGTCAGCGCGGCTGACATAGTGGCTCAACGCCCCCAGCATCGTCGTTCGGGGCAGGATCAGGGGTTCCTGCCTGCGCACCAGGCGAACCGCGTTGACGCCCGCGATCCATCCGCTGCCGACGCTGCCCACATACCCCTCAATTCCAGTGATCTGCCCGGCGAAAAAGAGCCCGGTCCGCCAGCGGAATGCCATCGTCGGCTCGAGCAATAGCGGCCCGTTGATAAACGTGTTTCGATGCATCTGTCCAAAGCGCACGAATTCTGCCTGCGCCAGCCCCGGGATAAGGCGAAACACTCGCTCCTGTTCGCCGTAGCGCAGATTGGTCTGAAAGCCAACCAGGTTGTACAGCGTTCCGGCTAGATTATCCTGCCGCAACTGAACCACGGCAAAGGGCCGTTTCCCCGTGCGTGGATCGGTCAGCCCTACCGGACGGAGCGGGCCAAAGGCCAGAGTGTCCCGCCCTCGGCCCGCCATAACCTCCACCGCCAGGCAGCCCTCGAAATAGCGGTCCGCTTCTTCGGGGCCAACCTCCTGCTCAAAATCGCGCAACGGAGCACGTTCTGCCGCCATCAACGCCACCACAAAGCGGTCATACTCCTCCTCCGTCATCGGGCAGTTGATATAGTCGGCATCTCCCTTCCCATAACGAGAAGCCCGAAACGCCACCGACATGTCGACTGAGTCGACGCTTACGATCGGCGCCAGTGCGTCGTAAAAATAAAGGTGCTCCTGACCAGTCAGCGCGGCGATGTCTGCTGCCAGGCGATCTGAGGTAAGGGGACCAGTGGCGATGACGGTTGGTCCATCCGGTATCGCCGTTACCTCCTCGCGCACCAGGCTGATGCGTGGATGTCCCTCAACACGTCGGGTGACCTCGGCAGCGAACAGGTCACGGTCCACTGCTAATGCGCCGCCTGCTGGCACGCGCGTCTCGTCAGCGCAAGCCAGCACCAGCGAGCCCAGGGACCTTAGCTCGGTCTTTAGCAGTCCCGCCGCCCGATCAGGGAGATCGGATCCCAGGCTGTTTGAACACACCAGCTCGGCCAGGCGGTCAGTGACGTGGACCGGCGTCATACTGTGGGGACGCATCTCGTGCAGCCGGACCGGCACGCCCCGCTCGGCCACCTGCCAGGCAGCCTCGCTTCCCGCTAGTCCTCCGCCTACGACGGTGATGGTGATCGGTTCCCCAGTCTCCAAATTCCAGCTCCAACGGCAAATCCTGGCGCGGCCTATTCTATCACAAAAGCGGGGAACTTGCATCAATTGGCAGAACGATGGAACGGAGTATAATCAGGAACGTCAGACAAACCTGTGAGCCAGCCACCTGACACTTTCAGAGAAACCAGGTTTTTCTGCGCCTATCCAAACGAACTGATAGCTAGGGAGTGGTTCGCTACCCATAACCACCGCTCTTCCCGGCGAAAAAACCTGGTTTCTGACCTTCTTGTGAGAAGTGTCCGGTAGCTAGAAGGGACAACACATTGGAGAACAGGACAGCCATTCGTCAATGTGATACGCGTGACGCGGCAGATTTCGAGGCCATCTGGGAAATCATCAACGATGCCGCTCAAGCATACAAGGGCGTCATCCCGGCTGACCGATGGCACGAGCCCTATATGACAAAGGAGAAACTCGAACACGAAATCAACGACGATGTCGTGTTCTGGGGATATGAGGAGGAGGGCACACTCACCGGCGTGATGGGCATCCAGCACGTTCAGGACGTGACGCTCATCAGACACGCGTACGTGCGCACCGAGAGGCAGCATTGCGGCATTGGGGGACAACTACTGATCGCTTTGAAGGCACAGACCACGCGCCCCACCCTCGTCGGCACGTGGAAGGCTGCTGTCTGGGCGATTCGCTTCTACGAGAAACACGGCTTCCGATTGGTGTCCCCAGCGCAAAAGGACCGGCTGCTAACAACCTATTGGTCGATCCCCGGACGGCAGGTCGAGACCTCGGTTGTTCTGGCGGATCAGACGTGGTTCGACGCTAAAGGATCAGGGGATTCGGCTTGAAAGTTGCACACCCTCGCGTATTGCAGTAAAATGTCGCATATGAGCTGACTCTACCCGCCACTGGCTGCCTGCAAAAAAGAACCGCGGGCGAGATCATCAGGCACATGAGAGGGAGAAGGAGGAACCATGAGCACCAGTCTTGAGCGACTGAAGGAGCGTTTGGCCCAGGTGGCTGATCTCGACACGACTGCCTCCGTTCTGGCATGGGATCAGCAGGTCAACATGCCTCCCGGCGGCAGCGAGACTCGCGCCCATCATCTGGCGACGGTAGAGACCCTGGCCCATTCCCTTTTCGTAGCCGATGAAACCGGCGAGCTTCTCGAAGGCGCCGCTACCGAGACCGCCGACCTGCCCTATGATAACGACGACGCCAGCCTGGTGCGCGTTGCCCAGCGGGAATACGACAAGCTGTGGCGTGTCCCTGAATCGCTTGTGACCAGACGGACCCGTGCCGCCGCCTTGGCGTTTGATGCTTGGGTGCAAGCACGCGCCGAGTCAAGCTTTGCCCACTTTTTCCCTCACCTGGAGCACGTGGTCGAACTCGCCATCGAGTATGCCGAGGCACTAGGTTACGAGGATTGCCTCTACGACGCCCTTTTGGACCGATATGAGCCGCAGATGAAGACAGCACAGGTCGCGGCCGTGTTCGACGAGATGAAAGCAGGCCTGATTCCTCTCGTTCAGGCCATCACCAGCAACGGACGGCCCGTGGACGATGCCGTGTTCAGACAAGAATTCCAGGACCAAGCCCAATGGGACTTTGGCGTCTTGGTATTGCGGGATATGGGCTTTGACTTTCAGTATGGGCGGCAGGATCGTTCCGTCCATCCCTTTACCACGGGTTTTTCACCTCACGACGTGCGCATTACGACCCGTATCCTGGCCAGTCGCTTCCAGGCTGGTCTATTCGGTACCATTCACGAAGGTGGACACGCCCTCTACGAGCAAGGAATGCGCATCGAGATCAGCCGCACCCCCCTGTTCGACGCCGCGTCCTTTGCCATCCACGAATCCCAGTCGCGCCTCTGGGAGAATATCGCTGGCCGCAGTCGTGCCTTTTGGACACACTACTTCCCCAAGCTGCGCGAGTTCTTCCCCCCCCAGTTGGGTTGGATAGACCTGGACACATTCTACCGGGCCATCAACAAGGTCGAGCCATCCCTCATCCGCGTCGAAGCAGACGAAGTGACCTACAACCTGCACATCTTTTTACGCTTTGAACTGGAGCAGGAGCTGTTGGAGGGCAGGCTGATGGTGATCGATCTTCCAGAGGCCTGGAATGCAAAGATGAAGGAATACATGGGCGTCACGCCGCCCAATGATGCCCAGGGCGTGTTGCAGGACGTCCACTGGGCCGAGGGATACTTTGGCTACTTTCCTACCTACGCCCTCGGCAACCTGCTCTCGGTGCAGTTCTACAGCCAGGCCCTGAAGGATATCCCCGACCTGACAGAGCAAATAGCCCAGGGTCAATTGCGCCCGTTGCGGGAGTGGCTACGCACAAACATCCATAGCCACGGCAAAAAGTTCACGCCGGCCGAACTGGTGAGACGCGTAGCCGGCACTGAGATGAGCGCAACCCCCTTCCTCAACTACTTGAGGGAAAAGTACACCGCAATCTACGGCCTGTAGTGATTCCTCCATATGGATGGAAGAAAGCGCCTATCCAGCCTCTGCCAGCGTCTTTAGGTTGGCCAGGCTGTGCTGGATTGCGCGACGTGTGGCGCCGCGCCGACCCAACGCATCCAGAATACGAGCGACGACGTTGCGTGGCTGATAGTCCCAGGTGAGGGTGAATCGAGTGCCGCCGCCTGCCGCAGTACACTGCCACTTCTCGGTGCCAGCATTAAACGGACTGCTGGGCGCGGCATCCACCACCCGGAGGGTCAGGTCCTGAGGGAACTGAAAATCGACGTATTCCGCATCCCAGCTATAGAGGAATCTGCCCGAACGACCGGCGTCGACGCTCACCAACGTCCCCCGACGCACTGGCTTTGGCGAGAGCAACTTTACCCCAACCACACGCTCATCCCATTCTGCCCAGCGGGCAAGATCGTGGCAGATCTTGAAAACGGTGGTTGGCGGAGCCGCGATTTGGATCGATTCTTCGATACGAGGCATATTGTTCCTTCTCCCGGCTGTGGCTGAGCCCACGGCAGCACGACCATTATACTACGAAGCACGTCCCTATGCCAGCAATACGGCCGCTCACCTGCCGCGCCAACGACGGAAGACGAGACAACCATTATGTCCGCCGAAGCCAAACGAGTTGGATAGAACGACCTCAGGCTCCATGTGCCGCGCCGTATTGGGAACATAGTCCAGATCACATGTCGGGTCAGGGTACTCATAATTGACCGTCGGATGAACCCAGCCGGTCTCCAGGCTCTTGACACAGGCAACGGCTTCAACCGCGCCGGCCGCCCCAAACAGGTGACCGACCATAGACTTGGTGGAGCTGACAGCCAGTCGATCGGCGTGTGATCCAAACAGGGTGCGGATAGCATGGGTCTCGACAGGATCGTTGAGGGGCGTACTGGTGCCGTGGGCGTTGATATAGTCCACACTCTCGGGCCGGAGTCCAGCGTCCTCCAGGGCCGCCCGCATCGCCTCCACTGCCCCCTCTCCTTGCTCATCAGGAGCGGTGATATGAAACGCGTCGGCAGAGGCTCCATACCCCGCCAGCTCCGCATAGATCCGGGCTCCCCTCCTCTGTGCGTGCTCAAGTCCTTCGAGCACCATCACACCCGCTCCCTCCCCCACAACAAAGCCATCTCGCTTGGCATCAAAGGGCCGGGAAGCTCGCGTGGGATCATCGTTTCGGGTGGATAGCGCTCCCATGTTCCCCAAGCTGGCGAGGGCCAGAGGAGCGAGGGCCGCATCACTGCCTCCGCAGAGCATCACCACCGCATCCCCTCGCCGGATCACCTCCGCTGCCTCTCCAACGGCGTGAGAACCGGTCGCGCAGGCTGAAGCCACGCATAGATTGGCGCCCCGCAAACCGTGAACGATGGCGACAGCAGCCGAGGCTGCGTTGGGCATCATCATCGGCGCCATAAAGGGACTCACGCGACGGGGCCCCGAGGTTTGGAGCACATCATAGTTCGCCAGCAGTGTGGCGATGCCGCCAATAGAGGTCCCAATGATCACACCGGTCGATTGCCCCAGTTCTTTGTCGAACGTCAGGCCGGCATCGGCGATGGCCTGGCGGGCAGCCTCCAATGCAAACAGCGCAAAGCGGTCGTTGCGACGCGCAATGCGACGACCAAAGAGGGCCTCCGCGTCAAAACCCTTGACCTCCGCCGCAATACGAACATCCAGGTCGGAGACGTCGAACCTGGTGATGTGATCGACACCACTGCGCCCAGCAAGCAGCGCCTCCCACATCGTCGGCACGTCGTTTCCCACCGGAGTAACCACCCCGAGACCTGTGACAACAACACGCTTTCTCAAGACGCACCTCCAAGCACGAGTAGAGTCCCGAAGGCCAAAAAACATTGGAAGCCAAACGACACACAATGCCACATTTAGAGCGCAGGCCGCCTATGCACTTGCTCAAGAACAACTTTGTGTTCTTGCAGCGATCTTACGCTTGTTCTTCGCGTCAAAGTGCGAAGCTATTGACGAACAAGACCTATGCTTGCGCCTAGCTGGAATATGTTTACAATGATCGTCGGACCATAGGAACTATGGAGTTGATACAGATGCGCACCACACGCCGCCGCCCTCCAGGCTACTGGCGCAACCTCTTCCTGTTCGGGCTGACCGTGCTACTGGTAACCTTTGCGGCCTTGAGCATCCGGTTGGCCCACCAACGCGCTATGTGGCTGGTGCATCCGGGTCGCTCTACCCCCCATCGGACGCCAGACGATGTCGGGATCGCCCAATGGCGGGAAGTCGATTTCCAGTCACAAGATGGCCTGACGCTCTCGGCATGGCTCGTGCCCGCGCGAAATGGTGCCACGGTAATCCTGGTACACGGTCTGGGCGGAAACCGCGCCCAACTGCTCGACGATGCCGCAATGCTCGTCGAGGATGGATACGGCGCACTGCTCATCGATCTGCGCAACAGCGGCAGCAGCGAGGGCAACCTGACCACCATGGGATACCTGGAGGTGCTCGACGTGGGAGGCGCACTGGCCTTTGTGCTGGCTCAGCCGGAGAACGATCCACAGCGGGTCGGACTGCTGGGCCACTCTATGGGAGGGGCCACCGCTATCCTGGCGGCCGCGCGCTACCCAGAGATCGTGGCCGTGATCGCCGAGAGTACATTCACCAGTGTCGAGGATAACATCTCCGATAGCTTCAAAGCCCTCACCGGCCTGCCTCCTTTCCCCTTCGCCCCCCTGGTAGTGTGGTTTGGCGAACGGGAAGCCGGTGTAGACATCAGCCAGGTGTCGCCCCTGGACGAAATCGAAGCGATTAGCCCTCGTGCCGTGCTCATCGTGCACGGCGAACTGGACGCGCTGATCCCCGTAAAGGACGCCCGTCATCTGTACGCAGCGGCCGGTGAACCCAAGGAACTCTACGTGATACCCAACGCCAGCCACAATGGACTCCCACAGGCCCAGCCAGAGGAATACCGAAAGCGTATTGTCGGATTCTTCAACCAGTATCTGCTTCAGGTCCCAGCCAAATAGACGGGAAACTCCCAAACCGCGAGCGCCCTTAGGCGCCCTCGGCCTGACACTTGGGGCAGATGCCAAAGAAATTGAGTCGGTGGCTCACGATCCGGTAGCCGGTGTCTTGAGCCACCTGGCGAGGGATTCCATTCAGCGCATCCACCTCCAGATCCTCAATCGCGCCACATTTGGTGCAGACCAGATGGGGATGAGGATACGGCTTGTTGCCATCATACCTGTTGCTGCCACCATTGAACCCCAGCTCCAACACCTCGTCCATCTCTTTGAGCAGCGTAACCGTCTTGTAGACCGTGGCCAGGCTGGTCATAGGGAAGTCGGGCTTGATGCGCTCATAGACCTGCTCCACGCTGGGGTGTCCGTCGCTGGCGGCCAGGACCTTGAGCACGGCCAGGCGCTGCGGCGTGAGACGGTGGTCCCGTTCCCGCAGTCTGGTGATGAGTTCTTCTAATCGAGTCTCCGGATCTGGCAATGTCTGTCCTCCAGGAAAAAGTGTCCCGCCATCGTTTCCTGGATCCTCCGGGGCACTTTCTTGAGGCTGCCGACTCCAGTGTAGAACTTGAGGGCAAAGCCCCGCACGTCGCGCACCGTATCGGCGGAACCTTTTTCGCCTGCCACAGTGGAAAATCGACCGAACACGGTGGTTTCTTTTCCGAACGTAATTAATAATCATTATCTAAAAAGAACTATAACACCTAATCGGGGATTGTCAAGTGTAGTCACCGAGGCGTAGCGAAAGGGGCGCCGGAAACCCGCGAGAGGGTCCCGAAACGCGTCATTTGCTTGACAAAGAGCTTGGTTCGTGGTATAATTTCGGTAACGTTGCCGGTAATGATACCGGCATTGTTACCGCGAAGCATAGGAAACCCAGACAGGATCACGCTATGAACCCCACCCAAGCGACAATCACTATTCGAGATGTGGCGGAGGCCGCCGGTGTGTCCGTCTCGACCGTATCGCGGGTGCTGAACGACAAGGACGATGTCGCCCCGGAGACCTACCAAAAGGTACAACAGGTCATCGAGAAGCTTAGCTACACACGCAACCTGGCAGCAAAGAGTATGCGCAGCCGCAGGATGAACATCATCGGCCTGTTTGCACCAGACGTAGGAGATCCCTTCATCGTTCAGGTGATGAAGGGGGTCAACCGGGCGATCACAGAACTCGATTATGATCTCATCGTATACACCGGCGGACAGTTCAAAAGAGAATCATCCGCCGATCGGGAACGACGGTTCGTTTCGCTGCTCGGCGGCGGCATCACCGATGGCGTCATTGTCGTAACGCCCGCCGCAACTAGCTTTCCCACTGCTTCGCCAGTCGTAGTTGTCGACCCCAACATCGAGATCCATGATTGTCCTGCCGTAATCGCTACCAACCGAGACGGGGCGCTCACGGCGGTGGAGTACCTGATCAGCCTGGGCCACTGCAGGATCGGTTTCATCAGCGGTCGCCTCGAGTTGCAGAGCGCCATCCGCCGTCTTCAGGGCTACAAGGACGGCCTGGCGCGGGCCGGCATCCCCCTTGACACGGACCTGATCCAGACGGGCGACTATTCCATGCAGGCAGGGTTCGCCTGCGCCCAGAGACTGTTGAACCTATCCGATCCGCCGACGGCCATATTCGCGTCCAACGACCAATCCGCCACCGGCGCTATCAAGGCTATCTATGAAGCAGGATTAGGCGTCCCGGATGATATATCTGTGGTTGGATTCGATAACGTTCCCGAGGTAGCTTACGCTCACCCTGGTTTGACAACGGTTGACCAATCTATTGACAAGATGGGATATGTAGCTACGCAGATGTTGATCAGCTTGATCGAGGGCGACTCTCTGGAGAGCAATCTGTACAAGGTGCCCACGCGGCTCATCGTCAGGGACTCCTGCCGAGCTATTGCAGGCCACACCGCATTGGACTAGACAACGGATCGATTGAATGGGAATAGCGTACAGATCTGCGCGCGGCCTCACATAGACAGCCAAGTCCAGCAATACGCAGGTTGACTCTCATTTATCCGCTCCGGTATCGTCGCTGGAAACGATACCAAGGCAGTTACAGAAGGAGGTGATGCGGCATCTGAAATGAGACGATCCATGACGCGTACAGGCCTCCACTCCCGCCGAAGCCTGCCAGCCTGACAGGAGGAAGACCTGTACCAAGCTCTGCGCGGAGCTCTGCTCCACGCGGAGGAGTCTACCAGACCATGTACACAAAGTCAAGCTACACAAGCAGTTACACACAGCATAAGGAGGAAAAAGAACAATGCGTAAGTCAATCCTATTTACGTTCAGTCTATTGGTGGTTATGGCCGTGATGCTTGGCGCGTGCGGCCCCCAACCGACTCAGGCACCGCCGGCTGAAGAGCCGATGGAAGAACCTGCTGAACCCGCTGAACCCGAGAAGGTGACCATCACGTGGTGGCATATCTCGACCGCAGAAGAGCACAAGGCTCTCTGGCAAGAGCTCGCCGATGAGTACATGGCTGCTCATCCGAACGTGACCATAGAGATTACCGTCCTCGAGAACGAGGCCTTCAAATCCAAGATGACCACCGTCATGCAATCCGGCGATCCTCCCGACATTTTCCAGAGCTGGGGCGGCGGCGTGATGAACGAATACGCCGAAGCCGGTCTGCTCAAGGACATCACTCCCGATCTTGATGCGGATGGTGGCGAGTGGCGTGATACATTCGCGCCCGGCGCGTTGGGTGTGTACGCCTACAAGGGAAAGAACTATGGCGTGCCGTGGGATATGGGTATGATTGGCTGGTGGTATAACAAGGACCTGTTCGCCCAGGCAGGGATCGACGCGCCTCCGACAACCTGGTCCGAGTTCCTTGAGGATGTACAAAAGCTCAAGGACGCGGGCATCACCCCCATAGCCGTCGGCATGGGAGATAAATGGCCTGGCATGCACATGTGGGCGTATCTCGTCACCCGCCTCGGCGGCAAGGACAACTTTGAGGGGGCGCTCTTGCGCACGGGCTCCTTCACCGATGATCCGTTCGTCCAGGCGGGATACACATTCCAGGAGCTCCTCGCTCTCGAGCCGTTCCAGGACGGTTTCTTGGGCGCGACCTACGGTGATGAGGCCACCGCGATGGGCAACGGCAAAGTCGCCTTGGAACTCATGGGACAGTGGGCGCCTGCTGTAATGAAAGACAACAGCGCCGACAAGGAGGGCATCGGCGATGCTCTCGGCTGGTTCCCCTTCCCGGCTGTGGAGGGTGGCGCTGGTGATCCGAATGATGCTGTGGGCGGCGGCAATGGCTTTGCGATTGGCAAGAATGCCTCTCCAGAGGCCATTGACTTTGTCAAATACCTGAGCCGTCCGGAATCGCAGGTCCAACTGGCTGAAATCGGCGTTGCCATCCCGGTGGTAAAGGGTGGCGAAGCCGGCATGACAGACCCCTTGATGATCACTCTCCAGAAGAGCTTGGCCTCCGCGAAGTATTTCCAACTGTACTACGACCAGGCGCTGCCTCCAGCGATGGGTTCTGTGATAAACGATAGCGTTCAGGGACTTTTCGCCGGCACGCTGACACCCGAACAGCTTGCCCAAGCGATCGAAGACTCGGCCGCGCAAGAATTGAAGTAGATCAAAGTAAGTCAGATGTAAAGGTGCGGGGGTTGGACAACTCCTAATCCCCGCACTTTTAGTCAATCGAGAAGGATAATCTTATGCAAACAGCTTTAGCCAGCCCAAATGACTTGGGAGCACAACAACGAGCCCGCTTCAAGCGCCGCGCCCTGGACCGCCTGACCGTTATTTTGTTCCTATTGCCTGCTTTCGTGATCTTTCTCACCTTTGTGATATATCCAATTCTGCAATCTGTCTACTACAGTCTGTTCAACTGGAAGGGCTTTGGCCCCGCGGTTGATTTTGTCCGATTGAACAATTACGCAGGCATCTTGAGCGACCAGATATTCCTGAAAGCGGTGGGCAATGGACTATTAATTGTGGCGTTATCTTTGGCTCTTCAGTTGCCATTGTCTCTGGTGCTGGCGCTCATGGTGGGGCGTGGCCTGCCCGGGCGCAGTTTTTTCCGCACGATCTTTTTTATGCCCTACGTTATTTCTGAGGTCATCACGGCCATCACGTGGTTGAGCCTCTATAATCCTGATCCAGATCGAGGCTTTTTCAATGCGCTTCTGGTCCTCATCCCGGGCGTCAAAGCGGTACCCTGGTTGGGCGATCCCAGTACGGTTATGGCGTGTATCTTTGTCGTGCTGACCTGGAAATACTTTGGACTGCACATGCTGCTGTACATGGCAGGCCTGCAAAACATTCGGGCGGAAATTGAAGAAGCCGCTCGCATTGACGGCGCGAATAGACGCCAATTGTTAGGCTATATCACCTTGCCCCTGCTGGGCAGCACCATTCGCACGACTGTTTACCTATCTGTCGTAGGGTCATTGCAGCAATTCGTCCTGGTCTGGATCATGACCAAGGGCGGGCCGGTCAATGCCAGCGAAATGATGGCGACTTACATGTATCGCTTTGCCTTTGTGCGTTTCTCACTGGGATACGGCAGCGCCGTGGCCCTCGTGATGTTCCTGCTCTGTCTGGCCTTTTCGCTGGTTTACCAGCGTCTGGCGCGCCGACCAGACTACCTGGGCGGCATGTAGAAAGGATTGGTTTATGGCGACGACTTTACACACAAGCAGCGCCTGGCGAAAAAACCTGCCAAGGTTCTGGCAGTACCTCATCCTCTCCGTGTGCGCGGTGCTCATCATTGTGCCCCTCGTGATACTGGTTTTTGGATCACTCAAGACCCGCGGTGAGATGTATTCACGTCCTTACACTCCCCCCATTCCTCCGCGCTGGGAGAACTATAGCAGGATTTTGGGCATGGCATCATTTTGGACCATGTTGCGCAACAGCTTCTTGGTCATGTTGGCGGCGACGAGTGGTGTGGTGCTCATTTGCAGCCTGGCTGCTTTCGTGTTCGCCCGCACGGACTTTCGGGGCAAGGGGCTGGCCTTCAACCTGCTCACCGTGGGCATCATGTTCCCCATTAACGTTGCCATTTTGCCCGTCTATCTCGTGCTGCGCCAAATGGGGTTGACCAATAATCTCTGGGGCGTCATCTTGGTACAAGCTGCATTTCAGTTATCCGGCAATATCTTGATTCTGCGCGGGTTCTTTGCGGCAGTCCCGGCTGAGTTGCAGGATGCTGCTTACATAGATGGCTGTAATGCGCTTGACTTTTTCTGGCGCATCCTGCTTCCGCTGGCGCGGCCGGCACTATCGGCGGTTGCAGCATTGACCATGGTCGTCAGTTGGAACGACCTGCTCGTGCCCCTGGTGGTGATAGACAAGGACGTGTTTTGGACTTTACCCTTGGGCACCATGCAGTTCCAGGGTCAATATGGCATGGAGTTGAACCTGGTGGCGGCTTTCGTAACCTTGTCCGCCGTACCGGCGATTGTCTTTTACCTGTTTGCCGAGCGACAGATTGTGTCTGGTTTGACCGCTGGTGCGCTCAAGGGATAAACCATACCCATGAAGCGATGCTTCACCTTCTCCACCTTGCTCATGCTTGTCGTATCTTCTTTGCTAGCAAGCTGCAACCCCACTGAAAATGTGCCGTCTGACCAGACGGACAAGCCTCCTATGCCGACTTCTGTTCCCCCGACTGCTACATCAGCCCCGGTGGGGGCTTTCACCTCGGGCCGGTATCGCAACCTGTTCGAAGAGATGCTAGACAAGAGCAACGCTGAAACCCAGGCCAAACTAGACGCCGCATGGGAACAACTCTTCTACGGAGACGACGACACCCAACGCGTCTACTACCCTGTCGGTGACGATATGGCTTACATCGAGGACATCGGCCATAACGATGTTCGATCCGAGGGCATGTCCTACGGTATGATGATCACCGTGCAAATGGACAAGCAGGAGGAATTCGACCGCCTGTGGAAATGGGTCAAGACCTACATGTATCAAGAAGACGGCCCGTATCAGGGTTACTTTGCCTGGCATTGCACACCCGATGGCGAACCCATCGACGCCAACCCCGCCTCTGACGGAGAAGAATGGTTCGCTATGGCGCTGTTCTTTGCCGCCGGGCAATGGGGCAACGGCGAGGGAATATGCAACTACGAGGCGGAGGCGCAGGCTATCCTGCACACGATGCTCCACAGGGCCGACGAAAACAATGACATTGCCACCAACATGTTTCACCCTGAGCACAAGCAGGTTGTCTTTGTGCCCAGGCTAGGCAAGGCCTCCCAATTCACCGACCCATCCTACCATCTCCCTCACTACTACGAACTCTGGGCGCGCTGGGCGGACAAAGATAGCGAGTTCTGGTACGAAGCTGCCGCCAACAGCCGCGAGTTCTTCAAGACAACCGCTCACCCAGAGACCGGTCTGATGCCCGATTACGCCGCATTCGACGGCTCTCCCACCGATCCCTGGGGTGGCGGACACGATGCTTTCCGCTTCGACGCGTGGCGAAACGGGATGAACGTCGCCGTAGACCACGCCTGGTTCGCCGCCGATGAATGGGAGGTTGAACAGAGCAACCGACTACTCGATTTCTTCCACAGCCAGGGCATCGGCTCATACGCCAACCAATTCACCTTGGACGGAGAGCCGCTCTCCAGCGATCATTCGCTAGGGCTGGTAGCCATGAACGCCGTGGCAGGGCTGGCAGCAACGACCGACAGAACATCCGAGTTTGTCAAAGAACTCTGGGACGCATCTCCTCCCACCAGCAGGTGGCGCTATTACGACGGCATGCTCTATATGCTGGCGCTCTTGCACGTCAGCGGGGATTTTCGCATCTATTCGCCTCAGGGGAAATAGAAACGGCCCCGACATAGGGAGAATCAACAATGCGCACAGAGACATCAACCCCTGACCTGAACCCCGTGTACAGAGATCCCACGTGCCCCATCGAGGAGCGTGTAGACGATCTCATCTCCAGGATGACGCTGGAGGAAAAAATCTCTCAGATGGTGCACGACGCCCCTGCCATCGAGCGCCTGGAGATTCCCAAGCACAACTGGTGGAACGAGTGCCTGCACGGCGTGGGGCGTGCAGGGGTTGCGACCGTCTTTCCGCAGGCCATCGGACTGGCCGCAACTTGGAACACCGCCCTGATGCACCAAGTCGCGACGATCGCCTCCGACGAAGCTCGAGCCAAACATCACGAGGCGGCCCGACGTGGCATCCGGGAGATCTACACCGGCCTGACTTTCTGGTCGCCCAACATCAACATCTTCCGCGATCCCCGTTGGGGACGGGGCCAGGAAACCTACGGGGAGGACCCCTACCTGACGGCCGTGATGGGTGTAGCGTTCGTCAAAGGCATCCAGGGCGACGACCCACGTCACCTAAAGCTGGTCGCCACACCCAAGCATTACGCCGTGCATAGCGGGCCAGAGTCCGAGCGGCATCAGTTTGACGCCCGCGTCGATGAGCGGGATATGCGGGAGACCTATCTGCCCGCCTTTGAGGCCTGCGTGCGGGAGGCCAAAGCCGTCTCCGTCATGGGCGCGTACAACCGTACCAATGGCGAGCCCTGCTGCGCCAGCCCGACGCTCCTGGAGCAGATCCTGCGCCAGGAATGGGACTTTGGCGGACCTACTGGGTCAGAGGGATATGTGGTCTCCGACTGCGGGGCCATCCTCGATATCTATGCCCACCACCAGATGGTGGACACGCCGGAGGAGGCGGCATCCCTGGCGGTGAAAAACGGCTGCGAACTCAACTGCGGCGAGGTGTACCCGGCCCTGCTCAGTGCTGTAGAGCAAGGGTTGATCTCGGAGGATACGATCGATCGGGCCGCCACGCGGCTCTTTACGGCTCGCTTTCGCCTGGGGATGTTCGATCCCCCAGATCAAGTGGCCTATGCGCAGATCCCCTACGAAATCGTCGATTCTCCGGCGCATCGAGCGCTGGCGCTGCGGGCAGCGCGGGAATCGGTCGTGCTGCTCAAGAACGACGGCGATCTGCTCCCCCTGCCCAAGGACCTCAAGTCGATCGCCGTCATCGGCCCTAACGCCGACGATCTCCAGGTGCTACTGGGCAACTACAATGGCACACCCAAGAAGGCCATTACGCCGCTCGAGGGTATCCGCGAAAAGATCGCGCCCTCTACCAGGCTCTATTACGCACAGGGTTGCGATATAGCTGACGGGGTGCCGCCACTGCAGGTGATCCCAACTGCTCACCTACGTCCGGTCGACGCCGGCGCGAACGTGACCGGTTTGACGGCCGCTTATTATGACAACCGCGAGTTCGAGGGCGAGCCTGTGCTGAGCCAGGTTGACTGCGTCGTTGATTTTGTGTGGAAGGATACCACCCCGCTAACGGGGCAATGGGGCGATCATTTTTCCGTGCGCTGGACCGGTTTCCTCGTTCCCCCAAAAAGCGGTGTCTACAAGCTCGGCGTCAACGGCTTCAGCGAGTACAGACTGTACCTGGATGGTGACCTGATTGGGGCATACAAGGACATTCACCATCCCATACTCCAGGCTCAGGAGATTGAACTGGAGGCCGGCCGGTTCTACACACTCCGCCTGGACTATGTGAACCGGAGCCTGGATCCACAGGTGAAGCTGGTCTGGTCCACGCCCAGGGCCGACACCACCGCCGATGCCGTTGCGGTGGCCCAAAAGGCCGAGATGGTGGTCGTGGTGTTGGGACTTTCCCCCACCCTAGAGGGCGAGGAGATGCCGGTCCACGTACCGGGTTTTGCAGGTGGCGACCGCACCGACATCAAGCTGCCACAGCCCCAGGAGGAGCTCCTCAAGCAAATTCACGCGCTGGGCAAGCCGGTGGTGTTGGTGCTGCTGAACGGAAGTGCGTTGGCCGTGAACTGGGCCGTCGAGCACGTCCCAGCCATCGTGGAGGCGTGGTATCCCGGCCAGGCAGGGGGGGAGGCTATCGCGGACGTTCTGTTCGGTGACTACAACCCCGGGGGAAGGCTGCCCATCACCTTCTACAGATCGGTGGAGGACCTGCCCCCCTTTGAGGACTATCGGATGGCGTCGGGCCGCACCTACCGCTATTTTGAGGGAGAGTGTCTCTTCCCCTTTGGCTACGGACTCAGCTACACTACGTTCGAGCTCGAAAACCTGCAGATTGGGCAGTCAGAAGTTGAAGCGCGAGCCAGCATCGCCGTCAGCGTGGACGTGACCAACAGTGGCGACCGGGCCGGCGACGAGGTGATCCAAATGTACACCCGCCACTCTGCCGCCTCGGTCCCCCACCCCATCAGGGAACTGAAAGGGTTCAAACGCATCTCTCTGCAACCAGGAGAACGTAGGACAGTGACCTTTACCCTGTCAACCGACCAGTTGGCCTTCTGGGAAGAGGCAGGGCAGTGGACGGTTCAACCGGGGATGGTGGAGGTGATGATCGGCGATTCCTCACAGCATCTGCCGCTCAGCGGCACATTCCAGATCGTCGGCCAGCCTGCTGATGTCAACAGCGACAAAGTCTTTTTCAGTGACGTCAAAATCGAATAGGAGCGCCTTCAATGTACAATCCTCAACCTGAGCACAAGTTTACCTTTGGCCTGTGGACCGTAGGCAGCGTGGGCCGCGACCCCTTTGGCGAGCCGGTTCGTGCTCCCCTATCGCCGGTGGAGCTGGTTCACCTGCTGGCGGAGGTGGGCGCCTACGGTGTCAACTTTCACGACAACGACCTGGTCCCCATCGACGCTACCCCAGCCGAGCGGGACAGGATCGTCGCCGATTTCAAAAAGGCTCTGACAGAGACGGGGCTGGTGGTGCCAATGGCAACGACCAACCTCTTTGGCGACCCCGCCTTCAAGGACGGTGCGTTCACGTCGAACGATCCGCAGGTGCGGGCCTACGCCCTGCACAAGACGATGCATGCCATCGACCTGGGCGTGGAACTAGGAGCGACCGTGTACGTCTTTTGGGGCGGGCGCGAGGGGGTCGAGAGCGACGCCGCCAAGGACCCGGTCGAGGCCATCAAACGCTCCCGCGAGGCGATGAACTTTTTATGCGAGTACGTGCTCGACCAGGGCTATGACTTGAGGTTCGCGCTGGAGGCCAAGCCGAACGAGCCGCGCGGCGACATCTACAACGCCACCACCGGCCACATGCTGGCCTTTATCGAGACATTGGATCACCCCGACATGGTGGGCGTGAACCCAGAGGTGGCGCACGAGCATATGGCCGGGCTCAACTTTGTCCACGGCGTCGCCCAGGCGTGGGAGGCGGGCAAGCTCTTCCACATCGACTTGAACGACCAGGCGTTCGGCCGTTACGACCAAGACCTTCGCTTTGGCTCCGTCAATCTAAAGAGCGCCTTCTTCCTGGTAAAGCTGCTCGAAGACGTGAGCTATGAGGGCTGTCGCCACTTTGACGCCCACGCCTACCGCACCGAGGATTACGAGGGCGTCAAGGATTTCGCGCGCGGCTGCATGCGCACCTACGTGATCCTGAAGGAGAAAGCGACCCAATGGAACGCTGACTCCGAGATCCAGGCGTTGCTGGCGGAGATCAACGCGGACGATGGCTCGACCGATGGCTTCAAGGGCGCCTACAGCGCGGAAAAAGCGGCAGCTCTGAAAGCGGCATCCTTCGATCGGGTGGCGCTGGGCGCCCGAGGGCTGGCCTACGAGCGGCTGGACCAGTTGACGGTGGAGCTCCTGCTGGGCGTGCGCTGAGATTCTCAGGTATCGGGTAGCAGGTGTCGGGTATCAGGTATCGGGTCTCGAGCGGAACTCAACGCAAAGCCGCAGAGGGGCAGAGACGCGGAGGAGGAACGTGGCGGATTGAGCAGTCCGCCACGAGCATTTTGTAACGCATCCATGTCACAAGAGGAATGTTAACATGAGCTGTTATCTAGGGATTGATTCATCTACCACGGCGACAAAGGCGTTGTTGATAAACGTGGGCGGGGAAGTGCTTGGCGTCGCCTCATCGGAGTATACCTTCGACATACCCCATCCTATGTGGACCGAGCAGCACCCCGATCTGTGGTGGCAGGCGACCACCGCCAGCATCCGCCAGGTGTTGTCGGAATCGGGTGTGGACCCGGCCGACGTCAAGGGCGTGGGCTTGACGGGCCAGATGCACGGCCTCGTGTTGCTTGATAGCGATGGCGAGGTGCTGCGACCGGCCATCCTGTGGAACGATCAACGTACAGGGGCGGAATGCGACGAGATCCGCGAGCGGTTGGGCAAGGAGCAACTCATCCAGATCACCGGCAACGACGCCCTGACCGGGTTCACCGCGCCCAAGATCCTGTGGGTCAGGAACAACGAGCCAGAGATATTCGCCCGGGTCAGACACATCCTGCTGCCCAAGGACTATGTACGCCTCAAGCTGACGGGCGAGTATGCCACAGACAAGGCCGGAGGTGCCGGCACGCTGCTCTTTGACATCCGAGCGCGGGATTGGTCCGAGACGGTCGTCGCCGCACTGGAGATCGACCCTTCCTGGCTGCCTCCCACGTTCGAGGGCACAGCCGTGACGGGCCGCGTTTCCCCCCAGGCAGCCGCGGCCACGGGCCTCAAGGCGGGCACGCTCGTGATGGGCGGTGGGGGCGACCAGGCAGCCGCGGCAGTCGGCACCGGGGCAGTCGTCGAGGGGATCGTATCCCTCAGCCTGGGTACGTCGGGCGTCGTCTTTGCCTCGGCTGACCAGCCTATCATCGAACCGGAGGGACGGTTACACGCCTTTTGCCATGCCGCCCCCAGCAAATGGCACCTAATGGGTGTGATGCTTTCGGCGGCGGGCAGCCTGCGCTGGTACCGGGACACCCTGGCCCCCGAGACTGATTTTGACACGCTGCTTGGCCCAGCCGCCAGCATAGAGCCTGGCAGCGATGGGCTTTTCTTCCTTCCCTACCTCACAGGCGAGCGCACCCCACACCCCGACCCGCTGGCACGGGGGGCCTTCGTCGGCTTGACCGTGCGGCACACCCGAGCACATCTGACGCGGGCTGTCCTGGAGGGGGTGGCCTTCGGGCTGCGGGATAGCTTCGAACTGATGAAAGGGGCCGGGCTGGCCGACATCACCCAGGTGCGCGTCACGGGCGGCGGGGCGAAAAGCCCGCTGTGGCGGCAGATCCTGGCCGACGTGCTCAACGTCGAACTCGTGACTGTCAACACCACGGAGGGAGCGGCCTACGGCGCAGCCGTACTGGCAGCGACGGGCGCAGGCACCTTCCCTGACGTAGCCTCGGCCTGCGAGACAATCATCCAACTGACCGGCCACACCGCCCCTGGTCCAGCCAACGCTACCTACGAGCAGATGTATCCACTGTATCGTGATCTGTATCCAGCGCTACGACCCAGCTTCAACGCCGTCGCACAGCTTGCTACGTAGAGAATGAAGAGCGAGTGAGCATATGAACAGAACGTTCCACAACCCGATCCTACCGGGATTCTATCCCGATCACTAGGTCGGACCGGGACTGACAACACAGGCCGTTCAGCGTTTTTGATGTTGTCGGCATTTCCCTCTGAACCGTCGAGTCACGCTACAACCACCCCGACGAATCCACAGTCTTGCTTGCCGGCACACCTCGAGTGAGATCGTGTCCAGGAGATCGGACACTCCTCCACGGCAGGCATTTGGTTGACTTAACCATAGCGTAACGATACTGTAACCGCACGAATTGCGTGGACAAAGTAGAATGAACAGATAGCGTTATCCCAGATGAGGTCTCACATCGCAGCGCAGACATATTCGGCTGGTATGATGGAGGAGATCACCCGTGAGAGAAAACACCAAGACGAGCAAACTAGAACGGACTGGACTGCCCGTGGAACGCCCTATCATCGGTCTGTTCGACGACGTTCTGAGCGGTGACTATGCTATTGACGTGCTCCGGGGAGCGGCTGATGCGGCCGAGGCGCGAGATGCTGACCTAATCTGCTTTCCGGGCGGCGTGTTGGGCGCTCCCTTCGGGTTCGAGGCCCAGCACAACGTGCTCTACGATTTAGTGAGCACAGAGAGCGTCGATAGCTTATTGGTCGCATCCGGTTTGCTGGGCACCTACGCTGGGTATCCAAAGCTCGTGGCGTTCTGTGACCGCTATCGCTCCTTGCCAATGATCAGCATTGGGTTGATGATGGACGGTATTCCCAGCATATCGGTGGACAACTACACGGGTATGCACGAGGCCGTCGTCCATCTCATCGAGGTCCATGGTTATCGTCGGATTGCCTTCATCCGCGGGCCGGAGGGCCATCAGGAAGCAGATGAGCGGTATCGCGCGTATACCGACGCGCTGGCGGAGCACGGCCTTGCTTTCGATCCCGATCTGGTTGTGGTCGGTGACTTTCGTGTGCCTACGGGTAGGGATGCCATCTCTCTGCTCCTGAACCAGCGCAAGGCGGACTTTGACGCGGTGATGGCAGCCAATGACAATATGGCGCTTGGTGCATTGGCGGCGTTGCAGGAGCGGGGGATACAGGTTCCGTATGATGTGGCGATAACGGGTTTCGACGACATAGAGGAGACCAGGTTCGCTATGGCTCCATTGACCACCGTGCGGCAGCCGATCCGTGAGTTGGGGAGAAAGGCAGTGGAGATGGCACTGGCGCTGTTGGCAGGCGAGGAGGTGTCCGAGCGGGTGTCTCTCCCCACCCAGGTGGTGGTGCGCCAGTCGTGTGGCTGTTCAGATCCGGAGGTGACGCAGGCGGCAGCCGGGCCGGTGACGGCGCTCGGTGAGACGTTCGAGGCTATCCCAGCCGGACAACGAGACGATATCCTCGCTGAGGTGAAGCAAGCGGTGGGGACTCATGCTGAGAGTCTGGATTCTGACCGGGTGGAGCAGTTGCTGGATGCCTTTGCCGCCGAGATAAGGGGCGGGTCGCCGGGCACGTTCTCGATCGCACTGGACGCAGCGTTGCGTCAGGCGGTAGCTGCAGGGGACGACATCGCGGCCTGGCAAGGGGTGCTCTCCACGCTGCGCCGCCACACGCTACCCTGGTTGGCCAACGACGACGAGGCGCTACCCAAGGCCGAGGACCTCTGGCACCAGGCTCGGGTGATGATCGGGAAGGTGAGTGGGCGAACGCAGGCACGTCAGACAGTCGAAGTACAACGCCGGGCTCAGACATTGCACGAGGCCGGCCAGGAACTGAGCACCACGGTTGACGTGGCGGAACTAATGGACGCGGCAGTCCAGGAACTGCCGCGGCTCGATATCCCACGATGCTATCTCTCATTGTACGAGAACCCTGAATCGCCCACTGAATGGTCCCGGCTGGTCATGGCCTACGACGAGGAAGGCCGCATCGAGTTGGAGGCCGATGGGAGGCATTTCCCCTCCTGTCGACTGGCGCCGGATGGGATGATTTTCCGTGAGAATCGCTGCAATATCTTGCTCGAACCACTATACTTCCGAGAGAATCAGTTGGGGTTTGTCCTGTTCGAGGCAAACCTACAGCATGTGGAAATCTACGAACCGCTGCGCGTGCAACTCAGCAGCGCGCTGAAGAGCGTGCTTCTCATTCAGGAGCGCGAACAGGCGAGAGAGGCGCTGGAGACAGCCTATGCCGAGGTGGAGAGACAGGTCGAGGAACGAACCGCCGAGTTGCAGCGTGAGATCGCCGAGCGGGAGCGTGCGCAGGCGGAGAGCCAACGTTTGCAGCAGGAGGTCATCGAGGCCCAGAAACGGGCACTCCAGGAGCTCTCCACGCCCATCATCCCGGTGATGGAAGGGATCATTGTAATGCCGCTGATCGGCAGCATAGACACGATGCGGGCCCGAGACATCACGCGCGGCTTGCTGGCGGGGATTCGGCAGCATCGGGCCAGAGTGGCGATCCTGGATATCACTGGCGTGCCCATTGTGGACAGCGGGGTGGCCAATCACCTGAACAAGACGATCCAGGCGGCGCGATTGAAGGGAGCACGAACCATCATCACCGGCATCTCTGACGCTGTTGCCGAGACCATCGTAGATCTGGGAATTGACTGGAGTGATATCGAGACACTGAGCGATCTGCAGACTGGGCTGCGGGCTGCGCTGATCAGGATGAGGCGCCACGCCGGGGAATAGGTTCGGAGGTGAATCCGAAACCCGCTTGAGAATCTCAAGCGACTCCTCCGAGATCGACGGCTGCGCGGGAGCGCAGCAACTCCCTCGATCTGTTACACGATGCGCCCAGACGATAAGCCTGTGCGCACGTGCGTCTGCCTGGCCTTCAATGGTGTCAAAGAACCCGTTTCTGAGTATGAAGACAGTCCCCAAACGTTCATTTGTCCACCGCTGGCCATTCTTCTATGGCTGGGTCGTGGCTGCCGTCGGAACCCTGGGAATGTCCATGACGGGGCCCGGTCAGACGCCCGTGATCTCTATCTTCACCGACGCCTTTATCGCCGACCTCGGTCTCAGCCGCTCCACAATCAGTCTGCTCTACACGGTCGGTAGCCTGGTGGGCGGTGTCTCTCTTTCCCTGTGGGGGCGGCAGATCGACCGGTACGGCTCCCGGTTGATGTTTGGTGTGATCACGGGCCTGTTCGGGGTTGCCTGCATCTATGTGGGCTCTGTGCAGAACGCGTTGATGCTAGGGCTGGGCTTTGTGGCGCTGCGGATGCTGGGGCAGGGAGGGCTGGCCCTGGTCTCGCAGAACGTGATCAACCAATGGTGGGTGCAGCGACGCGGGCTTGTGATGGGCATCTCTGGCGTGGCGACCTCCCTATTGATGGTGGGGGTATTTCCCAACGTGGCGCATACGTTGCTGCGACAGATCGGTTGGCGCACCACATACCCTGCGCTCGGGGGAGCACTGCTGTTCGGGCTGCTGCCGGTGGGTCTGATCCTCCTCCGTGACCGGCCGGAGGCGTATGGACTGCGGCCTGATGGCCGGGCGATCCTGGGCAGGGGCAAGGGCGGAGCGGTGTCGGATTCCGTTCCAGAGGCCGAATGGACGTTGGCCGAGGCGATCCGCACCCCGGCGTTCTGGGTCGTCGCCCTGTCCATTGGCGCGTACGGTATGCTGCAGACGGGCCTTTTCTTCCACATGGTGAGCATATTCGACAGCCGCAATCTCTCCGCCGAAGCCGCCGTCGCGGTATACGTCCCTGTCGCGGCAACCTCCGCCGTGGTGCGGCTGGGTGGTGGATACCTGGCCGACCGCGTGCCGCTACGCTTGCTGCTGGTCACGGCTCTAGTAACCACCGCCCTCATCCTGGGCATGGTGCAGATTCTGAACAGCGTGCCGATGGCACTGGCATACGGCGTGCTGTTAGGTCTCAACGCCGGACTGTTTGGCATAGTAATGAGCGTGGTGTGGGCCAGCTATTTCGGCCGCCGTCACCTGGGCAGCATTGCCGGGATGGCTTCGACGTTCACCGTGATAGGTTCTGCACTGGGACCATTGCCTCTCGCTCTTGCCTACGACCGGTTCGGCAGCTACAACGGGATACTGACCGTCGGGGCAGTGATTCCACTGGCGCTAGCCATCGCGAATCTATTCGTCAAGCCACCTCGCACCCGGCCCGGCCAGTCCCCCGGTTAGGTTTGGTGTGAGCGAAACCAAAAGCCCTACAGCATATTTGCTTTCAGCCCAAGGGCACAGGTGATCGTCCAACGACCGCTACGAGTGTA
Source organism: uncultured Anaerolineales bacterium (assembly GCA_964444825.1). Taxonomy (GTDB): domain Bacteria; phylum Chloroflexota; class Anaerolineae; order B4-G1; family B4-G1; genus CAYUIS01. The sequence continues at coordinate 9,974 of CAYUIS010000046.1, read as the reverse complement.
TGAGCCGGGTGACCCCGTGACGCCGAGAGGGTGATCCGGGCTCTGTGGACGAAGCAGCAGGCGAATCAGCCTCTGCTCTATCACCAACCCCCGCCCCCGTGGTCCCCCGCCCCGCCAGCAGGGCCTCCAGCACCGGCAGCATCTGGGAGACCCGCTTCGCTCGAATGACCCAATCCCACAGCGGCTCGAACTTTTTCCAGCCTCCGGCATAAGCCAGGTGCCGGAGCCGTCCACCCCACCCCTGCTTTGCCCACGCCCCGCGAAAGATGGAGCCCCAGCGGTAGAACTCTTGATAAGCTCGCCAGTAGCCTGCTTCCAGAACCTCCGCCGTCACCTTGGCCGGGCGGAAGACGGCATGACGGGTATCGTACAGAGCCCAATCCTCGGTCGTGATGCGCCCCTCCGCCGCCAGTCGCTGGTGCAGGGCTGTGCCGGGATAGGGCGTCAGGATGTGAAATGTCGCCGTCTCGATCCCCTGCCCGACCGCCCATTCCACCGTCCGCTCGAACACCGTCTCGTCGTCCTCATCCATACCAAAGACAAAGCTGCCGTTGATCATCACCCCCAGGTCGTGCAGGCGGCGGATAGCGGCGTCGTAATCGCGGTTCAGGTTGTGCAGTTTGTGCTGTTTCCGCAGGTTGTGTGGATCGAGCGTCTCAAAGCCAATGAACAGACTGCGCAGCCCGCACGCCGCCGCCTTGTCCAGCAACCCTGGTCTCAATACCGCCTGTACCGTGCTCGCCGCCTGCCACACCCGGCCCATCCCCCGCATACCCTCGAACAGCGCGGCTGCGAAGCGTGCGTCCCCGAATAGATGGTCGTCCAGGAAGTACAGATGTTTGCCCGGCAACCGCTCGATCTCTGCCAGCGCATCGTCGACGCGCTGGGTGTAGAAGGATCTGCCCCCTTTGAAGAACGCGTCCTTGTAGCAGAAATCGCAGCGATGCGGGCATCCCCGCGATACCACGATCGAGTTGGGCACCAGGTATAGATGTCGTTTGATCAGGTCCCGCCGGGGTTGGGGCGCTCCGAGCAGGGTCCGCCTGTGGGAACGGTAGATGCTGCGCGGCCGTCCCGCGCGATAGTCAGCCAGAAAGACAGGCCACGTATCCTCGCCAGGGCCCAGAAAGATGGTGTCGGCGTGTCGCGCGGCCTCCTCTGGCAGAGAGGTCACGTGCAGCCCGCCCAGGGCCACGTGCGCACCCTTGCAGCGGTAGTGATCGGCCAGCTCGTAGGCCCGATAGGCGGAGGTGATATAGACCTGGATCGCCACCAGGTCCGGCTCGTCGTCCAGATCGAGCGGCTCGACGTGCTCGTCCTGAATGACGACCTCGTCGTCGTTTTCCAAGTACCCGGCCAGCGTGGCCAGTCCCAGCGGAGGAAAGAGCGAGTATTTGATCGGTCGCCAATAGGGGCTCAGTGCCTCGGTCAGGGCAGGCAGAATCATCTTGACTTTCATCGGTGTGCTCCTTGCTAGCGTTTTGATCATTCTACAAGAAAGGAGCCGTCGCCGTCCACGCCTCAGCCACACCAATCCGTGCACCTGAGTGCTTGACAAGGCGGGACGAATCCGCTACAGTTTGTGTACACGATGGAGGTGTCTATGCTCAATACCATGCTGGTCGAGGACAACGATGCCCTGCGCCACGCGCTCAAGCTCGGTCTGGAGGCCACTGGCGACGTGCGCATCGTCGGCGAGACCGCCAGCGGTGAGGATGCGCTGATCCAGGCTCTGGGCTCACCGCCCGACGTGATCCTTCTGGACGTGGCGCTGGCGGGCGAGATGAACGGCATCGAGGCCGCGATCGCCATCCGGCGCGAGTATCCCCGTCTACCCGTCGTCTTTTACTCCATTCAGGACGACGACGCCTATTATCGCGCCTTTCTCCGTTCCGGCATTCTGAGTCACTATGCCTACGTCCGCAAGAGCAACTATCTGCTGCCCATGAGCATCGTGCCGCTGCTGCGCGACGCGGTCGCGGGTCGGAGCTTTATCGACCCCGAGATCGAGGCCCGGGTGCAGGAGGTGCGCCACAAGGACGAATACGACCCTCTGGCCCTGCTGGAACCGAATGAACGAGAGGTGATCGGCCTGCTGGCCCGGGGATGCACCAACGAACAGATCGCCGCTCGTCTGGGCTTTCGCGACAAACGGGCGGTCAGTCGCACCAACGGCCAGATCTATGCCGCGTGGCGGCTCAACGACACGCCCACCGACGAGAAGGTAGCCCGCACCCGGGCCGCCATCATCTATCTGCGACGTCAACTCATCATGTGGGACGACGATGGCACAGGCTGGGCACCGAATCAGCAGAGCGAGTGGGTGGAGCTGGATGCCGTCGATTAGCGGAAGGAGATAGATCAACCGTGACCGGTGTGATCCTACTCGACTGGGCCATTATGGCCGTATCCTTGTTCAACACCGTCCTCCTGCTCTGGCTGGGCCTGACGGTGCTGCTGAACGCTGAGCGCCACACCTGGGGCATCTGGCTGGCCGGTGGCGGGTTGCTCCTGGGCGGCGCGTTTTTCGTCAGCCACTCGGCCATCCTGGGTCATGGTCTGGAAACCGCAAGCCGGGGAATGAACTTTTGGTGGCACGTGGGCTGGATACCGGTCGTCGCCTCACCGTTCGCCTGGTACGGCCTGATGCTGTGGTACGCAGGCTTTTGGAGCGAGCGTCCCACCGAGTTGCGTCGTCGGCACCGTCCTTGGTTCCTCGCCGCTACGCTCTTGGTCATAACGCTCGTCGGCCTGCTGATCTTTGCCAACCCACTCCCCACCTACTGGCAGGTCGCCCAGCTTTCTCTATCCACCACTCTGTCGGTAGGCGGAATCCCACTCCTCATCCTCGTCTATCCATTCTACATCCTGCTCTGCATTGGGCTGTCGCTGGACGTCCTACGTCGCCCCAACCCATCGGCCCGTTTGATGGGCGACCTGGCCCGTCGGCGCGCGCGTCCTTGGTTGATGGGTGCCTCCGTTGCGCTGCTGCTCGTCAGCCTGCTGGTGGCGTGGGTGATGGTGTGGATCGTCCTCAACGCCCGCCAACGGTCCGTCCCCACCATCACGACCGATATGGCGCTCACCGTCGCGCGGTTCGACCTGATCATCGCCGGTCTCATCGGCGCGGCGGTGCTCCTACTGGGACGCGCCATCGTCTCCTACGAGGTCTTTACCGGAAAGACGCTGCCCCGGCAGGGTTTTTTCCGCCACTGGCGCCGGGCCGTTTTCCTGGCCGCGGGGTACGGGATAGTGATTGGGTGGAGCGTCACCATCCAGTTGCGTCCGATCTATAGCCTGTTGCTGACCGTTCTCCTGATGGTCGCCTTCTACGCGCTCCTGAGCTGGCGCTCCTTCGCCGATCGCGAGCGTACCATCGAGCACCTGCGCCCCTTCGTCACCAGCCAGCGACTGTACGAACGTTTGCTTGCACCCTCTCCGGCATCGGGCGTAGACGAGGTCGATATACAGGTTCCGTTCCGTGCTCTGTGCGAAGACCTGCTCGGGGCGCGCACTGCCTCTCTGATCGCCCTCGGACCGCTAGCGCCGCTCGTCGGTCCGCCGTTGGTCTATCCTGGAAAAGACAAAACGTCGTTTTCATTGGCAGACGTCGTGCAGACAACCGAAATCCCCACCCAGTTTGACTCACCCCAGACGATGTACGTACCTCTCGATCTAGGTCGGATGGAGCCGGGCTGGGCCGTGCCGCTATGGAGCGAGCGAGGGCTGATCGGCGTTCTCCTGCTCGGCGAGAAGCGAGACGGGGGCCTATATACCCAGGAGGAGATGGAAATCGCCCGCGCCACCGGGGAACGGTTGATCGACGTCCAGGCCAGCGCCGAGATGGCCCGCCGGCTCATGGCTCTACAACGTCAACACCTGGCCGAGAGCCAGTTACTAGATCGCCGGACCCGGCGTGTGTTGCACGACGACATCCTGCCGCGCCTGCACACGGCCATGCTGATGCTGGGCGGCCAGCCATCCCCCACCGGCGACCCATCCACCGACGTTGTCGCACTGCTGGGTAACCTCCATCGCGAGATCGCCGACCTGTTGCACGATATGCCTGCAGCCACCGTCCCAGAGGTCGCCCGCCTGGGCGTTTTTGCGGCGCTGCGCCAGACCGTCACACACGAGCTCAGCAGCGCGTTCGATCAGGTGACCTGGAAGATAGCACCGGAGGCGGAACAAAAGGCTCAGACCATCCCGCCGCTCATCGGTGAGGTGCTGTTCTACGCTGCCCGGGAGGCCATCCGCAACGCGGCCCATCACGGACGGGGTCCCCAGTCCCCCGACCCCCTCCATCTTTGCATCAGCGGGATGTGGTGCGATCCTGTGACTGGTGCAAAACAGGCTTCTGTGGCATACTCCGGACCAGGTGGACTTCAGATAACCATCGAGGACAACGGCGTCGGGTTAGGATCAGCTACCCATCCAGAGAACGACGGTGGTCACGGGTTAGCCTTGCACACCACAATGATGGCTATCGTCGGAGGAACTCTGGAACTGGAAAGCGTTCCAGGTCAGCACACCCGCGTGGTGCTGACCTTACCACAGGAAGCCTGGTAGGACCGCACAAACCAATCCTCAGGCCAATCCAGTGACCGTCTGAGGTCCTGGTCATCACCTCCAATGCGAACAAATATTCTAAATTCATGCCACTTTCCTGCATAAATATGACACAAGTTGGCAGGTATCTGTGGTACAATCGTGACGCCAGTGGGATGATCCGCTCAGAGCCACTGTCCCTATTCCGACCACCGTTGATCACTCTGAAGAGAGGTGCACATCCACCATGTACCACGACCAGATCGTCATTCGTGGAGCCAAGGAACACAATCTACAGAACATCGACGTAGCCCTGCCCCGCTTTAAGCTGGTGGTCATCACCGGCGTCTCGGGCAGCGGCAAGTCGTCGCTGGCCTTCGACACCCTCTATGCCGAGGGGCAGCGGCGGTACGTCGAGTCGCTGTCCGCCTATGCCCGCCAGTTCATCGGGCAGATGGAAAAGCCAAAGGTTGACTTTATCGGCGGCCTCAGCCCTGCCATCGCCATCGAGCAAAAGGCCGTGAGCCGGAACCCCCGCTCGACCGTCGGCACCGTGACCGAGATCTATGACTATTTACGCGTGCTCTTTGCCCGCGTTGGCACACCCCACTGCCCCCAGTGTGGTCGTGAGGTGCGCGCGCAGTCGGCGCAAGAGATCGTCGAACAGGTGGCCGACCTTCCAACCGGCACGCGCTTCCAGGTCCTGGCTCCGCTGGCTCGCAATCGCAAGGGCACGTTCCAGGACGTATTCGCCCGCGCCCGCTCCGACGGGTTCGCGCGCGCGCGAGTTGATGGCGAGACACGCAGTCTGGAGGGACAGATCGAGCTGGACAAGAACAAGAAACACGACATCGAGTTGGTCGTCGATCGGCTGACCTCGCCGGATGGCGCCAAGGAACGCCACGAGTTTGTGACGCGGCTGACCGACTCGATTGAGACCGCACTGCGGACGGGCGAGGGCCTGGTTGTCATTGACCGGGACGGTGAAGACGACTGGTTGCTTTCGGAGCAGAACGCGTGCCCCGCCTGCAATCTGAGCTTCCCCGAGCTGACGCCAGCCATGTTCAGCTTCAACTCACCCATGGGCATGTGCCCCGAGTGTAACGGCCTGGGCACCAAGCTCGAGTTCGATCCCGAGCGGTTCTACGACCCCGACAGGTCACTGCACGAAGGTGGCGTGCGCGCCTGGGGCAAGCTGGCCAATAAGAGAAACAGCGGCACGTACAAGGCCGCGAGACAGATGGTGGAGCAATTCGGTTTCGACCTGGACACGCCGTGGCGCGATCTGTCGGAGGAGTGCCAGAATACCATCCTGTACGGCGGCGCCAAGGTCGTGTGGGAGTGGAAGAGCGAGCGTGGTGAAGGACGCCACGAGGGGAAAAGCGAGGGGGTCATCAATACGATCCGCCGTCGCTACAACCAGACCAAGTCCGACTGGACGCGCGACTGGTATGCCTCCTTCATGAGCCAGCGACCCTGCTCGATCTGCCGAGGGCAACGATTGCGGCCCGAGAGCGCAGCGGTCACCATTGGCGATAAAACAATCAATCAGGTAACGGCGATGAACATCGGACAGGCCATGGATTGGGTCGAGAGCCTGTGGCCCCAGATGTCGACGGAGCAGCTCGAGATCGGCGAGGAAGTACTAAAGGAGATCAACGAGCGGCTCAATTTCCTGATGAATGTCGGACTCCATTACCTGAGCCTCGACCGCCCTGCCCCAACCCTCTCCGGCGGCGAGGGGCAACGTATCCGGCTTGCCAGCCAGATCGGCTGCGGACTGGTCGGGGTGCTCTACGTGTTGGACGAACCCAGTATCGGCCTGCACCAGCGTGACAATCGCCGCCTGTTGGACACCCTGGAACGGCTGCGTGACATGGGCAATACAGTCGTCGTGATCGAGCACGACGAGGAGACGATGCGCACTGCCGATTGGATCGTAGACCTGGGCCCGGGAGCAGGCGTCAACGGCGGGCGAGTGGTAGCCGCCGGGACACCTCAGGCCATTATGGACAACGCCAGTTCGCTGACCGGGCAGTATCTGCGGGGCGAAAAGGCGGTCAGCTCGCCCAATGGTCAGCGCCGGCCGATCAACGGCAAGTGGCTCGTGTTGGTTGGTGCGCGACAGAACAACCTCAAGGACCTGACGGTACGCTTCCCGCTGGAGCTGTTCACCTGTGTGACCGGGGTCTCAGGCAGCGGCAAGTCCTCCCTCGTCGCTCAGACCCTCCACCCCGCACTGGCGGCCGCGCTGCATCGGGCAGAGCAAAAGCCCGGTGAGCACAACCACGTCGAGGGTCTGGAGCACGTGGACAAGGTCATCAACATCACCCAGGATCCCATCGGACGCACGCCCCGCTCGAATCCGGCCACATATACCCAGGTGCTGGGGCACATCCGGGAGCTCTTCGCCCTCACCCAGGAGGCCAAGGCGCGCGGCTACGAGAAGGGCCGCTTCAGCTTCAACGTCAAGGGCGGTCGCTGCGAGGCGTGCAAGGGCCACGGCAAGAAAAAAGTCGAGATGCACTTTTTGCCCGATGTGTGGGTGACCTGCAACGTGTGCAAGGGATCGCGCTTCAACCGCGAGACACTACAGATCCGCTACAAGGGCAGGAACATCGCCGAGGTGCTCGATACGGACGTGGACGCGGCCCTCGAGTTCTTTGCGAACGTCCCCAAGATCAAGCGCATCCTGCAAACGCTGGTCGACGTAGGTCTGGGTTACGTCAAGCTGGGGCAGAGTGCGACCACCCTTTCCGGCGGCGAGGCCCAGCGGGTCAAGCTCGCCAAGGAGCTCGCTCGCGTGGCCACCGGTGACACCATCTACATCCTCGATGAACCGACCACTGGCCTCCACTTTGCCGATATCCAGAAACTGCTTGACGTGCTCCACCGACTGACCGACGCAGGCAACACAGTGATCGTCATCGAGCACAACCTGGACGTGATCAAGACGGCGGACTGGATCGTCGATCTGGGGCCCGAGGGAGGTGAGGAGGGGGGATACATCGTCGCTCAGGGCACCCCGGAGCAGGTAGCGCAGGCGCCAGAAAGCCACACGGGCAAGTTCTTGAGACGTGTGCTTTTTAGAATCGGCGAGTAAACAGTTTGACAGTCACATTTATAGTCACATAGGGAGGACACTCAATGAACAGAATGGTTGCGTACTGTGGAATCGTCTGCACGAATTGCCCCGCCTACATCGCCACTCAGGCAGACGACCGGGCAGCGCTTGAGCGGGTGGCTGCGCAGTGGCGCGAGGAATTCAATTCCCCCGACATCACCGTCGAATCGGTCATCTGTGACGGCTGCCTGGCCAGCAACGGCGCGCGGCTTGCCGGCTATTGCTCCATGTGCGAGATTCGCGCCTGCGGCGTGGAGCGGGGCGTCGTCAACTGCGCGCACTGCGCCGAATACTCGTGCGACAAGCTGGACGGTTTCTTGAGCCACGTTCCGGACGCCCGAAAGGTGCTGGAAGAGATTCGCCAGTCGCTGTGAGGTAGGACACGTGAGCCCCCAATCAGCACTCTCGCTGGAACAGCTTCGTGCCTTTGTCGTCAAGGCGAAAGCAGCCACCTACGTTGGAGGAGGGGCAAAGAGCACCTCCTCCAGACCCGCTTCCCACGATCTCGAGTTTCGCGACGGGCCATTCCACTACCTTGACAGCTACTTTGGCGGCTCCGACTTTCTGGGACAGGAGGTCATCTACTACAAGGGGCAGCCTGTCTGGGCTATGAACTACTATGGCCGTATCCTGGAGCCCACGATGATGACGGCTGCGGAAGCAGGACATATCATCCAGGAAAGCCTGGCAAGGATGTACGAGGAAGGTCGCTTTCTGGGTGGCTTTGAGCATGCCATCGGGCGTGACCTGTACACTGACACGAGCGAGGGAGATGTGTCCTCGTTCACAGGAACGGAATGGATCACCCGGGACGGCATCCGGGTATACGAACTCGTCTACCACGGCGGGCTGATACGGGAGTAGGAAAGCAACCATATGGCAGGTGAACCGATGATTCGGTTCGACAAAGCCACGTCGGAGGACGCCGAACCTCTGGCTTTGGCGTCCTGGCGCGCCTTTGACCACGACGTCAACTACGGAGCCCCTGGTGTGGGTGGTCCACCTGGCTACAAGTCCGACCGCTGGCAGCTCAGGATGATGATAGCCGGTGACTATTACCGGATACTGGCGAATGATCGTATCATCGGTGGGTTTGATGAATCTTAAACCCCTGCGATTTATCGGAGAGCCTATAGAAGTCGAGTTTGACCGAGCCCCGGCGCTTGAGAAAAAGCCCGGGTGCCCGGACCGGTTTTTCTGGCGTGATGAGACGCACCAGATCGTCGAGCTTCTGAGCGAGTGGTACGACTATACCCGGCGAGGGCGCATGGCCACCAATATGCGCGCTACTCACCTGGCGGTGGCGTCAAACCGGGGATCATGGGGTGTAGGGCGCTTCTTCTTCCAGGTGCGAACCGGCGCTGACCGGTTCTTTGAGCTGTACTATGATCGGGCGCCCAAGAGCGTCGATGACCGAAAAGGCGGCTGGTTCCTCTACCGGGAGATGACTTCAGAGGAATAGCCCACTCAACCTGTCAGGGATTGAGGTTTAGCGACTTTGAGTTAGAATACATGAGACCCTAAAGGTTTGATAGTGTCAAGTAGTCTTGACCATAAAACAACTGACGGCTCTGAGATTTCTTCCAAAACAATCGCCTTATGAAAACCTTTAGGGTCTTGGAGAGGGGACGATTGAGCGAACGCGACAGCAAGAGGGAATTCCGCCCCGAAAACGAATACCAGTTCAACCGCTCTGGGCCAGTGCGATGGATTACGTCGCACGTGATCCGTTACCCCCTGTTCCCTCTGGCCAATATCTTGCTGGCCATCCTTAACAACTGGGCCTACAGCTACCGTCAGATCCTGATTGGCCGAGGATCTGACCTGATCCTCACGCCCGGCTGGGAACGGTCCGCGTTGCTGAGGGTGGCGCTGGCCGTTGTGGGATCGGCGATCGCCCAGGGCATGACGGGGCTGCTGCGCAATTTCTCCATCGAGTTTCTGGCCCAGCACGTCGAACAGGATGCTCGGGACGAGCTATACGTCAGCCTTCTGGGCAAGAGCCAGACCTTTCACGGGCAGCAACGGATCGGCGACATTATGGCCCGCGCCACCGACGACGTCCGCTCGCTCAACTTTATGTTCAGCCCTGGCCTGAGTCTGATCGTCGACTCGTTTATGGCCATTGTCGTGCCGGTCGCCCTGATCGGCCAGCTCGAATGGCGACTGTTGCTTGCGCCCCTGCTTTTTGTGATCCTGTGGGCTGTAACGGTGGCCGACTATAATCGACGTCTCAAGCCTGTCAGCATGGCTCAGCGGCAGCAGTTCGGCAAGATGAACGCCGGGCTGGCAGAGATGATCG
>CAYUIS010000045.1:0-34429 GCA_964444825.1 uncultured Anaerolineales bacterium | reverse complement strand
GCCAAGCACGTCTATAGCATATGAGGCGTCAGCACGAGTCAAGGAGAGCTAAACACTATGGGGCTCGCTGCTGGACGCTTCTCCCTCAATACTGAGTGGATAGGATTCCAGCCTGTGACCACCAAGGAGGTTTGTTATGGGAGAAAGTGTTATCGTCCGTCAGAACAGTCAATTTCAGACACAAGTGCTGGCATTGGACCCTCACGATCCCGACGCCGGCCAGTTCCATCCTGTTGAGGCCATTCACCACCTAACACCATACGGGATGCTTCTCGCAGGGCTTGGTTCGTGCACCGCCGTCGTCATCCACACCTATGCTCAGCATCATGGCGTGAACGTGCAGGAAGTGGAGCTTCGGCTTCGATACGATCGCATCTTTGCAGACGATTGTGAAGGGTGCGAGTCTATCGAGGAGTACGTAGAGCAGATTGAAGAAGAGATCTCGTTGATTGGTGACTTGACCCCAGCGGAGCGCATGAGATTGTATATGGTATCCAAGCATTGCCCGATTCACAAAATGCTGACCCGTGGTATCAAGGTCAAGTCACGTCTAGAAGAGGAGTAAGCGCTCAAGCAGAGTATGTGACTGACGAACCGTACGGCACTCCACACGGGACGCCCACGCCTGTATGAGGAGCAAAAGTAGGGTTTCATTCCTTGTGTAATACGCAGCCGCAAGTATAATCCACTACAGAGCTGGAGGAACGCTCTGTGTTCAATAACACACCATAGCGTACGTAGCACACGTATACAAATCTAGAAAGGAGACTGGCAAAATGGACTGGAACACACCGCAGGGGATCCTTCGACGCGGCATGAGCCTAGAAAGAGACGGCTACAGCTTTTACACCCTCGCTGCGCAGCGAGCCTCAAGCAAACGGGGCAAAGCCATGTTCCTTGATCTGGCCGCTCAGGAAGCCGATCACTTGCGACTCCTGCTGGCCGAGTACCAGGCACTGGAAGCTGGACAAGGATGGCTTCCCTACGAAACTGCGATGCAGCAAGACCTGGCTCTAGACCCGGCGAACCCGGACCTGCCTGGCGAGGAACCGCCCGGGACGGTGCCCGTCTTTACCCTGGACCGCAAGGTCTCATTGGAAGGAGATATCGCCGCGCTCGAATTCGGTCTAGAAACCGAAGAACTCTCTCGCGAACTCTACGCTAGAGCCGGCAAAGAGTCCGACAACACAGAGGCCAAGGAGGCCTATCAGTTCCTCGCGCGCCAAGAGGAAACACACTACCGTCTCCTACAGAATACGCTCGAGTATCTCACCGCGAACCAAACCTGGTGGGATGACGAGGAGTACCCCTTCTTCACTGGGTAGTCACTTGAGGCGCAGTTGTTTTTGCGCGGCAGCTAAACAAGGAGGATAACCATGGTTCAAGACGACCTCACCATCCGCATCGGCGGTGAGGCGGGAATGGGATTGGAGTCGAGTGGCGCGGGGTTCGCCAAGGCCCTGACGCGCGGGGGGCTCTATGTCTTTGGTCTTCCCGACTATTACTCCCGCATCCGGGGCGGCCACAACTTTTTCTCTATCCGTGTCGCCCGCCAGCCTCTCTATTCCCACGCAGAGCCCGTTCACGTCCTATTGGCTCTCGATACAGAGACGATACGACGCCACGTGGATCAGATCGTCCCCGGAGGCGCCGTCATCTACGATGAGAAGGACGGAATGCCCGAGGAGCTGCATCGGCCCGACGTCAATTTCTGCGAAGTGCCCCTCTCTGCTCTAGCCCAGGAGAAGGGAGGGCGCGAGGTGATGCGCAACACCTTGGCCTTGGGTGTCACAGCCGGCCTGATCGGCTTTGACCCGACGTATATGGAGCGTGTTGTTCGCGACAACTTTGCCAGCAAGGGACAGGCCGTCGTAGATGCCAACCTGCGTGTAATCGAAGCAGGCGTCCAGGCGGGCTGCCCCTTCCAGACCGACTTTTCGTTCAAAATGGAGGCAGTGCCGGATGCCCCACCTCGTATGATCCTGAACGGCACCGAGGCCTTTTCGCTGGGCGCACTCGCGGGCGGTTGTCGTTTTGTCTCCGCCTATCCGATGACACCGGGTTCACCGGTGCTGCACTGGTTTGCTGCGCGCGCTGCCGACTATGGCGTGGTCATCAAGCACGCGGAGGATGAAATCGGAGCCATCAATATGGCTATCGGTGCAGGGTACGTAGGAGCGCGGTCGCTCGTCCCCACGTCGGGCGGCGGTTTCGCCCTTATGGTGGAAGCGCTGGGGTTGGCGGGCATCACCGAGACGCCAGTCGTCATATACAACGCTCAACGCCCTGGACCTGCCACCGGCCTGCCTACACGGCAAGAGCAGGCCGATCTGCTGTTCACGTTGTATGCCTCCCAGGGAGAGTTTCCTCGCTTTGTGCTGGCCCCTGGCACTATTGAGGAGGCTTTCTTTGCTGGCTGGCACTCCCTCAACCTCGCCGACAGGTATCAGACCCCGACGCTTGTCCTCAGCGATCACTACTTGGCAGTTGCATCCCGGACGGTGGAGATAGACGCACTGGGTTTTGACGAGGTCACCATCGACCGCGGAGAGTTGTTGACTACAGAGGAGCTAGATGCACTGGATGAACCTTACCGGCGCTTCAAAATGACCCAATCGGGCATCTCGCCCCGCGCAGTGCCTGGGCACGCTAACGCCGTCTGGGTTTCGACGGCCAACGAGCACGACGAGTACGGCGCTATTAGCGAGGACGCAGCTAACCGCGCAGCCCAGGTAGACAAGCGAGCGCGAAAGATGGCGGGCGCGGACCAGGAATCGCCAAAACCAAGCTGGTATGGCCCGGAAGAGGCCAAAACAACCTTCGTATGCTGGGGCTCCACCTATGGGCCGCTGCGCGAGGCGGTAGACAGGCTGAACGCCGAGCAGCCCAATCGAGCGAATATGCTCCACTTCAGCGGTCTCCATCCACTACATGCCGAGGCAACAGAGGCTGCCCTGAAGCGCACCAACCGTTCGATTGTGGTGGAGGGGAACAGCACCGGCCAGTTCGAGACGCTGCTGCGCTCCTACACCGGCTTTGTGCCAGACGCCGCGATACGTCGATATGATGGGCGTTCCTTCTCCCCCAAGTACATTCTGGGTCAACTCCCACAGGAGGTGTGAGATGGTAACCCGTAAGGATTTTGAAGGAACAGAGCGACCGACTTGGTGTCCGGGTTGTGGCAACCATGCCATCCTCAACGCCATCAAGATGACCTTGGCTGAGCAAAACATCGCCCCTCACGAGATATTCATCGTCACCGGTATTGGCTGTGGGAGCAAGCTACCTCACTATATGAAGATCAACGGCTTTCACACCCTTCACGGGCGATCCCTGGCCGTGGCGACAGGCGCCCGACTGGCCAATCACGGTCTGCGCGTCATGACCGTCCATGGAGATGGAGACGGATATGGTGAAGGACTGAGCCACTTTCTCAACACTGTCCGCCGCAACCTGGACATTGTGGACATCGTCCAGGATAATCGGATTTACGGCCTGACGAAAGGCCAATACTCCCCCACCAGCGAGCGGGGCAAGCGCACACCCACTTCGCCCGAAGGATCCATTGATGGACCGGTCAATCCTTTGGCGATGGCTATCACCGCCGGCGCTACCTTCGTCTCCAGAGGCTATTCTGGTGAACTGAGACATCTGGTCTGGCTCATCGGCGAGGCCCTCAATCACAGCGGCTATGCGTTGGTGGACGTCCTTCAACCATGTGTCTCCTTCAACAGGTCCTACGCCTACGATTTCTACAACGAGCGGGTCTATAAACTGGAGGACGAGGAGGGATACGATGCAACCGAGCGCACCGTCGCCTGGGAGAAGGCGCACGAATGGGGAGACCGAATCCCGATCGGCATCCTCTACCGAGGAGATCCGATTCCCACCTATGAGGAGCAGGTCTCGGCCCTTGGCGCCGGTCCGTTGGTGAAACAACCGCTGACGACACTATCGGCTGCACAGGTAGAGGCACTGCGCACCGGAATAATGTAACCGACCTGCTTGCACAGACAGCAAGAGGCCGCCGCGTGTCGGCGGCCTCTTTGATTGTCACACACAATCCAACCCGAGCAGGTTCCAACCTGCTCAAGACCCACATCGGAGACTCGCACCGTTGTGCGGCTCGTCTATTCCTCGTTTTCCTTCAACTGCGCCGCCAGCGCCGCAATCTCCTGCTCCAACCGTCGCTGCCGCGCCCAGATGGAGAACACGAGCACAAACGTCAGCGCCCAGAACACAATGTAGGCCGCCACAAGATAGGACAGGTTTTCCATACTACACTTGACTCCCTAATCAACTCAAAGGTCTCGTATACGCGCTCTGAGATACAGCAGGACATCGGTGGCTTGCTCCAGACGTATCCGCTGCCGCAGCAGCGTCACATACAGCAGAGTAAATGCCCCTACAGAGAACAGTAGCGTCTGGACCATCCGTGACGTGAGCGCCATCCCCTCCCCGCTCGTGAGGACATCCGGATGAATGGTGCGCCACCAGCGAATGGCAAACCAGGAGAGCGGCACCGTGACGAAGGCAACGATACCATATACAGCCGCAAAGCGCGCCCTTCGCTCTGGGCCTTCGATTGCGGCCCGGAGCATAACGTACGATACGTAGATGAGCAACTGCACGGCGGAGATGGTCAGCCGTGGCTCCCAGGTCCAGTAGGTACCCCACGCTGGTCGGGCCCAAAGCGAACCGGTGATGATGGCCATAGTAATAAATGTCACCCCAATCTCTACCGACGACACGGCCACAATATCCCACCGTCGCTCTCTCCGCGCCAGATAACCAATTCCCGCCAAGAAGGTGACAAAGAAGGCCAGGAAACCTACCCAGGCCGAGGACACGTGGAAGTAAAAGATTCGCTGCACATCTCCCATCGTCGCCTCTCGAGGAGCGTACACAAAAACCATTGTCAGTGCTATCACAATCGCCGCGCCGCTCAACACTGCTAGTGCGATACCCCACCAATCCTGCCCAGATCTCTTCATGTGCCTTCCCTCATTGACCCCAACTCTCTACTCCTCAACGACGTAGCCAAACGTGAGCATTGAAACGGCCACGATAATCAGATCATAAGCGACCAACAGACGCACCCACCCCCCCAACTCCGCCAACGTTCCGCCCTCTATCAGTCCCCCCGTCGTCTTGACGGCAGCGATAAGGAGAGGCACCACCAGGGGCAACAGCAGAACCGGGAGCATCACCTCCCGCGCTCTTGTATTGACGGCAATGGCCGCCAGCAGTGTACCCACGGCCGCATACCCAGTTGTCCCCAGGGCAGTTACCCCCAGTACTCCGATTCTGAGGAGTGGCACGTTGAACAAGGCAGAGAACAGGGGCAACAGCATGATCTCCACAACCACCATAAACGCCAGGTTGCCCAACGCCTTGCCAAAGAAAATGGCACTCCGATCCATCGGTGCCAGCAGCAGACCATCTATACAACCGTTCTGCTGCTCGCGTGCCAGCGAGCGACTTAGCCCCAGCGTCCCGGAGAAGGCCACCGTGGCCCACAACACGCCCGGCGCCGCCGCTCTCGCCATTGCTCCCCGCAGATCCAAAGCAAAACTGAAAATCAACAGCGCCAGCACGGAAAACACCAGCATCGCACTGATCATCTCCCGCGTGCGAAACTCGGCGACGACATCCTTAACAATGATGGCCCAGACTTTGCCCAAATAGCTGTGCAAGGAAAGCCCAACCCCCATCGCCACTATCTACGCGCCATCTCGATGACCCCATCCTCCGCGACTGGATATACCTGGTGGCAGCCAGTACAGCGAAACCCCTGTGCGCCATCTTGTGCCGACGGATCCAGATGACCGCTGCACACGGGACAGCGCAGAATCTCTGGCAGTGGCCGAATAGAACCACCGTGCGGAAGTCCAGATTTGATCGCCCATGCCAGGTCATAGTCCACCTGCCACGGCCGCACCTTGGCCCCCTCAAGGGGGAACTCGCCCAGCACCTGCTTGAACTGATCGCGAGGAAAGACACGACCAGGCAGCAACTTTGCATCGCGACCAACACGATTTGTCACCACCAAGACGCCTCCAGGCCGTAACACGCGTACGAGTTCTCGCAGGATCTCGCGCGGATTAGGTGTGAACTCTAGAGCCTCCAAGCACGTCACGGCGTCAAAGGTGTCGTCATCAAAGGGTAGCCGACGAGCATCCTGCCAAATGTAGGTCAACCGGTCCGCAAACTGCACCGTTCGTTCAACAGCCTGGCGCAGCATACGGCGAGACAAATCGAGACCTATCACCCGGCCTCGGAAGCCAGGTTGGCGCATCAGCGCTCTCGGC
The DNA here is from genome assembly GCA_964444825.1 of uncultured Anaerolineales bacterium. Taxonomy (GTDB): domain Bacteria; phylum Chloroflexota; class Anaerolineae; order B4-G1; family B4-G1; genus CAYUIS01. The sequence continues at coordinate 28,118 of CAYUIS010000045.1, read as the reverse complement.
AACCTGCCCGTACCGGTGGCTACGTCCAGAACCAGCGGTGCGGGGATCACCTCCAACGCACGCACCAGCGGCAGCCCCAAGAACCATTGCTCATCCCCTGTGTCATACTGCTTGATGCGCTCGTAAACGCGTGCCGACCAGTCGTAAAGCAATACGACGATCCGCGGCCCCAGATAGGTGCCCTCCGCGATGATCAGTTGCCAGTATAGGAACAATCCCAGAAGACCAAGGCCAACAAGACCCAGGATCAGTGTTGCCGGATTCATTACCTAGAACACCCAAGCAGCAACCAACATCGCCGCCATCATCCAGAGTCGGGTGTAGCGCATGGTCCACATGGTATCCAGCCCACGCCGCAGCCAGGGGAACAGCATCAGTTGGGGGACAAGTAACAATAGCAGACAACCCGCCCCCAGAGCATTGTGAGAAACAATCAGGCCAAGCACCACCAGAAACTGAGCACCGACCCCAAGCAGACGTCGCCAGGGCACGTGAGCCTGCCGGGCGGATCCCCAAGCCAGCGCAAAAGCAACCGCTAGTCCAACCGAGAGCATTGAGAGCGATCCGGCAGAGACGAGATCACCGGCCAGCCAGGGAAGTGCCACGGCAAAAACGGCATCCCACTTTGGCGCCGCAGTCCCGCGACCACCCTCCCACGCCAGGCCTAGTTGCATAAGAGCTATGGCAGCTATGCTCAGAAGGGATAGACCTGTCCCCAGCATTGACGCCAGCACGCCCGTCACGACCAACGCAACCGTTATCACCGAGAGTGAGAGACCGCACGTGGGCCACAAAACATCGCGCCCCCAGACGCGCAACTGTCCCAGCCACCGGGATGCCCGATCACCCGGCGAGTCAGGCAGTGCATAAGGAGGTCTCGCTACGGGTTCGCCTAAGCGCCAATCATGCCAGCGCAGTAGTGGTACAGTCCAATTGGTGCTCCCAAGGACCGACCACAGTGTCCCCCACCCAACATCCACTAGGAGAATCAACTGGATCAGTCTCGGCCAAAAACTGGACTGCCAATCGACGCTACCCGAGGCGACCACACCACATAGGGCAGCCCACGCCGGGGTTAACCAGTTGGTCAGACTGGTTACACGATCGCGGAGGCTGGCCAAACCATCATCGTCTGGGCAAGATATGGCTGAAGAGAGGTCCTGTTCCATACGCCGATCGATTATACCACAGACCGCATAGATTGCTCAACAGCACTCAGGACAGCCTGTGCGCACCTACGCCAGGAGAAGCGGCGAGTGTTGATGAGCCCTCGCTCAATCAGTGCCTCCCGCAGACCGGGATCGTCAGCGACCCGTTCCATACCATTAGCGATAGCATCAATATCATACGGGTCCACCAAGAGTGCTGCATCTCCGGCCACCTCCGGTAGGCTTGTGGCCGTACTGGTGATGACGGGGCAACCGCAGGCCTGAGCCTCAAGCACCGGCAGTCCGAACCCTTCGTATAACGAGGGGAAAACAAAAGCCACCGCACCACTCAATAGCGCGGCCTTGTCTCCCTCAGCAATGTAGCCAGGGAACATCACGCGTTTCTCCAGGCCACTGCGACGCACCAGGGTGAAGAGGTCATCGTAAAGCCACCCTCGCTTGCCTGCCAGGACCAGGCTGATGTCACGCTGTTGTATCCCCAAGCCCAGGGCAGCAAAGGCCGTGATGATCCGAGCTAGATTCTTTCTTGGCTGGAGAGTGCCGAGGTAGAGAAAGTAATCGCCAGTGATTCCGTAGCGCGACTTGACCGCCTCGATCCTGTCCAGATCACGCTCCCGCGTCAGAGACTCGTCCCGACCAGGGTAGGCGACGGTGATCCTACCGGGTGGCGTCGAATAGCGCGTCACAAGATCGGACTTGGTCGCTTCGGAATCGGCCAGGATATGCGCGGCAGCGCGGGCGTTCCAGCGAGTGGAGAGGTCGAGATACAGGCGCTGCCGCCACGGATGAGCCCGGGGGTACTCTAGGTATCCCAGGTCATGAACGGTGACCAAACTGACACGGGGATGGAAAACCGGCAACACGTGGGCAGGCACAAATAACACATCTGGCGGATGGAATGCCATCTCCCAGGACAGGCGAACGTGGGTCCACATGCGGGGGAACGGAATAACGCGCATCTCGGCCTTGAGGTCCTTCAGACCTTTGGGAGGCGGTGTGCGGAAATAGAGGCGGAAACGAAAAGCGCTCTCCAGAGCCAGCAACGCCTCAGTCAACCGCAGAGAATAGATTTCGGTGCCGGTCGGATACGCAGTGACAGCACGGCTGGCGTCGATACCAATGAGCATACCCTTGCTCTCCCCTGCGCCAAATCAAAAACCGCGCCGAGGGGCGCGGTTCCTGCCATCCTTTTTCCTCTTCACATCATCACCCCACTTTCACCGGCAGTGTAAACGTGAATGTCGTGCCCTTGCCCTCCTCACTGTCGACGACGATTTTCCCACCGTGTGCTTCGATGATCTGCTGGGTAATGGCGAGCCCCAATCCGGTCCCGACCGCCCGTCTCTCTGCACCAGGTACCCGGTAGAAGCGCTCAAAGATACTTGGCAGAGCGTCGATCGGAATCCCCGGTCCTGTATCGGCAACTTTCACACGCGCGAATTCTCCGTGTCCACGTGCTGAAACGGTGACCGTGTCACCTGGATCGCTATACTTTACTGCATTGCTCAGCAGATTGAGTAACGCCTGATGAAGGCGCTGAGCATCTCCCATGACAGGCGGTAGGGCAGTAGGCACGTCGATCGCCAGGATGATTTGTTTGCCATCAGCCTGTGGCTTGATCACGTTGATCGCCATAAGAACCACTGTATTCAAGTCAACGGGATCCAGAGCCAAGGAAGCGCGGCCCGATTGCAGCCGTGACAGTTCGAGAAAGTTGTTCGTCATCTCGCTGATGCGCTCAGCCTCATGCTGGATAATGCCCAAGAACTGCTTACGCTGATCCATGGTCGCCGTCGGTCGCTGCATCAGGTCAGAATAGGCAATAATAGAGTTCAGCGGCGTGCGCATCTCGTGAACAATCTCGGCAATCAGGTCAGACTGTTGGAACAGAAGGGCATTCTGTACTGCCACTGCCGCCTGATCGCCCAGAACGGCCAAAAGCTCGACTTCCTCCTCGGTAAAAGCAACTCCTCCCTCCTTGTTGATGGCCTCCAACACCCCGATCACATTTTCTCTGGAGATCATCGGAACGGCCAAGATCGACCGCGTGACAAAGTCGGACTGCGCATCCGCCTTACTCGAGAAACTGAAGCGAGGATCATGCTGGGCATCAGCGACGACGAGAGATTGGCCCGTCTCAACCACCCAGCCAGCGACGCTGCCCTCCATAGGAACAAGAATCGACTGTACGCCCGGGAGATTCGTCGCTGCCTCAAAGTACAACTCACCGCTCTTGCGATCCACCAACAGAATGGAGCATTCTTGCGCGTCGGTTAGCTCCTGCGCCGCCTCGACAATGCGGTGCAGTAGCGGACGCATGTTTAGCGTCAGGTTCAGCGAGCGAGTAATCTCGATGATCTGTTCGAGTCGAGCCACACGTTGTTCGTAGCTTGTACCTTCAACCTGATCTGTCCCCACCCCTATCCTCCTGCACAAGCCTGGGCAATACGAGGCAGCACCTCTGCAACATCAGCGTGGATCACCACGTCAGCCACATCGTCAACATAGGTGGGCGTAAAGTTAATCACGATTAGATGCCCTTCCTGTTCACGCACTAGGAGGGGCAGTTGCGAAGCGGGCATTACCTCCAATGACGATCCAGCGATTATCATTAGATCAGCCTGACGGATATGCGCCATGGCTGCATTGACCACTTTGATCGGTAGCTGCTCTCCGAAAAGCACGACATTGGGTTTCATCACACCGCCGCACGTATCACAAACAGGCACATCGCCTGAGGCCAGGAAATCATCCAGTATGGCACTTGAACCCACGGCACGATAGCAACTGATGCATGTGGCCTCTCGCATATGACCGTGCAGCTCCAGTACCTCATGTGACCCAGCCCGTTGATGCAGGTTGTCAATGTTCTGCGTGATGACCGCCTTCAGATGCCCCTGTGTCTCCAGTTCTGCCAACGCCAGGTGACCAGGATTAGGCTCAGCCTCGAGCAGCGTCATCACCATGGGACGTATCCAGGTGTAAAATGCCTCGGGGCAACGACGAAAGCTGTAGATGGAGGCCACCTCCAATGGATCAGCGCACTCCCACATCCCGCTCTTTGGCGACCGAAAGTCAGGAATCCCCGAGGGTGTACTGTGCCCCGCGCCTGTCAGAGCGACAGCATACCTAGACTCACAAACAAGTGCCGCCGCTCGCTTTATCTCGTCCGCATACCCGGCTGTAGTTTTCATGCTTGCTTCATCGATCAGGTAGCGCAGGTTGCCGAGCCCGAGGCAAGGCTCCACCACCTGCGACTCGGTGTGCCCAGCGAGTCGGTTCCGGGAGACGATACTTGGTTGTGCAACTCAACACCAGTGAAATCGCGCCCTCTAGATCCACTCGATGCCCTATCGATACAAAAACAGGTCGGACACGATCTCGCGTTCGCACAACGGCACCGATCACCTGGTCGTTGTCCACTAGCGGAGACCAGCTCCCTTTCTGCTCGTGGGGCTCCACGTGAGTCCCACAAAGACGCGATTTGGCACAACCCACAGCAGGCCTGTTCAACAGCACCCCTATGTGAGTAGCAAGCCCGACACGACGCGGGTGAGCCAGACCATGGGCATCAAACATCAACACATCTGGAGCAACATCCAACCGCTCCAGAGCCGCCAGCACCACCGGGCCCTCACGAAACGCCAGCAGTCCCGGTATGTAGGGGAACGAAACAGACATCTCCGCCGTAGCCGCCTGAAAGGGTCTCAGCTCGGGATAGGCGAACAACACCACAGCCGCCCGCCCTACTCCGCCCTTCAGACTCGCGTCTATTCCCGCGACGGTCTCCGGTTGACTCACAAGCGGCTCCACGCGCATGCGCTTGCAGAGTTGACGCTGGATTCCTCTCCCCTCTGCTGGCGATACGTCCCACGGATGCCGGAAAACGGGCCGGACAACCATATCTCAGGTCTTGGACAAATCCTCTGCGAGTCTTCGGATTTGCTGAGCAACCAGCGAAGTTGGCTGGGCAGTCACCATCGGGTTGCCCGTTTCGGCCCCTTGAAACGCCATCTCAGCGGCTGGTGTGATCACACCAGCCAGATCATTCTCTATCAAATCCTCCACCGCCTCCTTCGTAAACGTGGAGCCGGAAGGGGTTTTGTTGATCAGCACGACACTGATCCTGTGGCGGGGCAGTGTGAGCAGCGAGGTCATCCCATCCAGCAAGGACCGAGTCAGCGTAAGCGCCACGCGGTGAGGTTCAGTAGTCACGACAATGTGATCACACACCGGCAGAACGTGACGGTTCGTCTCACCCAGACCGACTCCGAGGTCCAGCAAAAGATAGTCCGACATAGTCCCAAGGTGTTGAATCAAGACCTCGGCATAGCTAGGCAATATCGGCTCGGCCACCCCAATGGGTTCAATCTGGCCGCCCAGCACGCGCACACCCGTCTTGTGCTCCTCCAACTGGGCCTCTACCATCCTGGAGTCAATCCCTCCGACCGGCTGATCCAAAAGCTGCCACACCCCGCCTTGACGTCGCAAACCCAAGTTGAGGGAAGAGGCCGCCATACCGGACCGGATATCGGCCAGTATGATCTGCTTATCCTTGGCTATGTCCTGGGCCAGTGACACGGCGACATTGAGCGCCAAGGTCGTCGTGCCCACTCCTCCCTTCGAGCCCAGAAACCCGATGACTTTGGCACGCGCTGCGGGTTTCTCCTCGACTGGCGACTGCCGTCGCGATGTGCGCAGCAGCACCGCCTCAATGCGGGAGGCCAGTTCTTCTGGGTGCACTGGCTTGGTCAAATAGTCGTCAGCTCCTGCTTGAAACCCAGCCACTTTGTCATCTATCATTGTCTTGGCTGTGAACATGATGATAGGAACAGTAGCCATCGCAGGGTCGGCACGAAGTCGGCGACAGACCTCATAACCATCCATATCTGGCATCATCACATCCAAGATAATCAGATCTGGGTTTTCGACCTGGGCCTTCTCCAGAGCCTGAGCGCCAGTCCGCGCGGCAGCGATCTCATAGCCCCGTCGCTGCAACATCAGCCCGATAAGCTTTACGCTTTCTATTTCGTCGTCAACTACCAAGATCTTTGTGGCCATTGTTGCCTCCGTCTAATACTGTAGCACAGAACGCTATACTTGGCAAGAAAGCGAACGATGTCCAGCTTTGATTCGCAGAGTTGCGCCCGATAAGGGCAGTCACGCCGACTTGACCCACTGAATATCCATTGCTGCATCCATCACCAGTCGAAACAGACAGAGGGTGCCCCGCAAACAGGACACCCTCTTCTGTCGGGGCGCCGGGATTTGAACCCGGGACCTCTACAACCCCATTGTAGCGCGCTAGCCAAGCTGCGCCACGCCCCGATCAAGTGCGATTATAGCAAAAAGTGCACAGTTTGGCAAATCGGAGTTACGCCTATTGTCCCAACTCTCACCCCTCCCTTTTGCCCCACCAGCGGAAGTGTGGTAGAATCTCTGCCACTGATACCGGGCGGGGAAGGAGATGTATTATGGCCAGGGATGCCGATCGAAGCACAGAGTATGCCAATACCTTGCGACAGGCGGACATCTTCTATGACCTGACACCCCAGCAGCTCGGGATGGTCGCTCGCCTCTGTTCAGAGGTCACACCGAAACAGGGCGAGATCATCTTTGAAGAAAACAGCCCCAGTGACGAATTGTACCTCGTCGCCAGTGGAGAGATAGAGATCCTGGTGAATCCAGATCTCGTTCAAACTGACGCCACAGAGCAGTCGGCCGGCCCGATGGTCATCACCACGATCAGACGGGGACAGACCTTCGGCGAGGTGGCATTGGTAGACCAGGGGTTACGATCCGCCTCTGCCCGCTGTGCCACAAAAAAGACACGGCTCTTGGTCATTCCACAGGATGAACTCATCAACCTATGTGATGCCGATTCCGACTTGGGCTACTGCCTTATGCGCAATATAGCGGCTGACCTGGCATTCAAGATCCGTGGCACTGACCTCGTCATCCGTGATCAACTCCTATGGGGCCGTAGAGCACTGTAGCGAGATTTGACATTTCATCCCCGTTCGCTATAATGTGTTCGTGCGCGGGTGTAGTTCAGTGGTAGAACGTCAGCTTCCCAAGCTGAATGTCAAGGGTTCGAGCCCCTTCACCCGCTTTGGAAGATCAAGCCGCCAACTCGATCAAGAGTTGGCGGGCTTTTTTCCCGTCGGCCCGAACCGCACTAGCTACCTGCAGGACTCGGGTGAAACGTGTGGATCACCTCGTACTGGCGACCCATTGCTACGGTGACGTCACCAATGCTCATCCCATAGACGATCGACCATTGTGTACTATCCTGGGACACTTCTGCCAGCAGATCTAGACCATCCTGTGCACTGAGCCGGCCCTGTGCTTCCTCAAGCCGCTCGCTGATCTTGTCATACCGCCAGCACGTTCCTTCCGCCGAGTCTCCAGCCGCAGCGCACAGAAAGTTGGTGGCCAGGTGCCAGGGATCCTTGTTGACCATCACCACGACATCCCCTTGGTAGAACTCTACCAGGGCCGCACGTCCTGACACGTCGGCGACCAGGTAGTGAAGAGGTGGCCCCCCTTCCATATCGACGTTATGGTTCTGCAGGATGGCGACCGCCTCGTCCACGTTGCTGGCGTGATCCAGTATCTCCCGCATCACCATCAGCGAACCGAGGGTCTCCTTGTCTGGGTCAGGATACACGTTCCCTGGCGGCACAGCCGCCATACCAATGGCCAGCCCTTGCTCGTTAAACCCATCAAACGGCAAGAACGGCGCGCGCAGCATTCCTTCGCGCTCAGCAAGGGGTAGATCTGTCAGTCCCTGCGCCTCGGCTCCTCCAAACCCCAGGTAGGCGATATCTACCATCGACGCCGAGGCATACCCATCCGGAGGATCCGTGAACAGCAACAGGGCCGGACTGTACTCCCAATCAAAGTTGCGACCGTACAACGTGCCGTCCACATCTCCCAGAGCTGCGAAAAGGGAACAAGCCCATTCGCCCGTCGATGGTACCACGCTTGGTTTCAGCAGAGTTGGATCCACCGGCTGTTCTACGAGTTCTGCCACAGACGTCGCCCCTGCGTACTCACCATAGTAGACCATAGTATAGAGCGGATAGTCATCGACCTGTTCCAGACTATCAAGTGTGGCGATTTGCTCATCCGACAGACCACCCTCGCTCTCCCTCTCTGTTGGCCGCGGAGCCGATGGGGAGATAGCGGTTGGAGCGATCGCAGGCGGGACAGACGTCGGCGTAGCCACTGGAGCAGCGCAGGCCATCACAAGGGAGACTGCCACCAGAACAATCCACTTGAGCCTGGCGAGAGGTGGGGACTGCTCCACCACATTCACGACTTTATCGCTATTTATCCGTTTGTCCTTGGTATCGCCCCGGCAAATGGTTCGTGCCCTTTGCACCATCCAGCTCGAAACCCCCTGACAGTAGAAAAGACCTACTCGATTGGCCTTCCGCCACCCCGCTGTCATACTAGCACACAAGGCCCAACCCCGCAAGCCTAGTTGGAAACTTGACGAAGCATACGTCCCGTGGCATACTACTCGAACACAGCAACTCAGAACCCATCGTCCCCGCAGCAATCGCCCATTGTCCGAGTATTGGGAGAGACTATCGCAGGAGACTCACCTTGACACAAACGCCCGCGAGCTTTCCGGAAAAGACCCCCATTATCCTTGATACCGATATCGGCACCGATATCGACGACACGTGGGCCCTTGCTATGCTGCTCAGGTCGCCAGAATTGGACGTCAAACTGATCGTCACCGATACTGGAGATACGTGGTGTCGCGCCAGGATCGTGGCCAAGATGCTCGAGATTGATGGACAGACGGAAGTACCTATCGGCATAGGCATCCCTCTGGAAAGCGGCGTCGACATCCCGAGTCACCAAGCACCGTGGGTTGAAGGGTACAACCTGTCAACCTATCCGGGTCAGGTGTACGAGGATGGCGTCGGCGCTATCGTAGAAACCATAATGGGGTCGGCAGAGCCCATCACGCTCATCTGCATTGGTCCGGTGCCAAACATCAGCGCGGCGCTGGAACGTGAGCCCAGGATTGCCAAACGGGCCAGGTTCGTCGGTATGCACGGCAGTATACGGCGGGGATACGGAGGAAGCAAAGACATCTCCGCTGAGTACAATGTCGCCCGATATCCCCGAGCGTGCCAACGGGCGTTCACCGCTCCGTGGGACATTTCTATCACCCCGCTCGATACGTGTGGTCTGGTTAGACTGACGGGAAAAAAGTATCAGGCGATACTCAGCAGCAAGGCGCCGTTAACTCAAGCTATCATCGAGAACTATTGGATATGGGCAGCGAATGCCAAGTGGGCAAGCGGGCTTGACGTTGAAGCAGAAAGCTCTACCCTCTTTGACACAGTGGCCATCTACCTGGCCTTCTCCAGGGAACTGCTGATGGTGGAACAACTGGGCATTCGAGTTACCGACGATGGCTACACTGTGATTGACGAGTACGCCAAGGCCATCAACTGCGCCGTGGGTTGGAAGGATCTGTCGGCGTTTGAGGATCTCCTAGTGCGCCGATTGACGTAGAATCCACGCCATATCTCCGTTCACACACGCCTGTGTGCTGCCCCTATGGATCTAGATTGACTTTGATTGGCAATCGCGGTAGAATAATCATTGGCTTGGATCACGCAGGAGCGCGCTTACGATTCGATTGAAGCACTCGAGTCGTTGGATAGCGCGATGGCACAATGGAGAACAGACGCTCAGCCTTGACCCTTTAGGCCTCCACAGCGAGCCGCGTCCCACTCCGTTCAGAAAAGTCACACCATATTGCCACGTCAACCAAGAGGGATAAGACGCTGATCGACAAGACGCTGGGCAAATTCCGCATTGTGGAATACCTAGGCAGCGGTGGTATGGCGGAGGTCTATAAGGCCTATCACCCTAATCTCGACCGCCATGTCGCAGTCAAAATACTTCACTCCTTCCTGGCCGATGAGGAGAACTTTTTGACTCGCTTCCAGCGCGAGGCCAGGTTCGTTGCCACGTTTCGCCATCCCAATATCGTCCAGGTATATGACTTTGACTATGATACAGAGACAAACTCCTACTATATGGTGATGGAGTTTGTCGATGGTCCCACCCTCAAGACGCGTTTGCAGGAACTGTCCAAAGAGGATCGCCGGCTGCCGCTGGAGGAAGCGGTGCGAATAGTCGCTGCGGTAGCCGATGCGCTGGACTATGCCCACCAGCAGGGAATGGTACACCGGGATGTCAAGCCTGCCAATATCATTCTGACTCAGGAGGGACAGGTCATCCTGTCCGACTTTGGCATAGCCAGGATGATCAATACATCCACGCTGACAGCCAGCGGCGCGATGGTCGGCACACCAGCGTATATGGCCCCCGAGCAAGGGATGGGCCACATAGGGGATGAGCGTTCCGATATCTATTCACTGGGAGCCGTGTTCTATCAACTGGTCACAGGGAATCTTCCCTTTGAGGCGGACACGCCTTTGGGCACCGTCCTAAAGCACATCAACTCCCCCCTTACGCCGCCGTCCGATATAGTCCCCGATCTACCCCCGAACATCGAGGCCGTGATCATACGGACCCTGGCCAAAGAGCCTGACCATCGTTATCAGACCGCCCGGGAATTCGTCACCGACCTAGAGAGAGCGATGGCTGGCGAACCGGTCGAACGGATCGCCACAGAGTCTGCCATCGCTCCAGTGGCTACAGAGACGATGATCGCCTCTGACGCCCAAGACCAAGCGAGAGAACAAGAAGCCGGTCTCCTGTCAGCCCGCCCTGCATGGGGTTGGATTGTGGTGCTCGCCGGAGCTCTGATCATAACCCTGATCAGCAGCATCGCTCTCTTTGCCAGCGGCGCATCGGACCGGTTGCGGGCCGCACTATTTCCGCCAACGGCGACACCGACGGCCGATGTGATGAATACGGCCACTCTTGTCCCCACGCCTGATCTGGCCCCCACATTCGATTTCCTCTCCACCCAGGTTGCCGCCGGGGTTGACGCAGCGCTGGCTACGCGCGATGTCCTAGCCACCTACAAGGCCACCATCAACGCGCCGACACCTACCCTGACTCCAAGTGCTACCCCTGACCTGACGGCGACTGCATTCGCCGCCTGCAAGTTCGACATGGAGGTTGTGAACGATTATGAGGTCCAACCAGACCCAGTTCCTCCCGGTGACTTGTTCGTCAAGCGCTGGACAATCCGGAACACAGGCAATTGCCAGTGGCCCTCAGACGTTCAGCTAACCTTCGAAGATGGAGATGAACTAGAGATCATATATGGATCGGAGATCAAGCCAATCTCTCCGGCAGAGACCGGAGAGATCGAGGTCACTCTAAGCGCTCCTGCCCGCCTGGATAGGTATACCAGCGTGTGGCGATTGCAGGATGACCAGGGGAACCCGATTGGTGATGAGCTGACCGTTGCCTTTCGAGTGGGTCTGCCACCGACGCCACGACCAACGGCGACGCCCACCCCCAGCCCAACACCGGAATCGACGCTGATAGCCAGGGAATCGCTATGGATGTCCATACCTGGAATAACCTGGTGCGATAGCGGCAAAGCAGGTGGTCGGGCTGAGTGGGGCAATGGCGGAGGGCCTAGCGACGAGTATCGTTACTTCCAGGGAGGGGTGTCTCTCGAGAACGAGCTGTCGGGATCGTACAACGAGTTCGTGGGATTCCCTCACGTGGCAACCTACTTCACCACGTCGGGTGAGCTAGCTTTTCCAATACCCGAAGAATGTTGTCCTGGCGACGATGGGTTATACGTCAGTCCAGACGGATACGAGATCGTGTGGCAAAAGGTGTGGCTTCCAGCTAGTAATTGCCCTGACTAGCGCCCGGTGACCCCGACGAGGTAAGGGGTAGGTGCGATGGCTGGATCCGCAGCCCCGCGCACCCGGCTAGGCCAGCACAGAGACAGCCAGCCAAGTCCCCAACGCAGCGAAAAGGAGCGTCATCCCCAACTTGACGGTTGCTGCCCGCTTCTGAAGGAACCTGGTCAATTGCTTGGAGCCGGTGCCATAGTAGGCCAGGATAAAAACCACCACCAGCGGGAGTATGAACAACAGGTTGTAGAGCACCAAGAAGGCGATCGCCTGCCCCCGCATATCCGGCTGGCTCACCACGAAAATGATCGTGGGGAGATAGACCTGTCCCGTACAGGCCAATTCTAGGAAGGAAACCACCAAGCCCGTGACGAACGCGCCGGCAACAAAGGCCTGCGAGCTGCGTCCTTGGCGAATGACTGCATTGATACGCATCCGCAGATTGTGGGGGAGATTCAGAGTCATATCGCCAATATCGCCCCGCCGGGCCCTCAGGAAATCAATAAAACTGAACACGGCCAGCACAGCGCACAGCAAAGCAGTCAGGCCATAGATCCAGCGCCCCACTCTCGACAGCCAGTCGCCCAACAGATCAAGAACCTTGTAAAAGCCCATCCCGACCACCAGATAGGCCAAGAACACACCCAGGGTAAAAGCTGCTCCCACAATCAAGATCTCCCGTCCCTTGCGCCCACTCATGGTCAGGTAGGAGACAAAAAAGACTAGCGTTGCAAAGGCACACGGATTGAGACCATCTACCAGTCCAGCAAAGACGACGGTGAACACACCAAAGGATCTGAAACGATCGATTATGCTCTGCTTGGCCTCCTCGGCGTCGAAATCCGCCCAGGCGTGCTCCACGCCGGTGGGTGCATACTTCTCAGCCACTGCCAGTACTCTATCAGCGCTAATGTCGGTACCGATCAGGTAATCATCTCCAATAAAGAGCGCCGGCGTTGAGAGCCGCTGCTCCTCGGGGACACCGGCTCGGGCACCCAGCCATTCTGCCAAAGCTGCCTCATCCTGAACGTTGTACTCTTCGACCAACAACTGAGGATACTTGCTTTGTACGTACCGAATGTCGTACTCGGCACGGCTGCACACCTGACAACCCACATCGTAGAAATAGGTCGCCCAGATTGGTGCTGCCCCTTCACAGGCCACTGCATCCTCTGGGCCACAGGGTTCAACCTCCCCTTGCCCCCAATCGACTCCCAGGCCCAGGTTGGCGCCGCCGTCGCTAGGGACCTGCGCCAGACCTGGAATGTCAGGCCACGACGTGCCCCCCTCCTCCAGGCAGGTAGCAAGCAGACAAGAAAGCTGCTCGCGGATCTCATCCTCACCCATCAGCACCTGATTGCCAACCAGGAGTGTCGGTAGGGGCCAACGCTCCTCTGATGACACATTGAACGTTTCCTCGGCTCGAATCATCATCTCGTAACCGGCTGCATCAGAGATCTCGACCTTTTTGAGTTGCAGCCGATCGCCGTTTTCGACCTGCAATGGCGTCAATACCTCGTCGATGATGGCAAGACAATGCGGGCAATCATTGGAGTAAAAATAGACCATTCGCACAGCCGGACCACCCTGGGCCCACGCAGTGCATTGTTGAGAGACGAGAACCATCACCAGAACCAGCAATACGGCTCCCAACCGGGTTTCTATTCGTATTCGGTTACGCATCCTCTAGCACTCCACTCTGTCCTTGTTCCTGTGTTGCGTACGGCGGAGCATTATGCCACAAGTCGATGGATTGGCAACCTGCCTTCCCCATTGACCGGCTAGCCTAACATCCCTAGAATAATGACGTCCACCGCTTCTTGTTCATCCAGGCCGCGAGCCATCAGAGTCTCCAACTGTTTCATACCCACACTACCAATGGCCGCCTCGTGTGTCACCCGTGCCTGGTCATCACGCACTACGACGGCTGGTACGTTGCGGGCCACCGCATCCCCGCGCACGATCTCAGTGCAATCCATATGGCCCACCGCACCCGGCGCATTCCCTTCCGCGGTCGTATAGATTTCGCTGGTGGCTCGGTCTCGCACAGCAACACGCGTTATGGTCAAGCCACGGGCCCCCTCACCGTTGAGTCGCACAGTTTCACTGACCCGGATTTCGTCCTCACCCGAGCCATAGGCCTTGGTGCTCAACTCAACAACCCCATCGGCGGCCACATCCACATCGAACTTGATGTCCAAGCATCCCACCCGACCGTGCACGAGGTTGAACTCGGACTCCAGCCGGCCCCCATCATCTACGTGAGCAGATGTAGAGGGCAGGACTTTGATACCACCCACAGGGCCGTGATAATGACCCTCTCTGTAACGCATCGTCGCGCCCGGTCCGACGTGGATTCGGGCATCCATCACATGCTTGAGATCCACTGCATTGGGAAATGTACAGTGGGTCAGAAAGCTGATCTCAGCCTGCGCCCCTATCTCGAACTCGGGCAGAATCCTCTGAAGTCCCTCTTCAGCGACCATGCCGAAGCAAAGATGCACCGGGTAATCCACTCTCGTGCCTGGTGCGACCACGATGCGAGCGCGTACACCGTCCTCCAATTCCTCGGCCTCGATTTCAACACCCTCCACCAGGTTGAGCGCCAACACCCGATTTCCACTGATGACCACACTGGCGACTCTGGGGGTCTGCAGGATGTCCGGCCTACCGCCCGCCTCTTTGTATGCTTCAAGCATAGCCTCAAACTCACGAGTCCAAGCCGGATTGCGCTCCCGAAACGCGGAGGCGGTCGTCTGGGAAGTTGGATGGTCACCCATCGCACACTCCCTCAGCCATCACACGCTGATAGGTGCCACCAGCCTCCTTCCCCCATGGTTGGCTTCCCAATAGATCGCCGTGAGGGCGGCAGCGTTCGGCAAAGTACTCACGTACCTCCGCTGGCGTGCCAGTGCTGACGACCGCACCACCGCACATCAGCGAGGCTGCATCGGCTATCTCTGCCATCTCGTCACGGTGGGTAATCAACAACACCGCCGTGCCCTCAAATGACATCCGGTGCAGCAACGTCGCAATCTCTTCAATGCCCAGCACATCAATCCCCGAGTCAGGCTCATCCAGGATGGCGAGCCGCGGGTGCATGGCATAGACGGCTGCCAGTTCTATGCGCTTGCGCTCTCCTCCAGAAAGGGCTGCGTCGACGGCGCGCCCCATGTAGACCGTGGGCGAGAGTGCAACCGCCGCCAACGCCTCCTCGATACGTTCCCTGGAAGGGGATTCCATTCCCAAAGCCAGATAGTCGGCTGTAAGCAGGCCCTCGAAGCGCGCTGGTTCCTGCCACGCCAGCGTCAGCCCCAACCGCGCCCGCTCAGTCACCGAGAGTCGCGAAATGTCCCGCCCATCGAACAATATGCGCCCTCGCTCCGGCACATATCCATCCGCCCCCATCAACGTGAGAGCCAAGCTGGTCTTGCCCGAGCCGTTCAACCCTAATAGAGTATGCACTTCACCGCGTCGCAGCGTCATATTGACACCTCGCAGCACCTCTGCGCCAGGTCGCGGCACCCACACATCCTCTAGTTTGAGCAACACGTTGTCTGTCATTCTGTCCCCTATGGTACGACTGAAGCAAACCCTATGCCAGTGAGCTTTGTCACCCGCCTACATGACGAATCTCATACAGTTTGGTTCCAGTTCACAATATACCACAGATCAATCTGCAGGGAAGCCCACCTGCATCACCTATACGTTAACCAAACCGTAACCCCATCGCAACCCCTGTCACCACCTTTCGTGGTATTCTTGGGTTGAGCAGGAAGGAAAAAGGAACCCACAGACAGCAGATGGGCCTGCTTCACTGACCTTGCGGGTCAGTTTCCGACACGGAGGCAGAGCAATAGTGAATGAGAACAAGCTCATAGTGAAAAGCACGGCCGCAGCCGCACTCCTGGACAGTATGCACATCGTGCGACAGGGGTTGTCGAAACCGGGTGGCATCTCTCCAGAGCAACTGAACCAGCGAATCTACGAGTGGCAACTGATGATGGTGGACCTCGTCGGAGACACGGTGAAAGGAGCAGAACTGGCAACCCTCTATGAGATCATCGGTGTGATGAACTCGTCGCTCGACTTGACCAAGACGATGAGCTTGGTTATGGATTCACTGATCCATCTCACTGGAGCCGAGCGGGGGTGCCTAATGCTGCTTGATGACGAGGGAGACCTAGAGATCCAGGCCGCGCAGAACTTTGACCAGCAAACCGTCAATGCCTTCGACCTCAAGGTCAGCCGCACAGTAGTCCAGGAGGCCGTGGAAACAAAACAGCCGGTGCTGACTACCAATGCTCAGCGAGACCCAAGGTTCTCCGACCAGGCGAGCGTCGTCGGTTATCAACTTCGCTCCATCGTCTGCGTTCCCCTTCACGTGCGCGAGCAAGTGACTGGGGCCCTCTACCTGGACAACCGAATGAAGGATAGCGTTTTCTCAAAAGAGGACCTGCCAATCCTGACGGCATTTGCCAGCCAGGCCGCCGTAGCTATTGAGAATGCCCGCCTACACACACTGACCGAACAAGCCCTGGCAAGGCGGGAGGAGGAACTCTTACAGGCCGGACAAACCAAGGCCAGCGAAATCTCCTTTATGGCCCACGAGCTGCGAACACCGATGACGTCCATTCGTGGCTATGCCGAAATGATGGCCAAAGGCCTAATCGGTCCGCTCACCCCAGATCAGACACAATTCCTTGACACCATCATAAACAACACTGAGAGGATGCAAATCCTCGTCTCCGACGTGCAGGATGTCACCAAGCTCGAGACCCACCAGATGCAGTTGGGTGTGAGAGCTACATCTGCCGCCGACGCACTGCAGAACGCTCTCAAGGCCATCCAACCTCTAATCGAGGCCCAGGAGCAGCAGGTCACCCTGGAGATAGAGGATGATTTGCCCCGAGTGCAGGCTGACCGCAAGCGACTGGAACAGATCGTGGTCGAACTGCTTCGGAACGCGTCCAAGTACACACCAAGCGCTGGACAGATCAACGTCCAAGCAGACCATGACAACGCAACCGTGCGCTTCAGGATAGCCGACACCGGCATCGGCATCTCTCCAGAGGATCAGGGTCGTCTGTTCGTCAAGTTCTTCCGATCAGACAACCCGGCAGTACGAAGCAAGCCCGGAACGGGGTTGGGACTGTGCGTGGTCAAAGGCCTGGTGGAACTTCAGGGTGGAGAATTTGGGATCGAGAGCCAGCTCGACCAGGGCACAATCTGCACGTTCACCATGCCACTCGCCACAACAGTCTCGGAGGAAGTAGAACCGTTACCCTGAGACAGTCGCGCTCAGCGTAACGGTCGCCCCTGCAGAATAGATCTCCTCTCCTCACACCATAGCACGCCCAGTGATGGGCAGTGACTCCCAAATCCTCTGCGCCGTGGGAGCGTCGTTCAACTCGGCGTCCATCGTCACAGACCCAGCCACAATCGTAATCCGACGCTCCATCCGTGCAACTCCTGGCAGATCCCTACTCAAGACCGTGAAGCCAGCCTCCAGTCTGGAATCTCGCCTCAATCACATCTGATCAGCTCGCGCGGCGTTCTAGTCAGCAACTCGTAACCATCTGGGCGTACAACGACGGTATCCTCCACCTTGGCCATCATCTCCGAATCCCGCGCACTGACCTCGATCTCGACCGCCAGCACCATCCCGGCCCGCAACTCTGTTTCGTCGCGCTCCCACAGCACCGGCGGTTCGTCAATTTCCAGCCCGATGCCATGTCCCACAAAACCTGGCAGCGATAGGCTGCCAGGACCAAAATGGGGCAGCGCCCCTTGCGCGACCAATTCTTCTGCGACCGAATACAGCTCATCTACAGACACACCGGGACGGAGCACCTCGAACACCGCCTCCTCGGCCGCGAGAGCCACTGCCCAGAGCGCCTGCTGGCTCTCTGTGGCTGATCCGACAACAAAGGTACGGGATTCATCTGCCGTGTAGCCCGCATAGGTCGAGCCAATGTCCACGACAATCAGGTCGCCCGGCTTGATCGACCTTTGGGATGGTCCATAGGGCATAGCGGCACTCAGTCCCACTCCGGTGACCACCAATCCGTGGCCCCCGCGCACAGCAAGGTTCTCTCCACTCATCAGCAGGACCCCGCCCCCCCTCGCACCAGGATACCGGAGGGGCTGAAACCCCTCGTGGCCAGCCTGGCGCATAGCTGCTTCCACCTTGGTCGCCAGTGCCAGCTCACTGACGCCCGAAACTATTGCACCGCATAGGACTCGGTGACCAGCATCGGCCACGGCTGCGGCGTGGCGCGTGGCAGTGATCTCTCCTTCATCTTTGACCATACGCTGGGCCAACACCAGCGGTGTGACATCTGCCAACGACCAATCAGAAAAGACCTCGATCAGGCGGCGGTAGAGCCGGGCTGGGACAAGGTCCAATTCGGTACCCAGCACACCCTCTACGAGTCCCAGCTCGCCGACCACCTGGGCAATGTCGTTGATCCTTTTCATTGGCTCGACCCGGCTGACGGTAGCCTCCCGCTTGGCCCACTCAAAGCCCCGCCGGACAAAAAGGACAGCCTTCCCAGAAGAGCGCGAGACGAGTAGAGCGGATGGACGCACAGAGCCAGCGTAGTAGAATATGTCACGGGGATGGAGGAGCAGGGCTCCATCCATCCCCGCATCCGCCATTCGGGAACAGAGTTCGGCCAGCCTGCGGCTGTTCTTGCCTCTACGAACCATTAAGCCGCCCTATCCCCCAGCAATCAGATGAATGACCCACACATCCGCACCATCAGGGATAGTGCGGATGTGATACTCCTCGCGGGGAATAACCTCTCCATCGACCTTGACGATGATGTGGGCGAAGGTGTAGCGAAGCCGCTCCAGCAGGTTCGAGACAGTCAGTCCCTCCTCCCACGACACCTCATCCCGGTCATTGATACGGATCATCAGCAGCAGACAGGACCTGTTGCTTGTCCTTTCTCAGATTCAGATCCTCTCCTTACACTTGTACGCCCGGAGCGCGTGAGGTCTCAACCTCAACGATAGCCAGGGCCTCAGCAGGGCACTCGTCGGCACACTTTCCACAGGAGATACACTTGAAAGGCTCCGTCTGGTCATCATGGGTGTACATCGCCGTATATGGACAAATTCCCACACAAGAAAGGCACCCCACGCACAGTTTCTTTCGCAGCCGGACGATGCCCCGTTTGTCTTGATATAGGGCTTCCGTGGGGCAGATGTCAACACATTCGCCACATTGGACGCAGTAGATGGCGCTGACGCTCACCTCGCCATCATCCTTCGTCTCCTCATAGATACGAATGCTCGACTTTTCCGCGTCGGTGACCTTGAACCACGTCTCAGAGCAGACCTCTTCGCAGGTATGGCAGCCGACACAGAGTTCCGGATCGTAAGATAGGACTTTCATAGTGTTCTCTCCTCCAGTCATAGTGTCGCGTCGTTAGGTTGACAACCCCAAGCGTACTCTTGCTCTACCAAGGAGTATTCTATCACATGCGACCGGATGACTTAAGTTCCAAACCACACCATTATTGGTGCGGGTTGTCACACTTGATCAACTCCCCAGCATCTTGCCATAGGCAAAGAGATTCCCCGCCTGGTAAATGTCCATCTGAACCTGAGAGAACGGTTGGGCCTGGAAGGTTTTCTCCCCGTTGAGCACCACCTCACCGCTCTCGAAATCCACAGCCAGTTCATCGCCGGTTGAAAAAGCGTCGGCTTTGGCCTCAAGATCTGGAATAGATACGATGGGCAAGCCGCTGTTGATGGCATTCCGCTTATAGATCGCGCCAAAGCTCTCGGCCACGATGGCGACCAGGCCCAATGCCTGGAAGCAATCCACCGCCTGCTGTCGCGAAGACCCCGCACCAAAGTTCTTGCCAGCCATAATGACGTCGCCTGGCTGGGCTCTCTGGGCAAAGTCCTTCCAACCCTCAAGATTGTCCAGCGCGTACTGGCCCATCTGGTCCACGTCTGTGATGTGGAGATAGCGGTTGTGAAAGATCATATCGGTGTCAATGTCGTCATACAGCTTGCCATCCGGATCGGTCAGGACCCAGAGGCGTCCTTTTACACAAGTCTCCTTCATCTCTACACCTCCGGTGCTGTAATCTCGCCCTGAAGGGCGCACCAGGCCGCCGTGACCGGGCTGGTCAGGTAGGTATCACCCGCGCCCTGCTTCCCGGGGAAATTGCGGTTGCTGGTGCTAATATTTACCTGCCCCTCGCCCGTCATGCCAAGATGTCCGGACGCGCAGCCTCCACAACCAGGGTTGCTGATGATAAACCCAGCATCGAACAACGTCTCCAGTACACCAGAGCGCAGCATCTCCCGAAACACGTCCCGCGTGGCTGGCACCACAGTCGCCATGACCCACGGTGCGATGTGTTTGCCCTTGACCACTTTTGCCACAGCTTCAAAATCCTCGAAACGTCCATTTGTGCAGGAGCCAAAGAACACCGAGTCTATCCGCCGCCCGGCCACTTCTCGCACCGGCTTGACGTTCGCTGGGCTGGGTGGACAGGCAATGAGCGGCTCGAGATCCGTTATGTCTACCTCCACCGTCGCCACGTACTCGGCCTCAGCGTCGGCATAAACCTCTACAACGTCGTCACGGCCGGTCCGTTGACGCGAAAAATCCAGCACCTCGCGGGAGGGCGGGATCAGACCGATGATGCCTCCTATCTCAGTGACCTGGCTGGCCAGCGTGATACGCCCAGGCAGATCGAGCGCCTCAATCGCAGGGCCGTAAAACTCCACAGCCCAGCCCAATGCACCGCTGGAGCCAAGCTTGCCCAGCACCGCCAGCGTAAGATCGCGGGCCGTGCAGGGTGGCTTGAGATCCCCTTTGATGATGACCCTCATCGTCGGCGGAACCTCGAACCACGTCTTGCCGGTCTTGAAGGTGAAGGCGATATCCTGGTCACCCATACCCTGGCCAAAAGCACCCACCGCCCCCAGGATGTTCAGATGGCTGTCGGTGCCGACAAAGGTCGAGCCGGGATAGGCCAATCCCTCCTCCAACGCCACATGAGACCCGATACCGGCATTCACATCATAGACCTTGACTCCCTGTTCTCGAGCCCAGGTACGGCAGATTTGTTGATTGTTGGCGTATGGGATATTGCTTGGTGGCACGACCAGGTCAAAGGTGAAAATGGTCTTGTCCTTGTCGGCGACCGGGGCATCACCATAGTGAGTGCGATAGTTTTTGACCACGTTGGCCCCGCCGAAATCGCGCGCCGAGCGCACATCCAGATCGAGCCAGATGATATTGCCTGGCTCGACCGACACATCGCCGGGACTGTGGGCCTGGAACAGCTTTTCAATGATAGTCTGACTAGGCATAGGTCTGTTTCACTCCTCGGTTAGCACAGTCTGGTGCGTACTACGCAGTATGTGGATACGTCCAGTGGACGTTTATGCACCCGGAGTATAACCCAATCGTGCGCAGGAGTCAAAACGCACGCCCTGCCGCTTGTGTAGAGCTTTGATATTGTACTGGGGTACAGGTGCGGTTTCGGCCACATGGCCAATGACAAGCGAGGATAACCCTGGTATAATACATCTACGATCAACAAGGTCTTGGGCGACATACGGACCGGTGCCTAGGAGATACGACGATGGCCTGGATGGGTGGTGCATTAGCGGCGACTAGACTCGCGCAGCAACAACAGGAAGAGGAAGATATGGCAGAGTATGCACAGGACGACCTCAGGAAAGACTGGGAGTTCAAGATCGTTCGTTCGGACAGCGCTGTTTTCCGCAAACCAGAGGTGCTGAACAGACTGCTGGAAGAGGAGGCCCAGGCCGGTTGGGTCTTATTAGAGAAACTGGACGACAGCCGGATCCGGTTCAAACGCCCCCGCAGCGCCCGATCCAGAGATGCGTATCTCCCCCCTGACGTCGATCCCTATCGCACACAATATGGCGCACCCGCTGCCCAAAGAGCCCAAATAGCGGTGGTGATCGGGCTGCTCCTTACCCTGATGGGTGGGGTGATGGCCTTCTGGGTGGCAGGGAGCGCGGCGGACCCAGCCGAGGCCGTTTCGGCGCCACCGTGGATCGCCATAGGCATTCTAGTGCTCGGCGTCCTGGTGTTCGGGATGCTCCGCTTGCGAAAGTCGAGATAACTTTTCCCTTTCGTTCCTGCACGAACCCCTACCACATCTGGCAGGGGTTTGTTTCGCGTATGCGTGATCAGCTATTGCCCTCCTGGTAGAGATGCCGTATACTTGGACAACTTGATGACAGCACGCGATTGGATCCGCTTGACACTGTCCTGCCTTAGCGCGTGCACGGGAGACAGATGATGACCACCTCAACCATCGAACTGATCCACGCCCACGGCTCTGTCCGCAAGTACAGACCAGACCCGGTCCCGCCCAGCCTGGTCGAGACGATCATTGCTGCGGGTCAACGCAGCTCAACATCGTCCAATCTGCAGACGTACAGTGTGATCGCTGTGACAGAGGCGGCGACGCGCGCTCGCCTGGCAAAGCTATGCGGCGATCAGACACACATCATCCAGGCGCCGATCTTTCTGGCGTGGTGCGCCGATCTGAGCCGCCTGGATCGGGTTTGCCAACTGCGAGGCTACCGGCAGGTGACGGAATACGTGGAGAGCTTTCTGGTCGCTGCGATGGACGCCGCCATCGCGATGCAGACCGCCGCCGTGGCGGCCGAGTCGCTGGGGCTTGGGATGTGTTTCATCGGCGGGATTCGGAACCATACCCAGGACGTCATCGAGTTGCTACGGTTGCCCCGGCTAGTGTTCCCGATCTCCGGTATGACCTTGGGTTGGCCCCAGTTCGAACCGAGGCTGAGGCCACGACTGGCCCTCGACGCCATCCTACATTGGGAGGCCTACGACCGCAGCAAGGAAGATGAGGCACTGCACAGCTACGACCGTGTCATGATGGAAACAGGGATCTATCGAGGCCGGCAGGTGCCCGTAGCAGGGATCGACGAGGAAATAAACGACTATGGTTGGTTGGAGCACTCCGCTCGGAGAGCCTCCCAGGCCATCCGCACAGATCTGCGTGCCGTGTTGCGCGCCCAGGGATTTGACCTGAGTTAAGACCCCAGGGAGCCTGCCCCGCCTGCATCTGGCGTAGTCGAGGGGGCAAAGCGCAGGGTCATACAAACCCCCTGGGATCTGGCTTGGATCAGTAGTCTCTGAGCACGAGCGGCATATAGACCCAGTTGCCAGGTCGCTTGCCGATCGTAAAAGCTTTCGCCAGCGGCAGTGGACCGTGCGGCAAGCCATCGTCCAGATAAGCCACGTTCGTGATCGTCACCCCGATCGCGAGTCCCTCCGTCACAGTCACCTGAAAGTCGAGGCGCTCGCTGCTTTTCCCATCCACGTTGACCGTCCACGCAAAGGCACGCGGAGCGACGCCAGGAGGAAGGATAGTCGTGCCCGTCGGGGGATAAAAGCTGGAGCTGATCAGCGTCACCGACGGGGGCAATGAGTCGGTCACCGTGACGACGCGACTGGTGCTGCCATCGTTGCGCGCAATGATTGTGTACGTGATCGTATCACCACTGGCGATCGTGCCGGCGGCACTGACGTCCTTGATCGAGTTTTCAAACACACCGCGGGCAATGGTGATATCGGACCAGCGCTCCAACCTGATCCCGCCACCGCTGATGATGGCCGTGTTCCTGATCACCTGCCCCGCGTAAGCCGTGTCGGTAATCGTGGCACGGAAGGTCAGGGTCGCCTCGTTCGTGGGGCTCACCTCCCCTGTCCACAAGATGGCATTGGCTCCAGTAATCACCGCGCCCTTGGTCGGCGTGTAATGATCGAGGTAAGCCAAGTCCACCGGAAGTACGTCAGACACAGTGAAGCTAATGGTGTTGGCCAGGCTGGTATTGCTGACGATGAGGGTGTATTCGACTGATTCACCGGCGTCGGGCGTTGGATCACCCACCAATTTCTGAGAACTCTCCAGGTCGGATGCCACCTCAATCGTCACCACGTCGGTGTCGTCCGCCGTGGTCGAGGGTGTGTAACTATCGCTGTAGGTGATCACGATGTGGTTGGCCAGTTTTGTCCCCGGACGTGCGTCCTCGTCGATCCGGACAACGAGGGCGATCTCGCCCATCCAACTCCGCGGGATGCCTGGCCCTGTGTCGGTATACCAGGCAAGTTGAACGAGACCCTCAGGAGAGACAGAGGTCACAGGCCCGCTCAGGTAACGAGCCGCCGACACACTGATCAGCGTGACCGAGGGAGGCAGAGTGTCGGTGATCACCACGTTCGAGACATCGGACAACACGCTCCGGTTGCCATAGCTGATCCAGTACGCGTAATCCTGGCCTGGCCCTGGCAGGATGACGTTCCCTCGCTCATCTCTGGACGGCTCTTTATCCACAAAGGGGTCCACATAGCTGCTGGCAATCTCCACCGTCTCGGCCGAGGACGCCGTATCAGCCCCGTGGCTCATAGTCACGACGTTGGTCAAGCGGGTGCCAATGGGAACGGTCGGCGGAATGTTGATCCAGACCTCGAGATGGGCCTGGTTCCACCAACCGTTGTCCACGAAGGGAATAGTAAAGGTCAGCGTCCGGCTCATCGGACCGCCAACCGTAGGTGTGATCGGACCTGCCACGCCCGGCACCAGTTCTGGACCGTTGTAATAGAGATGGGCGCGGCTAAAGGTGGTGTTCTCGGGCAGCAGATCCACGATGGTTGTGTCAAATAGGGGCACATTGCCGGCGTGTCCGTCTCGCCCGTCGTTGTAGAACTCGACGTCGAAAGGAATGGCCTGGCCAGCAGCCACAAAGTCATTGTCGTACCAGTAATCCTTATCGAGGGCTAGCTCGATCTCCTCGCCGGCCACGGTAAACGTGATGCCGTCGTGGTTGTTGGGTCCCGCGCCCAATTCCGCGTTTCCGGTCATCGTCACGTGAGCCGTGTTGTCGACCACTGATCCCACACCGTTGCCGGTATTGCGCAACGCCAGCCACAGGTTCTCTGCCTCGTCTATGAACATCGTACCCAGGTTCACGGTAACAATCGTCCGACTTCCCACGGTGGCCGTTGTCACCATCGATCCGCACCCGTGCCACAAATACGTTCTGCGACAATCCTCGTAGCCGACACCAGATGGCAGGAGGTCCGTCACCACGACCCCGTGGGCAATCGCCGCCCGACCGCCGTCGGCGTAGTCGGTATTGACCACCACCAGACGATAACAGAAGGCTCCGTCAGGGGCAGGAGAGATATCGGGATTGAGTGTCTTTTCGATCCGCAGGTCGCGGTGGGCGGGGCCATAGTTGAGTGTAAACGTGGCGCTGATGAAGGGCGTCGCATCGAAGAACTCGGCCGTGATGGTCAAGGTCGCTATGTCGTCGATGTCGGTCACGGACGAGGGGACAGAGACGACGATCGGCACCGTCGAGCTGTAGGTACCGGTCACAGCCGCGATAGATGTCGGGTATGTGATGCCACCCTCCCACGTGGAATCGGAGACGGAGGAACTGACAATCAGCGTGTGGGTCAGGGTGAAACTCCTGGTTACCTCCTCGCTCGCCCCAAGATACAGATTGGTGGTCGTCGTGATCGAGTTCCCTGGATCATCCCAGATAGCCTGGCTGGAGGGCAGAAAGACGGCTTGAGCCCCGGTAAAGTGGGGCTGGAAGCGGATTGCCATCTGATCCTGCCAATAGCCGGTCGCGCCGGGGATAAACTGGATCCCCTGGGTATACACATCGCCCGCCGAGCCATCTAGGTTCTCCAGCCCCACGACAAAGCTTCGGCCCAGGTCCTCGTCCAGGGTGCCAGCGAAATTGGTGATCTTGAGATACTGCATCTTGATTCCGCCATCGGGCTCGAGGATGATTTCGAACGTACGGGGGTTATACCGTCCGCAACACCACACGATGTTCTCAAACTCGATGATGGTGCGCCGGAGGGCGGAATCGTTCCTGACGTAGACGTGCGACAGCCCGGGATAACCATACAGATGCGCAGCAAAGGGAGCGATAAAGTTGTTGGCAGCGTCTGTGCCAGTCAAGTTATTGCTGGGAATCGGATCTGGCCACCCTCTCCCGCTACCGACTGGAACGCCCGCTTTCTCAAACAAGATATATCCCTTCTCGCTAATGCGAAAATGGGTGTAAAAGCCATCGTAGAAGGGAAAAAAGAAACCAATAGGATAGAGACCAGAAACGTCGCTGTATCCACTGTACCTACCCCCCAAGTCCCACACATAGTCTGCGCTGTCACGGATCTCCACCCACTCGTAGGTGACGGTCGGTACATCGGCTGGGGTCAGTGTATCGTACATCGTGTAGACGCCACTGTGAGGGTCGTGCGGTCGAGTCAGCGGTGTAGCCGGGAGAGAGCACGATTCTGCCCCAAGAACATCCCCGGCCCAGGACAAGGTAACCAGCATCAGATCAAGGGCTATCGCCGCCCCAATTAACGGCAAGGCCAGCAGAACGGTTTTTCTCATTCCCGTTTTCGCTTTCGCTTCCATGGCACGCACACCTCCTTCGTGGACTGCTCCAAAGGCACATCAATCACCGCGGGCAAAACGGCGGCAGAGCAATAGACAGCAAACGACCAAGAGGATACCCCCTATGATCGGGAACACGAGGCCGATGATTGCCGGCCCAGGCGTATCCCCAGTGGCAGGCAGGAGCACCGGTACGATTGCGGTGGGCGTAAGCATAGGTGTTAGGAGAACAATAGGAGTGCTGGTCGGTTGCGGATTGGAGGGAGGAGGAGCCGATGTGTTGGCAGGGACAGGCGTGCTGGTTGGCGTGGGGGTGCTGGTCGGCGTGGGCGTATCGGTAGGCGTTGGCGCGGCTACCACGTACGCGATGGATACAGGCGCGGAAGGGCATCCGAACCTATCGGTCATCACCAACGTGACCGTATAGGTACCGGCAGCGTTGTACACTTTGGAGGGAGTGGGATCGGTGCTGGTTGTACCATCCCCAAAATCCCAACCAAAGGTATGAGCACCATCGCCGCCCGGACCCGCGCCGCCCTGGCTGAAGGTGACGGGATCACCAGGTCCAGCGGAACCCGAAGTTGGGTTGGCGTTCACCATGATAGCGCCGGCGTCTATGGCATAGCCCATCTGAAGGTAGTAGGCCACCGCTGCGCGCGCGTCACCCACATCGTCGTGCACGCTCATCGCCAACGTGTTGCGACCCAGCCGACGAGCAGCCAGAACGGCGGCTTGCATATCGATACTATAGACAAAGCCATCCTCACGACCGAGCAGGCTCCCGACATCAACGCCGTTGAAATAGATAGCAGCTTCACCTGGGTCAGCAGCGACCTGTATTTGCAGGGATGTGGCCGCCTGGACCGAGTTGATGTCGGCATTGATGGGGACACAAAAGCTCTTGCGCAGGAAGAGGAACTGGGGAGCAGGACTGGCCGGCATCTCATACCGGCCTCCAACGTCCGCGCCCGCTGACCCTCCCCAGATAAAGTCGGCCGCAGGGTGGGCGCCACCTACAGGAGTCCCCCAGCCAGGCAACGTCGCAGCCGGGTAGGAGGGCTGCCAGCCACTGTCGTCAAACGTCGGTAATCGCCACTCGATATGGGGGTCCAGGGGGTTCGCTTGGAGCAGCGTCGCTTCCGTAAATTGTCCTGGCTCATCGGGCGGTGGGGGATCGCTGAGGATTGTGACCAAGTTGGTGGGGAATTGAAGCGCCGGCAAGGCCAGCACACCCCGCAGTCCATCGCCCGATAGAGCTATGGCCGTCGCACCGACAAGCACCACACTTCCCACAATCAACAAGGAGCATCGTCTGGAACCCATCGAGCCACCTCCTTCCAAAGACGCAAGACGACAAGCCGAGGACGGCAAATGGCAAATCGGGATCAGTTAGATCAAAGATAGCTGCGTCGGGATAGAGGAAATCCAGGCATCTCGCGGCGTCGGGAGAATCGAGATGGGGTCAGTATGTATCAGGGTCAGGCCTGGATTGCTTCTCAAACTGACTCTCACACCGGCCAATCGTGCTTATTATACAGGAGTATAGCCATACACACAAAACATCGCCCGGTGACACAACAGACTCTAGCGGTTCCATAATCCCTAGGGCCTGCTATCAGAGAAGGAAAAACGATGCCGCGCTAGGCCACACCTTGAACCAACTC
>CAYUIS010000044.1:8836-34831 GCA_964444825.1 uncultured Anaerolineales bacterium | reverse complement strand
GACGTCTGGATCCCAGATTGGACAAGATGGGTTGTACAGCGAGCCAGGTCTTGCCCGTTGGGCGCATATGCGATACAATCCCGTGCTGTGCGTATTGTGGCCGACCAACATCGACGAGGAGTTTGATCTCTATGCGTGCTGATTTGCACATTCACACCATCGCCTCCGACGGACGTTGGACGCCGGAACAAGTTGTGACCAAGGTTCAGGCGCGAGGAATTGGCCTGTTCGCCATCGCCGACCACGACTCGGTCGCGAGCGTACCCCCGGCAGAGACGCTGGCCCAGGAGGCGGGATTGGCCTTTCTGCGTGGCGTCGAGATCAGCACGCTTCTGGACGGGCGGCTGTTTCACGTACTGGCGTATGGTTTCGACATTGGCGATCCGGACTTGACCGCATTGCTGCACGAGAATCGGGCCAAGCTGGATCAACAGAACGATAACATCGTCCGCTGTCTGATAGCGGCAGGTTACGAGATCGATCTGGATGATTACGCCGCCTACGAGCACGACCGTACACGGGGCGGCTGGAAGGTGCTCAATTTCCTCATCGATCGAGGTTTCTGTACCGGGCCGCGCGACTATTTCGACAAGCTAGGGCCAGACCTGCCCACGGAATGGCCCCCGTTCCCACATCCGGCCGATGGAATCGCCGTTATCCGCGAGGCCGGCGGCGTGTCAATCCTGGCCCATCCTGGCGTCAGCCTGCGCGAGGTGGGCGTCATCGAGGAGACGCTGCGTCCCTTTCTCGATTTCGGCATCGCTGGGCTGGAATGCTACTCCCAGTATCACGACGAGGCCACGACCCGCTTTTGCCTGGACTGGTGCGACCGGCACGAGCTGCTGGTCACCGGGGGCTCGGATAGCCACGGGGGGTTCGTGGGGCGTGAGTTGGGCGTGCCGGTTGTGGATACGGCCGACTTGAGATTGGGCGGGCTGCTGCTTGGTCTCGTCTCTGTCGTATAGCCACTCGAGGTCGATGCCCAGTGTGCACGGCAGGTACCCGGGGCACTCGAACTGGATCGCTTCTAGCGTTGACGTGACAAGTGGTTTAGCATAGTATCTGGAAGGAGGTTCCCGCGCTCCCACGATGCTCGGCGACAGCCATCATCTACGTACTGATCGTCGAGTGGGGCAGCGCGGAAGACCCGTGACTATTGAAAGGAGACATAAGATGCGACCCCATCTCAGATTTCTCAGCGATGATCTCATCAACCAGATCACCAACGAAGGGCTTGCCCTACTGATGGATCCCGGTGTCCGTGTGGAAAACGCTGAAGCGCTAGATCTCCTCGCGAACGCGGGCGCCGATGTGGATTTCGAAACCCAGGTGGCCCATATCCCTGAGGACATCGTACGCACCGCGTTAGAGACGGCACCCTCTGAATTCGACCTCTACGATCTAGATGGGGAGCCCGTCGTGCATTATGGCGCTGACAGTGTCCAGTTTGCTCCTGGATCGGGTGCTCTCATGCTGCTCGATAGCGAGACTCAAGAACAACGAGCGCCCGTCACCGACGACCTGGTCAAGTTCGTCAAGCTCGTCGAGACGCTCCCTCAGTTGGATGCCCAGAGCACGGCTTTCGTCTGCAGCGACGTGCCAAAGGAGATCGGCGACCTCTATCGTCTGTATCTGGCGCTCATTTACATGCGCAAGCCCATCGTCACCGGGGCCTTCCGGAAGGACACCTGGTGGACGATGAAGGACATGCTGGTCGCGGTGGCCGGCGGCGAGGATGCCTTGGCTGAGCGGCCGATAGCCATATTCGATGTGTGCCCCTCGCCCCCGCTGATGTGGAGCGACCTGACGTGTCAGAATATGATCGACTGTGCACGACACGGTATTCCATCGGAGTTGATCTCCATGCCCATGGCTGGCGCGACCGCCCCGGTGACCATAGCTGGCGCCGTGGTGCAGCAGACGGCGGAGTGCCTGAGCGGGGTGACGATCTGCCAGCTTGCCGCCGAGGGTGCTCCTATCGTCTGGGGTGGCTCACCAGCCATCTTTGATATGCGCGAGGGAACAACGCCGATGGGCGCCGTTGGTACTTGGATGATCAATATCTCGTACACGGAGGTGGGCAAAGCTCTCGGTCTGCCGACCCACGTGTATCTGAGCATGAGTGACGCCAAGGTTGTCGACGCGCAGTGCGGGCTGGAGTCGGCTGGAAGCACACAGTTGGCTGCGCTGGCTGGTGTGAACATGGTGACCGGCGCCGGCATGATGGATTTCGAGAGCTGCCATAGCTGTGAGAAGCTCGTCATCGATGCAGAGATCATCGGGATGGCAAAGCGCCTCATCGCTGGTGTGGAGGTCCGCGACGAGCCCATTGCGCTGGAGTTGATACGGAAGGTGGGGCATCGTGGCGACCACCTGGGACAACTCCACACACGCAAGTGGTTCCGGGCAGAGCAGTACATCCCCTCCGAGGTCATTGACCGTGGTCCGCTGGGTGCCTGGAAGAAGAAGGGGAGGAAGACCACCTGGGAGCGAGCGCAGGACCGCGTGGCAGCCCTTCTGGACACCTACAAGCCGCCTCCCATCGCGGACGACGTGCGCAGCGAGCTCCGTGCCATCACGCTCAAAGCGGCTCAGACCTTTGGAATGGATGACCTGCCACCGTTATCCGAAGACTGAAAACGAGGAGAAAGAAGGCGTCAAAGGATATCTTGACGCGGATCACACGCAGCCTGGTGGCGTGTGATCCACCAGACTTGACGGGTGAGCTGAGCCAGAAGGCGCTGGAACGCGGCAAAGCACCGCTGACCATCATCAACCGGGGCATGGTACCCGAGATGGAGATCGTGGGAGAGAGGTTTCAGACTGAGGGGTATTTCCTGCCCAAGTAGGGGCCGCTGCGTCCCTTTCTCGATTTCGGCATCGGCGGGCTGGAGTGCCACGCTCAGTATCACGACGAGGCCACGACCCGCTTTTGCCTGGACTGGTGCGACCGGCACGACCTGCTGATCACCGGGGGTTCGGACTCCCACGGGGGGTTCGTGGGGCGCGAGTTGGGCGTGCCGGTCGTGGACACGGCCGACTTGAGGTTGGGAGGTCTGGTGTGAGGTTCGCTCTGTCTCCCTTTATGGCTTGCCACGCCTGTACGTCAGCGCCCTTGGCCCCCAAATGACCACCACGGCAATCGCGGCAATCGCCCACACAGCAGCCTGGTAGAGATCGGCCCTGGCCGAGAGCGCAAAGAGTCCTCCCACGAAATTGATCATAAAATGGAACAGCACGGCAGATAGGGTGCTGCGCTGCGTGTGGTTATAGATCCACGTCATAAGGATGGACTGGGGGATCATAACGCCCGCGTATAACCAGAACGCTGGCGAGCCCAGGCCCAGGTTGTTCTGATAAGTGTCCTCGATAAGGAAAAGCGGCAGGTGCCACAGCGCCCAGGCGGCACCCAGGAGGAGGCTTGAGGTCAGAGCGCTGTGCTTTTCCTGCAAACGGTCGAGCGCATAGCCGCGCCACCCCAACTCTTCGGGGAACGGCCCAAAGAACACCGTAAAGACGGCAAAGGGCAGGATGCTCACCAGATTCGACCGGAAGTGAGCTTCCAGGTATGCCCCCTGCCCGCCAAGGAGAATGTCGAGCAAGACGGCAAGCCCCGTGATAGCGGGCACTGCGAGCAGGAGAACGGCGTACCATCTCAAGCTGATCCGCTTCAAGTCGAAAACACGTTTCCAGTAGTCGCGCCAGCCCGCGTGGTCTTGTGTCGCATAGGTCAGCGCGACGGCGACGACCATCGGGCCGATGCCACCCAGGGCGATCAGGATCGGCGCCGGTGGTTCATTGACTTCGAGTCCAAAAAGCCCTGCCGGCAGCCAGAAAAGCCAGGACCAGGTATAGACGAGCGCGAAGAAGGGCCACGGGTTTTTATGTTTCAAGTGCTTTTTCACTCCTGATAGTAGGTCATCCCGTCAGTCTCGGGTGATCCAGTTCTTGCTTGGTCTGGATCGCCAGATCCAGACCAAAAACGGGGATTTGGCAATCCCCTTGGAGCGATACTGTCAGACCCAAGCCAAGAGCGGGGATTTGGCAATCCCATTGGAGCGATATTGTCAGGTCCAGGCCAAGAGCGG
This sequence comes from uncultured Anaerolineales bacterium, assembly GCA_964444825.1. GTDB lineage: Bacteria > Chloroflexota > Anaerolineae > B4-G1 > B4-G1 > CAYUIS01. Next base: position 30,743 of record CAYUIS010000044.1, on the reverse strand, counting down.
GGATTTGGCAATCCCCTGGTAGCGATATCGCTGGATTCGGACCCAGAGCGGGGATTTGGCAATCCCGTTGGGGCGGGTCTGGATCGTCTGGATCTGTTGAGTCTACTCATCGGTGGGTGGCGGCTCAATCCTTCCGCGTGAACCTAAAGTCACAGACGGGGGCGCCCTGCGCCAATGTGCCCTGGCGCTGAAACTCGAACCCCGCCTGCGCACACAGGTGGGGGAAAAAGACCTCGTCCCCGTAGCAGGTGGAATAGTAGCAATAGGTTGGATCACCCAACACCCTGGCCACCTCCGCCCATGCACAGTAGGTCACGTTCAGTTGGAATTCGTCTGCTTCGTCTATGACGACCTCGGCTTGCTCCAGCCCATTGTGGGCCATCGCTTCCATCATGGCCACATAGTAGGTCCTGAACGCTGGCAAGAAATCGCCTTCCCCACACTGGATAAAGACGTGTGCGGGCGCAAACATCTCCTCAAACACAGGTACCGAGATGGCGTGCGACAGTCCCTGCCGCAACTGGGCGGCTCGCTCGAAACCCATCGTGTCGGCCATCACCTTCGCCACCGCCATCTTTTTGATAATCGCCTCGAGATGCTCGTCCGAGATGCCCTTCTCTTTGAGCTTGCGCCAATCGTAGCCCTCTACTCTTTGTATCTCTGTCCTCACTTCCCTGACGAGCAGCAGCGCCCCGGTCAGACCCAATTCCCCGATGGTGGCTCGGAGATACCGGAGGACAGGTGGAACCAGCTTCAGTTTGTTGCGGAATGGGATCTCTGATCCCTCGCCGATGGTGAGAAGGTCCTTTCCATAATGTTTTAGCTCCTCGACCCTCATGAGCTCTCCCTCTGTCTTGCTGTCTGGCGGGCGGCGTGGGACGATGGCCCTAAACCACCCTGTTGAATTGACCGATCCTCCCCTGGCGCGTCACCGGGCGGAAGAGCTTCGCTGGCGGCTGCAGCCGTCCCTCCACGGCGAGCGTGCCTTCCGGTTTCAAGAGGCGGCGCAATTCGGCCCAGATCGCTTCCATACCGCCGATGGGGTGGGCGACGCCAAAGACAAAGATAAGATCAAAGCTCTGGTCGGGCAGGTCGGTTTGAGCCGCATTGGCAAGCACGGTTTTGGCGTTGGTCACGTGCTGGGCATCGATCTTTTGCTGAACGTGGGCTATGGCCAGCGGGTTGACGTCCAGCGCGAGGACGCTACCATCTTCGCCGACAATCTCGGCCGCGGGGATGGTAAAGTGGCCAGGGCCGCAGCCGACCTCCAGCACCTCCTGACCGGGCTCGAGTCCCGCAGCTTTCAAAGCCTTGTAAGGGTCTCTGAATAGACCGTACAGGGTCTCGTGGATAAAGGACATCATTTTGAAGGATAAACCGTTCGCGTGTGACATGTTTGACCTCCTGCATCTATTATACTCGAGATTTACTGATTCGGCAGAGCGACGATCTCAAGGGGACCGAACCGGTGATCGGGTCGAACGTGATCTTGTCGGTGAGAAGATTGGCGTTGGCTTCCCCAAATCCGTGATACAACTGCACGACGCGAGGGCGAATGTCCTCGGTGACGTGAGCCTGGCACTCGACGGCGGCTCGCGGAGACTCTACAAGGACGGTGTCGCCTTCCCCGATGCCAAGGCCCGCGACGGTGTCCGGGTGCATCTCTGCCACGTTGTGCGGCATCTGCCGGTGCAGGGCAGGGATATTCCGCATCTGTGAATGCACGTAGCAGCCCCGCTTGGCTCCCGTCGTGAGGACGAGGGGATACCGTTGGGCCAGCTCCCGATCGCCGAGAGGGCTCTCAAGCGGTTCGTGGTAGACCGGCAGCCCGTCTTTGCCCGCCTCCTGGAGCCGCCGGGATAGGATCTCCACCTTGTGAGAAGGGGTGGTGAATCCCATCCTCTTGTACTTGTAGTACATCTGGGGGTATTTGCGGAACACTGTGCGATTGAGGATACCTATGATCAGCTTACCCCAGAGCCCCTTGTCGCCGAACTTTTGATAGAGGAACGAGGGGGCGGGAATCTGGATGCCCTCCGGGTGCTCACGCAGATCGCGGGACGTGATGCCGATGGGTTCCAGTTCATAGTCGATGGCTTGTTCGATGTCCTGCCAGGGGAAGTATTCCTCGTAACCCAGCTTTTTGGCCAGCTCGAAAATGATACGCCAGTCGGGCCACGACTCTTCCAAGGGAGGCACCACCTCGGGCCTGAGTTGCAGGAGGCCAGGAATGGTTGGTTTCAGGTAGGCCCCCGCCTCATAGGTGGCATAGTAGGTCTGCTCCAGAAATGTGCACGCAGGCAGTACCACGTCGGCAAGTTCGGCCGTGGGCGTCATAAAGATGTCAGCCACAGCCACAAAATCGAGCTTGTGGAGGGCGGCCACGACGTCCTGGCTATCTGGAGAGGTGAGAACCGGGTTGGCTGCCATGATGAGCATCGCCTTGACCGGGTAGGGGGTCTCTTCCAGAATTGCCCTGAAACCGGAGGGTGGGTGGGCCATTTTGGTAAACTCGAACTGCGTCAGTGGGAATTCGTTTCCCAGCCGCTTGGCGTCCATCTCTGCAGGAAGGGCCTCGTGAAGCGCGACGGGGCTCTTGGCCAGGCTCACCGGCGATAGGACAACGTTGCCACCCGGTGCGTCCAGGTTTCCGGTGATGGCGATCAGATCCGTGATCGCCCGGATGGCTTGAGAGGTGTTGGCGTGCTGATCGAGGGCGTTGCCCAGGAAGACACACGCGGGCCTGGTCTCGGCGTAGAGGTGAGCCGCCTGCCGGATGTTGTCCTGGGAAAGCCAGGTGATCTCTGCCACCCGCTCCAGAGGATACTCTTCCAGCAGAGCCTCCAGTTCCTCAAATCCTACGGTCCACTCGGCCACAAACTCGGCGTCAAAGAGATCGTCGTCGACAATGACCTTGAGCAGCCCCAGGGCCAGCGCCCCATCCGATCCGGGTCGTGGCTGGAGATGAAGGTCGGCCTTTTTGGCGAAATGGGTCGTCCGGGGATCGACGACGATGAGCTTGGCCCCCCGTTTGAGGGCGTCCTGGATTTTCATATGCCGGGTGATGGCGGTCTCTGTGGGGTTGATTCCCCACAGTAGAATGCACCTCGTGTTCTCTACCTCGGGAGCGGGTATCGCCCCGGTCGTCAAGAACATGTTCAGCGTGCGGGGACCGTTGCAGATATAGAACGGGCACGAGAGGTTCGGCGTTCCAAAGACGTTGGCCAGACGATGGAGGTATGGCCGCACGTCTCCCCCGCAGAGATCGTGGCCGGAACCCTTGTGAAACCAGACTGCCTCAGGGCCATAATCACGCTTGACCTGCTGCAATACCTCAGCGACCATATCCAGAGCTTTGTCCCAGGAGATTCGCTCCCATTTGCCCTCTCCTCGCCGCCCGGCTCTCCTCAATGGGTACTTTAGACGATCAGGCGAATAGAGGATGTCTATAGCCGCCCGGCCCTTGGCACACAGGGCGCCCCGGTTTTCGGGATGTTCCTTGTCCCCCTTGACCTCCACAACCCTGCCATCCCGAACGGTTATCTCCATCCCGCAGCCGGATAGCCCACACAGATTGCATACCGTCTTTACCGTTTTCTCTGTCATTCTGAGCCTCTTTCAAAATGGTACTGAGAGCGCTTTGCTCACAGGCTAAACTATCTGTTAACGTCATTATGCCACATACTTGCGAAGGAATTATGAACAGGCAAGGGAGATGTGGTGAAATACGGATCATATCGCTGCGATCGGGCGTGACATACGCGCGGCGGAATTGCTCCTCAGGTCCCACACAGACCTCCAGACTGAGCGCCGGGACGGCGGGCGGCGCATCAGGATCGGGCGGCCCGCTGCGCTCGAACCGGTCGGCCCAGGCCAGGGGATAGAGGATCACCACTCGTCTGACCGGCCAGTCTTGCCTGTTGCGGGCATGTCGATGTCCACGTATTGGTTTCTTGTCTTGGCCCTGTCGTGCGCCGTTCACCTATTCGCCTCCCCGATATGGCATATCTCCCTGCTTGTCGCCCGGCGTCTTTTGATGTAGACTTTGTACACCAGAATCGAATCTGACCATCCATAACCGGGTGTGGAGTAGTCATTGTATTGTGCCAGGCATCGGTCGCACCGTTGCCAGGGAGGTAGACATTATGTCCCCATGTCGCAATGAGATTGCGTATCCGATCGAGGCGGCTGCGGAGAGCGACTGGCCCTGGATCGTGCAGGGTCAGGTGGAGACCATCTGGATAAGGCTGGGTCCCGAAGGCCAACAGGGGATCAGCCACCAGACCATCGAGGAGTCGGTCAGACGGCAGGTTGCCAGACTCCGCAAGGATGAGGGCTTTCCCAGCCAGGCGTTCATAGCCAGGGCTGAAGATGGGGCATCAGCAGGGTTCGTCTGGGTGGCCAGGGACCACAACGACTCTACGGGTGAACTGGAAGCTACCTTGCTGAACCAGTACGTGGCTGAAGCATACCGCGGGCAAGGCCTGGGCCGCCGTCTGCTGGAGACAGCCGAGGAGTGGGCGCGGGGGCAAGGCTTGCCGAGGATTTCTCTCTCCGTAGGTGTGAACAACACAATCGGCCAGAGGCTGTACGAGTCCTTGGGCTACCAAGCGGAGACACTGCGGATGACCAAGCGGCTAGGCGTGGGAGAGCCTGACGAATTCTTCTGAAACAGGCAAGACCCAAGACACGCAAGGGGTGTGTTATGAGGATCAAGGTTTGGGGATGTCGTGGATCGCTGCCTGCGCCGGGTTGGGATACCGTCAGATATGGAGGCAATACCACTTGCCTCGAAATACGGTTGAATGACGGTACGCTCATCATCGCCGACGCCGGGTCCGGTATAAGGATGCTGGGGACAGACCTGCTTGCAGAAGAGGACTTGACCGAGCTGTACCTGTTCGTCACCCACGCGCATTGGGATCACTTGACGGGCTTTCCATTTTTCCGACCCGCCTATTCGAGCAGGTTTGGAATCCACGTTCGTGGGGGACCACGTGCCAAGGGGTCGTTGGCAAAGTACCTCGAACGCCAGATGGAGCCTCCGTTCTTTCCTGTCCCGTTCACAGCGATGAAGGCAGCGTTCGATTTCACCAGTGGCGACCCGAAGAGAACGTCTATCGGCTCGGCCGAAATCATCCCCATTCGACTGAACCACCCGGATGGAGGGTATGGCTTCAAGCTCATCGAAGACAACAGGGCCTTTGTTTTCCTACCCGACAATGAGCTGGATTTCGCGTACGAACACGGAATGTCCACAGCGGAGTACGTGGACATTTGCAGAGGAGCCGCTCTCCTGATGCACGATGCACAGTATACCGATGATGAGTACGAATCAAGCAAAGTAGGATGGGGACACACCAAACTCTCTTCGGCCGTTGAATTGGGCATTAGAGCCGATGTACAGCGCCTGGGGCTGTTTCACCACGATCCCGACCGCACCGACGACGACATAGATGGGTTTGTCGTTTTGTGTCGAGAGCAAGTAACGCGGGCAGGTAGCAAAGTGGAGTGTTTTGGCGTCAAAGAGGGTATGGAAATCACTGTATAGCTGCCATCGGATATGGGAAGATGATGAACAGGCATTGGAGTGAGGCCGCTCGCTATGTGGCGCTAGTTGCGGTGTGCGCATGCCTGGCCTGGCTCTTATCTGCCGCCAGAGCGCTTGTCGCACCGTTGGTCATCGCCGCTCTGCTGGCTTACGCGCTTATGCCGGGGGTGACATTCCTGACCGCACGCACCAAGTTGGGGCGCAGGGCCGCTGTGCCCCTGGTCTATCTGCTTTTCCTGGCTGTTCTGATAGCAGTGTTGGTCGCCTTCGTCCCGCTCGTCGTCAATCAGGCCAAAAGGCTGTCCTTGGAACTGCACAGCGTCAGGACACAGTTGGAGAGGGCCGCTACCGGCCAAGTGGTGTTCTTGGGCATGGACTTGCCGCTGGATGAGTTTCTGGATGAGTATGACGCAGTATCATCCCAATTGCTCAGACCGGAAAGAGTGTTCAGATTCGTCAGAGCGGCCACTTCAAATGGGATCTGGGTCTTGGTGATCTTTGTGACAACCTACTATCTGCTGCAGGATTGGGAGCGCCTCCGAGAATGGCTGGTCCGTCTGGCGCCTGAGGCCTATCAGCCCGACGTTCGACGGATCCACCAAGAGATCAAGGACGTCTGGCAGGCATATCTGCGCGGTCAACTGCTGGTGATGCTGGTGGTGGGCATCCTGACCGGCTTGGCGTCGGCGGTCCTCGGCCTGCCCGGCGCGGCCGCGCTCGGCCTGCTGGCAGGAGGGTTGGATCTGGTTCCTTCGCTCGGCCCGACGGCGGCGACGGTAGTGGCAGCCATCGTTGCCTGGTTCGAGGGCTCGATCTATCTGCCCATATCCAATGTCTGGTTTGCGCTCGTGATAGTCGTGGTGTATTCCTCAGTGCAACTGGTGGAGAATGTATTGTTGCAGCCACGCATTATGGGGCGTACCTTGCGGCTAAACCCCGGCATAGTGTTTGTAGCCGTGGTGGGCGCGCTAGCCCTGGGAGGGGCACTGATCGCCTTGATCATTGTACCTCTCTTGGGCTCTGCCGGAGTGCTGGGCCGCTACGTCCATCGCAGGATATTGGGCCTTCCGCCGTGGCCGGACACCGGTGACCCAGAGGCAAGTGTAGCCATGGGCATCGCTGGCACCGACGTGGCGGAGAGGTAGAGGAAATCATACAAGGAGGATACAGGCGATGATTCTCGAACAGGGTGAAAAGGTACACATTGTCGAACGCCGTTATTTCACGGACGACGTTCGACGTCACTTGGTGGGAGAGGTGATCAAGTGCACCGAGCAGGCCATTCGCCTGGAAGGATACGTTTGGGTCTTTGACATCGGGAATGGGCGCTTCGTTCGGAAACCCGAGAGGAGAGAGCGCATCGTCTGTTTAGGTGACAGGTTGACCATCAATGTGCTTCCGCTAGAAGTAGATCTAGAAACGGTGAAATACGTCGCTGATCCCCAGAGAGGGCTGGTGGTTACTGACGAGAGGAGTTTTAGCCTCGAGATCACCGAATTCGGGGTGATGCGCTAGTTCTATCGTGGCGAGCGCTCGCAGGTCCGATCGCATAGCCTGGAGTATGACGGAGAATCATCAGACTGTTGTCGCTCCAGATTGAACGACGATGGACGAAGGATCGGGACAGCATTCTGAAGTGGTGTTCGTGGAGTACAAGGGGCTGATCGTATTAACAGGACTGCTCATTGTGTTGATGGTGGTATCTCTAGACTGTGCTTCCACAACCAAGCCGATGGGAAGGGCGAACACAACGCACCTTGGAGTTGGCTCTTGGACCTGGACGAGATTGAGATGGCGGAGTTCACTACAGAGGTGTGCGACGGCGCGCCATTCTACGTGGAGGAACAGGTGGAGGAGTTTGTGGATATTGTGCTGCGCTACTGCCCCGGAGCGCGGAGTTGGTGGGAGTGCAGGATCTGAGGTGGATCTGCCGGGTCACGAAGGAAACCTGCTACATGAGTATAAAGGTGAGATTGTCGATTCCGGGACTGGCAGTTGCCGTGTTTTTGGCTGCCTGTAGCTCGACCTTGGTTCGGCCCTCGCCAACCCCAACCCCAACCACGTCTCCGACGGAACAATCTGTAACACCTGCTGCCACGGCGCGCCCGTCTCTCTCGATGACGGATGACTATCCAGGTTGGACCAGCTACACCAACGCCGACTACGGTTTTTCCTTCCACTACCCGGCCTCCTGGTCGGTCCAGGAAATCCCATCTGCCGGGACTCAACCTAGCGTTGTGAGGCTCAGATGGGAGATGCTCAGGCTGGTCGTCCAGGTCAAACGCGCTGCCGAGGATGCCGTCATCGTGCAGTACAGGGCAGTGGGCAACCGGGAAACCGGGGGCGGGGTGACCTTCCTGGGGCAGGAACTGGTCAGGGACGTGGTGGTGGATCAGGGCAGAGTGAAGGGAGTGAGCTACCAGACTCCCGGTGGGCTGGTGCAGGCAGACGACCTGACGTTCGGCATCAGCCTGCGAAACGTTGACGCCGACGAATGCTTGAGCGAGTTTGACCTGGACTGCGATTACGGGGCCGTCGATATTCCGGCGGCCCTGCAGGCCGAGGCGGATCGGGTCGTCGGGTCGTTCGAGTTGATCCCGGCGTCGCCAGCGCCACCCGACGAGCATGCTGGCTGGGCCAGCTACGCCAGGGCGGGCGATGGTTTTTCCTTCCGGTACCCGCCCGCCTGGGTGCTCAGAGAGGGGCAGAACTTTGTCAGCCTCAGACAGGGGAGGCTGCGGTTGACCCTCGGGTACAGACAGGCTACTGAAGAGCCTAACATCTGCTGTCCAGCCGAGCTTCCCCCGGGCGCCGTGGTACCTGCAGGCACCGTCAAGTTCCTTGGACGAGATTTGCCCAGAGCGCTGCTTGAACGTGAGGGAAAGGTCAAGGCCGTGATATACAACGACATGGACCGGATATACGCCGGCGACCGGGTGTTCCTCATCTTCTTGGAGGACTTTGCCGCCGATTACGACGCCGTTGACATTCCGGCAGTCCTGCAGACGGAGGCCGATGAGATCATTGCATCGCTGGTGACGTTTGAGCCGGCCGTCGCTTTGACAACGCCCACCCCTGTTCTTACGCGGCTACCGCCGACGCCGATTCCGGCGACGCCGACGCCGATCCCCGCGACGGTCGTGGTCGGGGCCGATGGGGCAAACGTGCGCAGCGGACCTGGAACCAACCACCCACGCCTGGCGCATCTCGATCCGGACACGGAGGTGCCGGTGGCCGGTCGTTACGGCGACTGGTGGCAGGTCGAGTATGATGGCACGCTGGCCTGGATTGCCGCCCCGGTCGTCACCGCTCGGAACGTGGAAGATGTGCCGGAGATACAACTGACGCCTTCGCCCGGGGCTTTGCCGCCAGCGCCGGCCGGACCCACTGTCGTGGCCGGGGCAGAAGCAGTGAACGTCCGCGACGGTCCGGGCGCCAGCTTCGCACGGCTGGGACAGCTCGACCCTGGTGCGCAGGCCTCGGTCATCGGCCGATACGGCGATTGGTGGCAGATTGAGTACGGCGGCGCCTCAGCCTGGGTTGCCGGTCAGTTTGTCGCCGCTTATGATACGGACAGTGTGCCGGAGGTGCCGCCGCCCCCAACGCCGGTCCCTTCCAGTCCGGAATCTATTCCCACAGCGGCTCCGCCCTCGCAGATTGACGAGGCGCGCTGGATCGACGTGGACCTGGCACAGCAGCGGGTCACTGCCTACGAAGGGCAATCCCCAGTCTACACCACACTGGCCTCCACCGGCCTCCCCAACACGCCTACCGTGGAGGGGCAGTTCCGCATCTGGATCAAGCTGCGCTACGACGATATGTCGGGGCCGGGGTACTACCTGAAGGATGTTCCGTACGTGATGTACTTTTACCAGGGATATGGCCTTCACGGCGTCTGGTGGCACGGCAACTTTGGCCACCCGATGAGCCACGGCTGCGTGAACTTGCCCACCGATGCGGCGGAGTGGTTGTTCAATTGGGCCAACGTTGGGACACTGGTGAACGTCCACGGATGAACGATGGATCTGCACAATCCTTGTCAGCGTATTTGACTATGAAGGAGGTCGAGGATGCCCCAATTGCCAGCAGCTTACGTGAACATCATTCTGAAACTCGTCTTTTCACTGATGACCTTAGCGCTCACGTTGGTGGTCAACCGCCTAGTCCTGAATCTGTTGAAAGCGAGGGTCAAAGATCCAGCCCACATGCATACCGTCTATATGCTAGTCCGCAACTCGGTGCTGCTTGCCGGCAGCGTCGTCATTCTGCTCATCTGGCTAGGCTTTGGCAGCAATTTCACCGTGGCCATGGGCATCCTGGGGGCAGGGATCGCCTTCGCCTCGCAGGAGGTTATCGGTTCCTTTGCCGGCTATCTGAACATTGTCACCGGAAGCCTCTATCAGATAGGCGACCGGGTGCGGATTGGGGATGTGACAGGGGATGTGCTAGACATCGGCATGCTGCGCACGACGGTCATGGAGATCGGCGAGTGGGTCCGTGCCGACCAATACACGGGCCGCGTCGTCACGGTCGCCAATCGTGTCGTCTTCTCGGATCCGGTGTATAATTATACGCAGCATTGGCACTATCTCTGGGATGAGATCGTGATTCCTATCACGTACAACAGCGATTGGCGGCGTGCGGGAGAGCTCATGGTGGAACACGGTCGAGAGTATACCTCCCACCTGCAGGCGCAGGCGCAAGCCCAGCTCCGCGACCTGGTGAAACGCTACCCAGTGCACGAGGCAACCGTGGAACCCACGCTCTACATCGTCATGACCGACAACTGGATTGAATTGACGTTGCGCTATATCGTGGCGGCACAGGAGCGTCGCAAGATCAAGGGGCAACTCCACCACGAGCTTTTACAACACTTTGAGTCAGAGGCCGATATCACCGTGGCGTCGGCAACGTTTGAAATCGTCGGCTTTCCAGCGCTGAAAACTGATACCGGAACGCCTGGCGAGGGGTGAAGAAAGCACGGGTGCCCGCGCTGTTTCCACTTCCTGCGCGCGGTTACGCGAACACAATCTTGAACGATCCGGAGGTCACAATGACAGAGAGCAAGCGTTTCACCACCGAAGACGCTCAGGGAATTGGGGAAACCCTGGGAATTGATTGGAGCGAGTTTGACGTCGAGCAGTTTCGAATGGGTCTCGATGTTGAGCTGGAGCACGGCACCGTGGATCCAGCGACCAACGTGACTGATGACGACCCGATACTGACCGGCAAGATCGCGCTGGCTCACCTGAACGAGTTTCCCGACTACTACACGAGGCTGGCCGAAATGGAAGAAGAGGCAGAGCGGTTCCACAGCGGGAACTGAACTGCCTGGCGCGCTACAGAGAGGAGGTGGTGTGTAGGGACACATAACTGGCGATTCTTGGTGCAGGCAGCGTAGAGCCAGCACGCTGCTCAAAACAACATAGAAGCGGCATAATCAAGGAGGTATCGTATGTCGAGTTTTAGCCGGGAGAATAGCGCCAGCGTCAACTTTATGCTGTCAGCCGCCGCCTGGATCGTGGTTGGGGTACTGATGGGGCTAACGCTGGCGACCGAGTTCGTCTTTCCCGACTTGTTCCGGGGCGTGCCGTGGCTCGTCTTCAGCCGCGTTCGCCAGGCGCACACCAACACGGTGATGTTCGCCTTTCTTTCAGGCGGGATGATGGGCCTGTGGCTCTACATCGTCCCCCGGCTGGCGGGCCGCCGCCTGTGGAGCGAGCGGCTGGGGAACCTCACCGTGCTCCTCTGGAACCTGGCGGTGGCGGTCGGCATCGTCGGCCTGCTCACCGCTCACACCCAGAGCCGGGAATATGCCGAGTTCATCTGGCTCGTCGATGTAGGCGTGATGCTCGTCTTGATCCTGAATATGGTCAACTTGTACATGACCATCACCCACCGCGTCGAACCCAAGATGTATGTTTCCCTCTGGTATATCAGCGGCAGCCTGATCTGGATGCCGCTTTTGTACTTTATCGGCAACGTCATGTGGAATCCGCCCGTCGGTGCCGTGACCGGCATCAATGACACCATCTTCAACTGGTTCTACGGCCACAACGTCCTGGGCCTGTGGTTTACGACCGGACTGCTGCCCGTCATCTACTACGTGGTGCCCAAAGAGACCCGCACCCCCTTGTACAGCCACTTTCTGTCGCTGATCGGCTTCTGGGGCGTCATCTTTTTCTACACCGGCGTGGGCTCGCATCACCTGGAGTGGGCACCCATCCCCTATTGGCTGAAGACCGTGGCCGTGGCCGAGAGCATCGGCATGATCCTGCCGGTGGTGGCGTTTATGATGAACATCTTCCTGACCTTGCGTGGCAACTGGAACCGTGTTTTCTCCAGCGCCCCCCTACGCTTCGTGGTCACTGGATGGGCCGCCTACATACTCGTTTCCTACCAGGGCTCACACCAGAGCTTGCGCGGCATCAACGTGCTGACCCACTTCACGCAGTACGTGCCCGCGCATGCGCACCTGGCCTTGATGTTCTTCTCAGCCTCGACGGTCATCGGCGGGATGTATTACGCCATTCCGCGCATCTTCAAGTGCCGGCTCTATAGCCGGACGCTGGCCAACGTCCAGTACAGCGTGTACGTCACCGGGTTCTCGTTCTTCTTCATCGGCTTCAGCCTGATCGGCCTGGTGCAGGGCACGGCCTGGCTGCACCAGGGGCTGCCCGTTTGGAGCGTGCTGCCAGGGCTGCGGCCGTACATGGCGCTGCGCGCGTCGGGTGGGGCGTTGATCGTCCTGAGCTTTATGCTGTTCGCCTTCAACCTCTTCGCTACCGTGGCGCGACGCAGGCCGGTGGCGCAGCCCACACTGCCATTGGAAGCGCCGATTGCCCCGGCGGCGGTCGGACAGGTGGAGGTGCTACGATGAAAATGACGTTCAGAGTAATCGTCTTTGGCGGGGTGATCGTCTTCTTCGCCGTCGTGGCCGTGGTGGTCTTTATCCCCAGCCTGGTTTGGAACCCTCCGCAGACCACCATCGCTCATCCCTACACGCCGGAGCAGGAGCGGGGCCGCGAGCTGTTCTACTCCAACGGCTGCAACTACTGCCACACCCAGTACGTGCGCGCCGAGGATACGGCTATGGGGCCGGTCTCGGAGGGGGGCAGCTATGTCTTCGACAGCCCGGTGATCCTGGGCTCAGAGCGCACCGGGCCGGACCTGTCGTATCTCGGGCGCAAGCGCTCCGAAATGTGGGAGATCGAGCACCTGAAATACCCGCGCCAGTTCTCGCCGCTGTCGATCATGCCCAGCTTTGCGTTCATGTCGCAGGAGGACATGGAGGCCATCGCCGCCTACCTTTTTGCGCTGGGAGACCGCGTGGCGCAGGCGCGGATGATCCTGCCCCCGGACGACTATGCCGGCACGACCGATCCGATCCACTCGCCACCCATGACGCCTGTCGCCGCAGATCAGTCACAGGGCTGGGCGACGTGGCAGGCGGCAGGCCTCCAGGACGGCAAGGAGCTGTACGTCCAGTACTGCCTGACCTGTCACGGCTGCGCGGGCAATGGCCTTGGTTCCTACGGCGGCACTATGTCGGTCACGCCTGCCGATCTCAAGCAGGAGCCGTACCGCAGCATGCCCGACGACCAATGGTTCTGGCATGTGTCGGAAGGCGTACCCGGCACATTGATGCCGACCTGGAAAGCCAGCTTGAGCGAGGAGGAGCGCTGGCAGGTGATCCGCTACGTCCAGCAGATCTTTGCCCGGCCGAAGATGCGCGATCCCGACGAGGGCGACCCCAGCGGCGCGTACGCGAACCTGACCAACCCCGAACCGCTGACCGTGGAGGTGTTGGAAGCGGGCAAGCACATCTTTATCCGCGAGTGCATGGTCTGTCACGGTGACTCGGGGCGGGGCGAGGGCCCTTATCGCGAGGGTTTACAGCCCTCTCCCCCCGACTTTAGCGACGGCAACTATGGCACCCTGCAGAACCCGAGCTACACGGACTCGGACTATTTTTGGCGGATCAGCGAAGGGCTGCCCTGGAGCTCGATGCCTGCCTGGAAGCTGCAGTACTCGGAGGCGGACCGCTGGAAGGTAGTCCACTATATCCGGGTCAATTTCACACAGACCGAAGAACGCCCACAGATCACAGGAACACAGGCTTATCCCGCCATCTACCTCGACCAGGCGATGCCGGAAAGCGCCTCCTTTGAGCGAGGGCGGTTGCTCTATATGACCACCTGCGCGCACTGCCACGGCCTGGCTGGCGATGGCGCGGGGTGGGACGGCCAGTACCTGGATGTCAAGCCGGCTGCTCTCGCCACGGACCAAGACGTGCGTGCCTTGTCCGAGGGCGAGCTGTTCAGCCGGGTGACGTTCGGCGTGCAAGACTCGGCGATGCCCACCTGGGGCGAGTTCCTGCCCGAAGCGCAGCGCTGGGATGCCATCCGCTATGTCATCGATGCCTTCCTCATGGGCCGGCCGCAGGCGGCCAGCGTCGACGATGGCAGCATCGCTCCACAATTTCTGACCCTCAGCCAGGACAACTGGATCGGGGAGGGCCACGTGATCTCGGTCACGCACGGCGCGGACCTGTACGCCACCTACTGCGCGACCTGCCACGGCGACAAGGGGCAGGGGAACGGCGTCGGCACGACGGGCGCGCCCAGCGGAAGCCTGGCCCCCTTGTCCGGCAACATGGAGACCGCCTACATCTTTTGGCGCATCTGGGATGGCGTCCCGGACGGCGTCATGGGTCCCTTCAACTGGATCCTTGCCGAGGAGGATATCTGGGACATCACCACGTACGTCGAGAGCCTGTTCCCCAGTGGAGGTGGACAATGATGCCTCTTGCCATGTGGATCGTCGTAGGGTGGATGGTCTTCGTCCCGTTGACCGGTGTTGTCTTCCTGCTGTGGGGTTGGACGAGCGGCCAGTTCCGTGATGTAGAAGCGGCCAAGTACAAGATGCTGGAAGAGATTGAACCGGCACCGTGGCCGGGCCGGGAAGGAGGGCTGTCATGACACAGAACGTGTTGGAACTCTACCCCCAGATTGTCAGCGTCGTCCTCGGAGCTGCGGTCCTGCTCCTGTTCGCTGTGATCGTCGCCCTGCCGCACCGCTCCAGGGTATTGCCGGGCAGCAGCGGCCACCGGGACGGGGATGACGAGTCCGTGCATGAGGAGATCCGCCCCGACGGGTACATCGACAGCTTTGCCGGGCAGATCGAGGAGGCGGGCGGCGGACTGCCACCGCTGGTCAGACTCGCACTGCCGGGCGTCCTGCTGTGGTGGTTGATCTATCTGATTCTGAACTGGACGCAGCGATAGGAGGTGAGCCATGGCGTACATCTACGAAGTCAGCTTCAACATTCGTCCAGACCAGATGGATGAGCTGCAGATCGGCGCCTCCCTGGAGCGCGTCCTAGGTTATCTGCGCGTGCTCCTGCCCAACGAGCCCGGTCACATCAGCTCGCGGGCGATGTACTCGCTCGATCTGTCCGACAGAACGCACCTCGTCGTCGAGAGCGTTTGGGATGCCTGGGACGATCTGGAGGCACATCGTAAATTCTCCCTGGCTGAGAACAAAGTCTTGACGGAGTTTGAACCGCACGTGGCGCTGGAGGATCTGACTGTGCGCATCTATGACGAGGTGGCCTGAGCTATTCTGGTCGGGAGCGGAGTGGGGGCGAGTTTACAACTCGCCCCCCACCCCAGGACGATTATGGCTTTGGGACCCCGGCGGATTCTCTGTAGCTCATTGGTTGCTGTCCATGGGGAGACGTGTGATCGTCATGCTGCTATGTCTCGTGCATCTGCTGGCACTGAGCAGTTGCGGCAAGACGGCTTCGCCAGTGAGCTTGACCCAAGAGACGGACTCGCTGACAGCGACGCTGGTCGTCTTTCCCTATCCTCCTGTTCCGATGAGGGACGCCACGCTGGAATTGACGCTACACGACGCCGGTGGCCAACCGGTCTCAGGGGCCAAGGTGCGCTTTGACCTGACGATGCCCAGTTGTGTCAGCATGCCGCCCAACAGGCCCGAGGCAACCGAGGATGAGCCTGGCGTCTACCGGGCGCAAACGATCTTTACCATGGCCGGGGCATGGCAGATCGACGCCGATGTGTCGCTTGCAGGCGTGAGTGAGCAACTGACCTTTTATCTCGCCACTAAATGATGCGCATAATAACATGAGGAGGTGTACGTTGAAAATCTCGGCTGCTCTGATTGTGATACTGGCCATCCTGATTGGCGTTCTACCCTACTTTTTCAACTGTCAATACGATGGGAAAGCCCTGACCCTGGAGAATGGTCGCCAAGTCCCGATGAAGTGTTATTGGACCGCGCGTGCTTCGCTTGCTGTGGCCATTCCTCTTCTTGCCGTGGGGCTGCTGATGGCATTCAGCAAGCAGAAGGAGGCCCTGCGAGCCCTTACGCTCGTCGGCGCCATCTTGGGCGGAATGGTGATCTTGCTCCCGACCTGGCTTATCGGTGTGTGCCAACACCCCGGCGCTTCCTGTAACCTGGTGATGAAACCCGCTCTGATATTCGCAGGGATCCTGGTGATCGGTATCAGCCTGGTCAGTCTGGTGATCTCGGAGAGGAAGGCGGAGTAGGCTCGATGAGCATTCTCCGGTTAGCGTGGCGAAACATCGCGGGAAGCGCCTCCAGGAGCTGGATTGTGTTTCTGAGCGTCCTGGTGATGGCAGGCCTTTTGTTCTCCACCGTGCTGATCGTCCGGGGTGCTCGAGACAGTCTCTGGCGGGTGCAACAAAGGTTGGGGGCGGATCTCGTTATCATTCCGGAAGGGACAGAAACCCAGGTAGAGACCGCCCTGCTGATGGGCAGACCGGCGAAGGCCTGGATGCCCCAGGGGAATCTGGCCAAGATCGCGGGCATCCCAGGAGTGGCCGTGGTTTCCCCGCAGCTTTACCTCGCCTCGCTGGCCAACGCTCCGTGCTGCTCTGCCGAGATGTTCCTGATGGCCTTTGACCCGCACACGGATTTCACGATCACACCCTGGCTGGGCGAACACCTGGGACACGAGTTGGGATTGGGGGAAGCTATCGGCGGAAGCGATGTGTTCGTGCCCTATGGGGAGGAGAACATCCGGATCTACGGATACGAGATTGCCCTAAGCGGCAACCTGGAACGTACCGGCACCGGCCTGGACACAGCCCTGTTCTTTACCTTCGAGACAGCGCAAAAGGTGGCCGAGGTCTCGCTCACCAAGGCCATACAGCCCTTGGCGATTCCTCCCGATAGCATTTCGGTAGCTCTGGCCAAGGTGGCACCGGAGACAGATCCCCGACTGGTGGCACTGCAGATTATGCACGACATACCGGGAGTGACTGCCATTCCCAGTTCAGGTCTCTTTCAGACCTTTCGCAAGCAGATTTCGAGCCTTCTTCAGAGTATGTTGGTCATCTTGAGCACCACTTCGGTTCTGTCGCTGGTGCTCATCGGACTGGTCTTTTCCATGGCCGCCAACGAGCGTCGGCGGGAGATCGGCGTTATGCGTGCCCTGGGTGCTACCCGTGAGGGAATCCTGCGATCTCTGCTGGCCGAGGCGATAATCCTCACCGTGGGAGGCGGGGCCACCGGGACTGTGCTGGCTGCACTGGGGATCTATCTCTTTCGAAACCTGATCGTGGCCTCTCTGGAGGGCTCTTTCCTGTACCCATCCTGGCCCTCGCTTATGGCCCTGGTTGGGGAGGGTCTCGCCGGAGCGTTGATCGGCGTCACTCTGGCTGTCCTGCTCCCTGCCCTGCGGATCAGCTATCAAGACCCGGCCATAGCGATGAGGGAGTAGGCGCAATGATATCACTCAGCCAGGTGAGCAAGACATATGCCACCAGCGAGGAGGCTGCCATCACCGCCGTGCACGGGATAGACCTCGAGGTTGGGCGTGGTGAGTGCCTCGTCATCACCGGGCGGTCCGGCGCGGGCAAGACCACGCTGCTCAACCTGGTAGCTGGCCTGACCAGGCCCACTGCAGGCCGGGTTGCGTGGAATGGCGCCGACATCTGGCGCATACCGGATAGACAGCGCTCGCTGTGGCGCAATCGGACGATCGGATTCGTCTTCCAGTTTCCCAGCTTGCTTCCGTCCCTGAACGTCCTGGAGAACGTCGTCCTACCCACAACCTTTGGGTCCAACCGCCGGGAGCCCGATGTTACGGAGCGAGCAGACACGTTGCTGCGAACAGTGGGGTTATCAGGCAGATCTGCGGCCTACCCCCGGCATCTCTCGGCTGGAGAACAGCAACGGGTAGTGATTGCCCGGTCGCTGATCAACCAGCCCGAGATATTGCTCGCCGATGAGCCAACCAGTGATCTGGACGAGCAGACGGAGAAGGAGATCATGGAGCTGTTCCAGAAAGTCCACGCCACGACAGGTATAACGATCCTGATGGTGACCCACGCCACGCGGCTTGTCACGTACGGTACCCGCGCTATCGAGATGACGGGTGGCATCATACACACCAATAAAGCCACAGGGTCACGACTACCTATCGCGCACAAAGTGATCGCGGAGGATACGAGGTGGACCTGAGCACTGGCGTGTACGGCATCCTGCTGTTGAGTGGCGTTTTAGGCAGCCTGGGGCACTGCCTAGGAATGTGCGGCCCGCTGGTAGTGATGGTCGGCGTCCAACTGAGGGCCAGGGGTCTGGCGGGAACACCCTATCATCTACTGTACCACGGAACCCGCATCGTCGTATATGCCCTTCTCGGCGCGATTGTGGGCGGAGTTGGTTCTCTGTTGGGAATGGGCAGCCAGTTGAGCCTCGTTGCCGGCATCGTCAGCCTGCTCTTGGGGCTGATCGTCGTGCTTTTCGGGCTGGGCTACCTGGGATGGTTGCCCCTGGGTCGACTGGAGAAGACGGGGGACTGGATGAGCCGGGCGATGGGCCGGGCGCTCCAGCAGGGAGGTCTTCTAGGCGTGGCCTTGCTCGGCGCGCTCAACGGTCTGCTGCCGTGCGGCCTGGTCTACAGCGCCTTGCTGATCGCCGCTTCTATTGGCGGGTCGCTGCCGGGCGCGCTGGGTATGGCGCTTTTCGGCATCGGCACCATACCTGCGTTGCTCATAGTCGGAATGGGTGCAGGGGCATTGAGCGTCCACGTTCGACAGACACTGACCCGGGTTGCCGGTATCCTGATCATAGTCGCCGGCCTGCAGTTGGCGCTGCGAGGGTTGGCGACGTTGGGGGCGGTGCCCCATCTGCAGTTGGGAGGATTGGTAATCTGGTAGACCGGGTAGAAACCTGCGACCTGTGTGGCTTGAAGACCGATAGCCGTCCGGTTGTCCGCGCCTTCGACGGTGAGGAGAAGCACTTCTGCTGCGAAGGCTGCGCGCGTGTTTACCAGGTGGCACGGGAAAATGACATGCTCGACCATGTGCTGCTTAGGCCGAAACCTCAACGCCCGAGTCTCACGAAAGTGATTCTGGATCCAGGCCAGACCGCCTACTTCTCACTGGGAGGCATGTGGTGCGCTGGATGCGCCGCCGCCGCCGAACAGGTCCTGCGCCACAAGCCCGGTGTCAGGAGCGCAGACGTCAGCTTCGCCGCCGAGCGAGGGCGAATACAGTACGACCCAACGCAGATAGACCCATCGGCTGTACTAGAAACCCTCGACAGATTGGGCTACCGGCCGCGCCTGCTGACCGATCCCGGCGAACAGCGCGTCGAGCGACAGCAGGAACGCACGCTGCTGCAACTGATCGTCGCTGCGGGCTTTGGTATGCAGGTGATGCTTCTCTACCTGGTCCAGCTCTACCCGCTCTACGCGGCCGGGCAGCTCAACGCCCCGGAAGTGCGCAAACTGCAAGTCCTGGTCTGGGCATTGGCGACGCCGGCCGTGTTGTTCGGCGGGCGGTCGTTCCTGCAGGGCGCATGGCGGGCCTTGCGCGCACACACCGCCACGATGGACACGCTGGTCTCGCTGGGCACGCTCTCAGCCTACGGCTACAGCGCCTACGTCACGCTGACCGGCACTGGAGAGGCGTACTTTGACTCGGTGGCGATGATCACCACGTTCATCATGGTGGGTCGCTACCTGGAGACGCTGGGCGGCGCCCGGGCGCGAAAGGACATTCGCAATTTGCTGAGGCTGCAGCCCGACAATGCCTGGCGCCGCGCGGACGGCGGCTGGCAGGAGATCCAGGCCAGCGCCCTAGCTCCTGGCGACACGATCCTGGTCAAGCCAGGGGAGCGGGTACCGGTTGACGGCGAGATCCTGGAAGGCAATGGAGCGGTTGACGAATCGCTGCTCACGGGCGAGTCGGTGCCAGTGGACAAGGTGCCCGGCGATACGCTCTATGCAGGGACGGTGGTGACCGACGCCGCCCTGACGGCCCGCGTCACGCGGCCGGTAAAGGAGACGCGGCTGGCCCACATCACGCAACTGGTCGAGGAGACGCTGTCTGCCAAACCGCCCATTCAGCGCCTGGCGGATAGAGCCGCCGCCTACTTTGCCATCGGCATCCTGGGTGTGGCGATCCTCACCGCGCTGGGCTGGTCATTGGCCGGTCGCAGCGGTCCCCAGGCTTTGTTGGCGGCAGTAGCGGTGCTCGTAGTGGCCTGTCCCTGCGCATTGGGCCTGGCCACGCCGCTGGCGTTGGCCATCACGCTGGGCCGCACCGCTCGCGCTGGTGTCCTGGCACGCAACCCGGTCGCCTTGGAGACCGCGGCGCGGATCCAGCGCGTCGTGTTCGACAAAACCGGCACACTGACCTGCGGGCAGATGGCGGTGATGGCGGCCGTCGCTGATCCCAGGGCGCCATCCCAGGAGAACGAGTTGCTCTGTCTGGCTGCGGCCGTGGAGCAGTATTCGGAGCACCCCGTGGCCAGGGCGATCGTCGAGTCTTGCCCGGGCCCGCTCCTGGAAGCCGGGGAGTTCCAGTCCCTACGCGGGCTGGGGGCCAGCGCTCGTGTGTTGGGACGGGCCGAGTGGCGTGTGATGGTCGGATCGGCACGCTTCGTGGGGGTGGACGGTCGTACGCCGTTGGCTGCCCAGGCCCAGGCACGCGCCGAGCGGGGCGAGACCGTCGTGTGGGTAGGTTGGGGCGCGGACGTGGCTGGGTTCATCGCTCTGCGCGATGAGCCGAACCCCACAGCGCAGGAGACGCTGCATCGACTGGAGGAAGCGGCGATTCGGCCGGTGATGCTCTCTGGCGATCATCCAGCCACCGCCGAGGCCATCGCAGCCGAGTTGGGGTTGAAGGACTATGAGGGCCACTGCTCCCCTGCGGAGAAAGCGACGCGGATCCAGGAGTGGCAGGCTATTGGAGAGCGGGTGGCGATGGTTGGCGACGGGGTGAACGACGCTCCGGCCTTAGCCCAGGCCGACCTAAGCGTCACCGTGTCGGGCGGCACCGATGTGGCGGGGGAGACGTCAGACGTGGTGCTCACGCGCCCCGACCTGACCCTGATCCCGTGGCTCATCGCGCTTTCCCGGCGCACGCGGCGGACTATCCTGCAGAACCTGGGTTGGGCTTTTGCCTACAACCTGGTCTCAGTACCGCTAGCGGCCCTGGGGGTCATCAGTCCGGTCATCGCCGCGGCGGCGATGGCGACCAGTAGCTTGCTCGTCGTGGGCAATTCACTGCGCCTAAGGAGGTAGCATATTGAGCGATGTCACTCAGCAGCTTTCTGGGTCACGATGGATGAGGTCGACTGCGATCCAAAAAACAAAGGCGACCGAACAACGGCGTGTTTCGTCAGCATATGGTCTCAAATACCAAGGAGGTACAAGATGGTCAAGTTACTGGCTCGTGCCTGGTGGGCCATGGCCCTGCGTGGTCTGGCGGCGATTCTCTTCGGCATCCTGACGCTCATATGGCCTGGCATCACCTTGGAGGTCTTGATCCTGTTCTTTGGCGCGTACGCGCTGCTGGATGGGGTCCTTAGCGCCGTGAGCGCCACCATCAATCGCAAGCACGATCGAACGTGGTGGTGGTTCCTGCTTTCCGGCTTGGCCGGCGTGGTTTTCGGGGTCCTTACCTTTGTCTTTCCCGGTTTGACGGCGATCATACTGGTCTACTTTATCGCTGCTCGCGCGCTAGTCGTGGGCGTCGTCGAAATCGCGGCCGCCGTGGTCTTGCGCCGGGAGGTCAGCAACGAGTGGCTCCTAATCCTGAAGGGCATCTTCGCCCTCCTGTTCGGTTTGATCCTGTTGATTGCACCCGGTGCAGGCGCGCTGGCGATGGTGCTGATGATTGGGATATATGCCATCATCGCCGGGGTCTTGCTGCTGCTTGTCGCATTCCGGCTGCGAAGCTGGGGCAAGAGCACATTGAGCGCTTGATCGCGCGGCTTGAGTCCCGTCCACTGCCCAACCCAAAGGAGGAAATAACGATGGATATTCCCATAGACGCTGAAGTACGTTGTGCTGACG